>NZ_NAHZ01000031.1:0-392909 GCF_002196785.1 Desulfosporosinus sp. FKA | reverse complement strand
GACAGTATTATCCTGGGTATCAGTGATACGGCACATTCCCTTGCCCAAATTAGTTTAAGCTACAAACGCGCTCGTTTTTCTCTGTCTGCTGCAGAATTCTACAAACGGCAGTGTGTGCGTTTTGATGAGCTTGGACTGCTTCAGATATTTTTCGGTGTATCTGATCCGAGTTTGCTGGAAACACTTTTTCTGCAGCATCTGGGTAAATTGGAAGAATACGATCGCGACCACGATTCAGATTACATGCACACGCTTCATATTTACCTCTTATCAGATTGCAGCCTGCTCGATACGGCATCCCGGCTGCACACGCATCGAAATACGATCGTTTACCGTCTTCGAAAAATTAAAGAAATCCTTAATATTGAGCTGGAGAATTCATCGATTAAATTTAATCTTATGATGTCCTTTTGTATTAAAGAATATCTTTCTATGTTGTAATTTATTGTTTATAAACACAAATAGGATACCATCCCTTAAAATCATTAGTGACAGTACCCTTGTTTTAATTTTTATTATGCCTTACTTCTCGATTAAATGGCTGCCTGAGCCGCTGCAATCAAAATAGGCCATTCACTATTTTTCGCTATTATAGAACTATGGAGCTAGAATTATATTAGTAAATGCCCATTGAGTTGAAGAATCATAATCCCGTAGCACCGCTATAATATTAAGACCCATTTCTTGTTCCAGCTTTTGTCTCAACATACTTTTAAATAACTTACTTAAATGAAAGTCCACTTCTTCCTTTAGCAAAGGGATCTCTCTCTCCAACACTTCTGAACGTTGTGCCCGCCTATGCTTGGAACGAATAGTCAAGACATCCTCTCTTATATTCGCCTTCAATAGGACAGTACCATAACCAAATAATTCTATAGAAACTTCATTATAGATATGACAAATCGTTTTTCTATTCTCAGTTGAATCAGTCAAGTACACTTTACCACCTGCTATCATTCGTCATCGTTATAATTCTGGCATAACAGAATTTTACCGATTTTTAAGCCCGAATTCAATGGGACGTCGCTAAAAGATAGCAGAAAATCCGGTATGTTGAGCATTAACTCAATTCATTCCAGAGTAATTGCATTCCATTTTAATTTTTAGATTTAGAGCCTTAAGTTCCTGTTGGATCTTTTCAATTTCGTATTCAATAAAGCATTTGTTCCTGACCAAAACCTTGCCATTAACAATCACCGTATCGACATTGCCGGCATTGGCAGCATACACAAGGGTAGCGTAATAATCGTAGATGGGTTGCATATTCACTGAGTCGGTTTCAAGAATTACCAAATCCGCTTTTTTACCCGGTTCTATAGAGCCTATTAAGTTATCGAGTTTTAACGCTCTGGCACCGCCTAAAGTAGCCATTTCCACGATGTCCCTTGCAGGAAATAGTGTCCTGTCATGATTAAACAACTTGTGTATTTTAGCTGCTAATGACATTTGGTTGATAATATCCAGTGTATTTCCGCTCATCGGTCCGTCACTGCCAAGCCCTACCCTCATCTTTCTATTCACCATTTCCTTGAGAGGAGGAACACCTTTTCCCGCTTTAGCATTGGCACCGATATTATGAGCGATACCGATATTTCTCTTATCAAGAATATCCATATCATCCATCGAAACATGGATTAAGTGAGCTGCAATAAACCGTTCATTTAGCACCGATAAGCTCTCAAGATATTGCACTGGGGTCATATTATACTCGTTTCGGTATTTCTTTATTTCAGCTTCCATCTCCGCCACATGCATCATCATTGGAACATTGAATTTTTCAGCTAATGCGGAGGCCTTCTGAATATGAATACTGTCATTGGTATAAGTTGCATGAGGAGCAATAGCCGGTGTGATCAGGTCATCCCCTAACCACTTTTCAATAAATTGTTCACCGACGTCTAAACCACCGTATGGTACTCTAGAATCCGGAGATGGAAAATTAACCACAGTTTCTCCAAGGACTGCTCTAATTCCCATTTCCTTTGCCGCTTTTGCCACTTCATCCTCAAAGTAATACATATCTGCAAATGTTGTCACACCGGATAACAGCATTTCCGCAATACCATATTTAGAACCGAGTGACACCAGGTTCTTATCGACCAACTTTTTTTCTAGTGGAAAGATATACTTTTTCAGTCTATCTGCAAGATCATCTCCCAGACTTCTAAAAACCACCATTGCAGCATGAGTATGTGTATTTACCATACCGGGTATTAAGATGCCATTATTACCATCGATGACCCGGCCAGCTTTATATTTCTCATGCAGCCTTTTGTCTCCTACTGCCTCTATGACGTCACCTTTAATAACCACAACACCATTTTCGATGATCTTTTTTTCCGAATTCATCGTAAGTATAGATACATCTTTGATAATCAACCTATCCAAGAAAATACCTTCTTCTGACTACTTTAATTTTATAAAAGTAAGTCAACAAATTTCTGTTCGCTTACTTTGATTAAGCCTTGGTCGCTAATTTTTAAGGCTGGACTGACAGGAAGGGTGAGCGTGCTCAGCGACATAATTTCATTATGATGCGTATAACCTAATTTCTTTAGAGCTTGTCTAACATCTTTTAACGTTTGGGCTAATATCTCTAGTGATTCTTCAGATAAAATACCACCGACCGGCAGTTCCAAGGCTGCAATGATTTCGCCCTGATCTGCGACACAAATACCGCCCTGATGATCAATAACCCAATTCGCGGCTAATACCATATCGTCTTCATTTCTTCCCATGATCATTAGATTATGACTATCGTGGGAATAACTACTGGCTGCAGCACCTCGCTTAAGTACATCTCCACCAACCAAACCGTAAGATCTTTGATTGTTTTTTCCATACCTTTCAAAAACTGCAATGAGGCAATAACTTGAATTCTGCCACAGTAAGTGATTTCGATCAACCTCAAACCAATCAAAACATTCCTCAGTAAACGTGCTATCGTTGTGCACTTTGATGATTCTGCATAAAGCTCTGGTTCTATTATCGGATATATATACTCTAAAATCGGATGAAGATAACCTGGAAAGCTTTATACTATTATAGAAATGAGCGGGGAAACATCGTTTTTGCTCTGCAAATTCACAAGTTTCATTTCCAACCTTCACTCCACGCTTGAAAACTGAATGGATAATGAACTCATCCAGATCACTGAGCAATATAAAATCAGCAACTTTCCCCGGTGCTATGCTTCCTCTATCAGTTAACTTTAGTCTTCTTGCCGGTGTATAAGTGGATATATATATGGCCATTTCCGGCCTCATACCCATTTTAATTGACTTTTTTACTAACAGGTTTAAATGTCCTTCTACAAGTTTATCCGCCATTACATCATCTGTTACCAGCGCAACATGATCATATAGATCATGTTCTATAACATAATCTATAATTGGCTGAGTTAAAGACTTTTCCTGTAGTTCCACGAACATACCTTTTTGTATCTTCTCCTCAAGGGACTGAACAGTCTGTTGAGTATGATCCCCATCTACACCACAAAAAATATACTTTGAAAGTTCCAAACCAGAGATTTTGGGACAATGTCCTTCGATAACAAGTTCTGGCCTTTTCTCCTTGATTATCGAAATAATCTTGTTAATTTCGGAATCCCGATTTTCCACTAGATTCCTAAAATTCATGACTTCTCCGAGACAGAGCACATCTTTTCTTTGAAGGAGTTGTTCCACTTCTTGTACACCGATGTTTCCGCCTGAAGTTTCCATTTCAAAAGAGGTCGAAGGAACAGAGCTGGGAATGCCATAAAATATATCGATCAGCTCGTTATAGTTCATATCCATCATAACTTCTATTCCTTCTAGTCCAAATACATTTGCTATTTCGTGCGGATCTGCCAAGACAGTTGTTACCCCATGTGTAATAACTGCCTTGGCAAATTGTATCGGCGTCGTCATGGAGCTTTCAATATGCATGTGCATATCTATCAATCCTGGAATAAGATACATTTCGTTTCCGTCAATTACATTTTTTGCGTTTAACTGCATACCGCCTGCCTCCGATATATGGAGAACTCTTCCCTCGAAAACAGCCACGTCCTGATAAAAAAATTTCTTAAAGTATGCATTATAAACGTGCACATTTTTAATAATCAAGTCTGCATCCATGCCTGGCCCTCTTTAATAATTTAGTTATTAAACAATCTATTCCATTGATCAATCCATGTCTTTAACTGCTTGTTTACAAAGCTGTAATCTAAGGCATTTGCCTTATTTACAGACTCGCCATAGGATAAGTTTGCAGCATCCTTTTCAGATAACTTAACATCCACGTTGATCGGTGAATCACCGACATTTGGAGCAGTATTCGATTGGACTTTTGCACTTAACACATAATTGATAAACTTAGTTGCCAATTCTTTATTTTTAGAGTTCTTAGTAATGTTAATGGTGTTAAAATTGAGGAACGCTCCCTCTTGCGGATCAACATAGACGGCATCTGGCATTGCTTTTTTAAGGGAACCTACCACGTAATCTGCAGCAACTGCTGCTGTAATTTCACCATTTGAGAACATATTGACCAAATCAGATGATTTGGTGTAGGTTTTTACCACATTTGGCTTGAGAGCCTCTAATGCTTTAAAAGCTGCAGCACCATTGTCACTCTTTACATCCGAACCCGCATCTAATCCAGCTGCGAAGATCATGGAAGGCCCAAAGGTTGTCGTGATATCAGGAATTGCGATTTTTCCCTTTAAGTCTGCTCTCCACAAATCTTTCCAGGAAGTAATTTTCCCACTCACCGCTTTAGGATTATAAACAATCGCTGCCCGATTGAGAGTATAAGCAGGACCATAACCCGCATCAACAAACTTTTGTGCTACAGGCAAAATCTTTTTAGCATTAGGTACTTTACTATAGTCTATTTTTGCAAACAACCCATCATCAATGGCCTGTTGCGAGTAAGCTTCTGCTAAATACATTACATCTACCGTACTATTTGGATTATTTTTTAGCTTTGCCAGCCTTTCGTCATTATTTCCAGTTTCAACAACGATCTTTACGTTATTGGCTTTTTCAAAAGGTTCAACAACATATTTCATGTACTGGTCCTGATTTAATCCCCAGGTTGATACGACTAACTGTGTTGGAGTTCCTGCATTACTGGACGTGTTATTGGACGAGCTTGTTTGAGTACCGCAGCCAGTAAACAAAGTCGTTACCATAAGAGCTGCCAAAACTAAGGCTATTTTTTTCATTAAATTAATCCTCCTTTGATTTTAGGATAAGTACTTTATTAGATGGCAAATGCAACTTTACCTTATCCCCTTGATGATACATGCGTTCCTTACTGCTGTTAACGATCATTGCCCCCACTTCCGTGTCCACACTATATTGATAATCTTTGCCAACAAAGGTTCTTACTTCAATACTTCCTTGAATCACATTATCCGTCTGATTGCTGTCACTTGGCAGCAGTTCAATATTCTCGGGTCTTATGGTTCCAGTAAACACTTCTTCTCGGTCTGAATACGTTTCTTCCTCATCAATATGTATTGAAATACCACTATCCGTTAGAAATATGCCATTTTCTTGTTTTTTAAGAGAAAAGAAATTTTCAAAACCAATAAATCTGGCAACAAACTCTGTCTTAGGACGGGAATATATCTTTTCCGGCGAATCATACTGCTCAACAACACCTTTATTCATCACTGCCACCATATCCGAAACAGAAAAACATTCCTCCTGGTCATGAGTTACGAATAACGTTGTTATACCCATCTTTTGTTGAATTTTTTTGATTTCCACCCTCATTTTTAGACGAAGCTTTGCATCAAGATTACTAAGCGGTTCGTCTAAGAGCAGTAAATCCGGTTGAATGACCAAAGCCCTTGCCAGTGCCACTCTTTGTCTTTGTCCTCCTGACAGCTCCTTCGGATATCTTTTACTATAGGCTGATAAATCCACTGCCTCTAATATTCCTTCAACGGATTCCTTAATTTCTTTCTTACCCGTTTTACGCATTTTCAGCCCAAAAGCTACATTATCAAACACCGTCAAATGTGGAAATAATGCGTAACTTTGAAATACCAAGCCAAAATTTCGTTTATAAACAGCTAACCTTGTATAATCACTACCATCAAATATAAACTCTCCTGCCCGCGTATCTATGAAACCAGCGATAACCCTGAGAGTTGTGGTTTTCCCACATCCGCTGGGACCAAGCAGTGAAACAAACTGACCTCTTTCTATATTCAGATTTAACTTTTTTAAGATATCTGTTTTCCCATCATAGGAAACACAGATATCTTTCAAATGGATTAATGCCATACTTTTTCCCCCGCTCATTCTGTGAAATGATTAAGACCTAACGTTTTTTCTATAACAAACATAATTAATACTGTAATAGCCATAAGGATCACCGACAGTGCAGAAATTGCCGGATCGTAGTTGTATTCCACATAGCTCATCATACTAATAGGCAATGTACTCACCCCTGGTCCTGTTAAAAATAACGATACAGGTACATTATTAAAAGAGTTAATGAAAGCCAACATGAATGCCGCTATTACACCTGAAGTTATATTGGGAAGAACAATTAAGAAAAAAGCTCGCACCTTCGTAGCACCTAAGCTCACGGCCGCCTCTTCTATGGAAAAATCAAGATTATCCAGACTTGATCCTATCACGCGAATAATATATGGAATGACAATAATCACATGACCAATTAGCAAGCTTAAAAAAACCCCAAACTGCAATTTAATGATTAGAAAACGAAAAAAAGCAAAGCCAAGTACCACTCCTGGTACAATAATTGGTGAGATAAAAATATTTTGCACAATATTCTTTCCGCGATAATTCTTCCTGCTAAGTGCATAAGCGGCAGGTATACCTATAATAAGAGCAATAAGTGTAGCGAGAACTGCTACCTGGAAACTAATACCCAGTGTTGTCATAAAGGTTTCCGACTGAAATACCATAGCAAACCATCTAAAGCTGAAACCTTTTGGCGGAAAAGACATAATATTACCCGAGTCAAAGGCTGTGGCGCCAATTATTAGCAAGGGCGCACACAAAAACACATAAACTAAGATGACAAACAAGACTAAAACTTTATTATTTTTCAAACTATACACCTCTCACATAGAATCTTGAGGCTAATTTGTTAATACTAAACATCACTACAAGTGTGATCAGTATCATCACCATTGAAAGAACAGATGCCTGTGTCCAATCACTCAACGTCATGGCTTTCTGGTACAAAAGCGTTGCAAGGACCGTATTTTTATTACCTCCCAAAAGTTGGGGGGTTGTATATGCCGTAAAAGTACCTGTAAATACCAAAACGCTTCCAACAATCATTCCAGGCACACTTAGAGGGAAAATTATCTTAAAGAAAGCAACAACCTTGTTTGCGCCCAAGCTTTCTGCCGCTTCAACCAAGTCATCCTCAATACTGTCCATAACCCCTACCATAGAGATGATCATTAAGGGTAAAAAAAGATATACAGAACCTACAATGATCGCTGATTCTGTATATAGAAACATACGAGGTTCAGTAAACAGATGAGCAGAAACAAGCAACGAATTGATAATACCATTCCTGCCCAATATCGTCATCCATGCAAAAGAACGTACAACTGAATCTGTTAATTGTGGGAATATTGCAGCAGCAAGTAATAACCCTTTAATCTTAGGACTGCTTTTAGCGACATAATAGGAAACGGGTACCCCAAGAAGGATACAAATTACAGTCGTTATAATACCAATTCGCACCGTCCGCATGAGTATACTCATATAATAGGCATCTTTAAAAAAAACAATATATCTGCTTAACGTTATTCCTTGATCACCCTTTAATGTAGGAACGATGATCATTAGAATGGGTAGAAATAGAAAAAACACAACCACAATAAGTCCTGGTATAAGCAGTAAATAAATACTTTTAGCCTTCATTTTTTAGATAAATCCTTTCTCTTAAATGTGGCTAATTATCTCATAGCCTCGTTGTCGAAGTAAGATGAAATCAGTCGAATTTGTCGTCTATCAACACTTTTTAGTTCTTCATGTTCTTCATTGGCCTATAAAAATGTGTAAATAAAAGAAAGTGTTTTTGTTAGTATAAAATATCTAACAAAAACACTTCCCTCTGTAAACAAAGTAAAATGTATCCGTTACAAAGTGAACCTCTTATCCCTTAAGATAGATCAAAAGAGATCGAGTTAGAATTCACATAAATTTCTTTGCTAATCATGCTACCAATATTAGTTCAAAGAGTCAATAGTCTAAATCAGATTTTCTATCCGTTCCTTTGTTCATTGGGGCAGGTATGTATCCCTTGAAAAGCATCCATAAAGGAAGACATCTCTAAGATTGACCTTATCATGTTATAGTGCTTAATAAAATCGTTAAACAATACGAGCCCTCCTTAGGATGAATTAACATGAACTGGGATAAACCTATAGAAAGAGTGTAAACTAATCTCATAACCCCTTGATATATAAGGCTTTTAAACTTCAAACACTATTTGTGCCTTACCTTGATTAGTCCTAATTGCTAACAGCCGCCTGAGCTGCAGCTATCATAAAGGACCAATCTTAATTTTTATTATTAGGGAACACTGTAAGCTGCCTCTACATTTTCTTTATCGTTATTCCTTGAGTATTAAAGATGGTCCCGTTGTCACTGACATTTTTGAATTGATAACCATAATTATACAAGAGCTTAGTTGTACCATTCTTCGTGATCGAAATGTCCCCTTTGACTGGAAGACCGCTGCTGGGATCAAGGTAGACATTTTCTGAATAGACAGTGCCCTCTTCACCCGGCATCGTCGATTTATCCTCCCTGGCCAACTTATGCAGTGATTTTCCAGCCGCAGTTTGGACAAGGCCCTCATCCTTCCAACCCGCTCTTCTTGTCCCTTGTTGATATTCATTAATATAATCTTGCTTCGTTGCGGTTAAACTGTTGGTTAAATTATGATTTTGAGATTTCATTTCATAACCTGTCAGCTTCCCCTGAGCATCCTCTGAGAATTTAATATAATCATTCCCGTTCTCCAAAACATAAGCTCCGGCAACAATTTTTTTGGCAAGGTCGTGATAACTTACTTTTTCATTATGGTTGGCAGGATTGGCCCAAGTTTCGTCAATGGCAGCAATGCTGCCATCAGGATTGTAAAGTGTTTTTTTTGCATATTCGATGTTGCCTTCCTGTTGATTACTTGTGGTTGCCGAAGCCACAATGTGTCCTGTCGGTTGAATATTACCGGTCTTAGCCGTCGCAGCCAAAACTGATGTTGAGGTAACAGCCAAGGTAGCGACAATAGCGGTTGCAGCGAGAACAGTTGTCATTGATGTTTTCTTCATGGTAAGAATCTCTCCTTTTTAATATCCATTTGCTTAATTTAATGAGGTACATTGCTTGATGTACTTCATGCTTTAATTATAGATTGGAGATTTTTCTTACCTTAGAGCACTTGTTGCCAAATTGTAAATTTTAATTTGCCTATCTGTTAATCTTATAAGTTTTTGAATAATATCCTGCCCAAAATTGCACTGTCCGCGCTGTTTTGAAGGTAATACAGCACCCTGCTGTCTTTTGTCCACATCATATTTTGGATAACCTTAGAATCCTGATAAACAATTTCATCATCGGTAACCTGTTTATTGTTTAGTGAGGCAACATGGATTTGATTGACACCATTCATTCCTATGACACTATAGGCAATTTTCCTGTTGTCCGGGGATAGACAAAATTCCGTAAACTTTTGCTGATCATTTGGGACATTAATTAGTTGGGACAGCTTATTACTTGAAAAATCATAGGTGAATAATCCATATTCACCCTTTTCAATTCCGATATAGGCAATAGAATTATCTCCTATAGGGAAAGAATCATAAAAACTTAAAATTCCTTGAACTCGATACGTCTTTTGACGTTTAGTTTTAAGATTAAAGAGAATAACCTTAGAATTCCCCTGACTCATATTTCCTGTAAGACATATAGTATCTCCGCTGTTTAAGATATTTAAATTGAGGGAGTATTTGTTTGGGTTTAGATTATAGTCCGAAATTTTGTAAAGATTTTCTCTTTGACCCGTCGCAATATCATAAATAAATAAATAATCATCAACCCCCACAAACTTTTGGCCATCCGGGAGCCATTTACTGATAAGCACATTGTCTAGACTATCAAGATTCTTTTTGTGGACAATGTCACCAACGTATAGCTTGCCAAATTCTTTCCCCGTTCCATAAAACGAAGTCAACATCGTTTTTCCATCAGGAGATACTTGAATTGTACCTTCAAAGGATCTCTCTTCTTGCAGTAATCTATCCTTGAAAGATCCCTTGGCCAAATCATAAATCCCCGTTTGCAGGAGAGAGGACGAATCATCTTGCGTCTGCCTGAACATCAAGGCAGCGGTGTTCAAATCCAAAAGATCATACGCTTTGACAGAATAGGGAATTGTAAACCTAACGATTTTATCGACACTGAAGGAGCCTGACTCCGTATTAGACGTTTTATCTTGAAAAAGCGCTTTATCCAAGACGATCGCAGAGCAATCTTTGGCTCTGAAGGAATACAGATTGGTTATAGTCAGCAGCGCAAAAATACCTGAGGCCATGATTATTATAGGGATAATTAAATTTCTATTGACTTCAAAATGAAACGTTCCTTTCATAAAACCCCGCTTTCAAACCGCAGAATGACCTCTGTCCCTTCTCCGGGTATGCTCTTGATATCAATACAGCCCTTGTGCTTTTCCATGATTTCTTTGACAATTGTCAGCCCTAGACCGGTGCTGCCTAATTCTCGTGAGGTTTTTTCCGAAACTCGGAAAAAAGGATCAAACACCTTTTGCCTCAGTTCCTCCGGAATTCCGGGCCCTTGATCCTTAATTCCGACCCAAACAACATTTTTCTCACGACAGGCATTGATTTGAATGACAGAATTGACATTACCATATTTAATCGCATTATCGATAAGGTTAATCAGAACTTCTTTTAATCTGTCCCGATCTCCTTTGAGCCGGAGATCTTGTTCTATTGAACAGTTAAGGACAATATTGTACTTTTTAGCTTTTATCATCATCTCATCGCTGGTTTCTTCAATTAACTCGCTCAAATTTAGATCAGTAAACTCATAGCTGAACTTATTGGAAGACGCCTTGGAAAGCTCGATTAATTCTATCACCATATGATTTAAGCGGCTGCTCTCGTTAATAATACTTTGCAGACCTTTGCGGGTGAATTCATCCTCTTTGATTCCTAAATCCTCAATTGCCTGCGCATAGCCGGCAATGGTGGTGATCGGTGTCTTGAGTTCATGAGTCACATTGTCAAAGAATTTTTTATTTTCTTTCTGGACTTGTTCCAGTACATCCCGGTCCTGCTGAATGATTTCAATCTGCTCCCTGATTTTAGCCATCATAAGTTGAAACCTAGAGGCTAAATAGCCGATTTCATCATTCAAATGAATATTTAATTTCAAGTCATAATTTCCTTGAGAAACTTCTTCGGCAGCTTTGGCCAGTTTTTTTATGGGTTTGGTGATTTGTGTGGAGAATATGTAGGAGGCAATAAAGATAACAAAAAAGATTATTGCTGCGAAAAGACAAATCATATCCATGAATTTTTGATTATCGCCGTACAGTTGAGTGTAGTCTTTAAAGTAACGCAGAATACCGACAGCGGGCCGACCAATAGGATAAGAGAGGCTAACCATCACCTGATTAGCTCGAAAGTTAGTGGTATAGGCTATTTCCCCCTTCATCGCTTTGGCTAAATCCTCAGTTTTATCCAGGTCATCTGCCGGAGCAGAACCATAAGAAAGCTTTTCTCCCTGCAGGCTGTAAATATCTACATTGCTCCCGATTTGAGTACTTAACTGCCTGGAAATATTCTCTGCCTCAGAAGGAAGGGTAGCAGCGCTTAAGTCCATATTAGAGACTAACCGATATTGGCTCAAATATAGATCGAGATTTTTTTTGGCCGCAATCATATCGCCCTTGATAATCCGCTGCGAATTTTGCCAGGTGGTATTATAAACGGCAAAAGTAAGTAAAGAAAAGCCGATCAAGAGAATAATTGACAAGTAAAGGAGAATTTTTAACTGGATAGAATATTTCATGCTAAGTACCCGCTTAAACTAGTTTATAGCCAACGCCAAAAACTGTTTCAATAATGGATGAATTCTTGTTTTCATCCAGTTTTTTTCTAACCCGGCGCACATGGATATCTACTGTCCGACAATCACCGGTAAACTCATATCCCCAGACCTTATCCAAAAGTTCCTCTCGGGTAATAGCCTTTCCCGGGCGTTCAGCCAGATATACTAAAAGATCATATTCCTTATTCGTAAATTCAATCTTTTGACCATGGTGATGGATTTCATGCCTGTCCTTAAAAATTTCTATCTCCCGCTTGAGTTTTATCACTTTCTCGTTATGATCCACTGCTGCCTCGGCAATCAGATCAATCCGACGGAAGATAGTTTTAATCCTCACAACAACTTCCCTCATATTGAATGGCTTGGTGATATAATCATCTGCCCCAAGCTCCATACCCAGTATTTTGTCCACATCATCAGATCTGGCAGTGATTATTATTACCGGGATAATAGAAGCAGCCGCAATCCGTTTACAAACTTCAAAACCGCTTAAATCGGGGAGCATAATGTCTAGCAAAACAAGGTCCGGCTCATATTCCCTAACAGATTCCAATCCCTGCTGTCCGCAGTTGGCAACAATCGTCCTAAAGCCTTCATTCTCCAGATAATGAGAAAGAATGTCAGATATATTTTCTTCATCTTCGATGATGAGTATCGTCTTCTTCTCCAAGCAGATTCCTCCAGATTTTTTCTTTGTCTATCCGTTTAGTATAGCACAAGATTATTTCATCCTTTCGCTAGGTTGTTTCCAAGTTGTAACACAGCATAGCTGTGATAAATAAAAACAGGGGTAGTGTCCACTTAATAAAAACAATACCCCACTATTTTTCATCTAAATCTTCTAGGCATATATGATTTTAGAAACTTCGATTACATTTAAATAGGAATCTGCAGCTCGTCGATTAGTCCTTGTTGCTAACAGCCGCCTGAGCAGCTGCAATTTAAAAAGGGCCTATCTCTTTCTTTCATTATGAAACACTTTCATTACCCCTAGCACGCATAGGTTCTGAGTCAATTAGTTGAACCCCTGATCAAATATTACTTTTATAATTGCACCCTTTCCAAGGTCACTTTCTATTTCTATTTTAGCATCATGAATCTCAGCTATTTCTGCACAAAGAGAAAGGCCAAGTCCTACCCCGTTGTTAGCTCTTGATCTGGACTTATCAACCATAAAGAATGGCTCAAGCACTTTTGGTATCTCCATTTTAGGAATACCGATTCCCATATCCTTAACTTCAAGTATTATCTTCGCTTCATCATTTTTGAATGCCCTGACTGATA
The DNA here is from genome assembly GCF_002196785.1 of Desulfosporosinus sp. FKA. Lineage (NCBI taxonomy): Bacteria > Bacillati > Bacillota > Clostridia > Eubacteriales > Desulfitobacteriaceae > Desulfosporosinus > Desulfosporosinus sp. FKA. Next base: position 379,494 of record NZ_NAHZ01000031.1, on the reverse strand, counting down.
TTTTGTCGCCGCTCTTTGAAGCCTTAAGCGCATTATCAACAAGGTTGGTCAATAAAACCTTTATCAAATCACAATCCATTTTCATTTTTAGGACTTCCGAGGATATTTCCAAAGTAATACCTTTAGCCGCCAATTTAGGCGCTAAAGTGTCCTTCACCTCTAGAAAGAGCTCTCGGAGGTCTTCTTCTTTCATTTTAAAGTCTTTTTTTCGAAGAACGATTAAATCCATGAGCTTAAAAGCAAGCTTTTCTAATCTTTTTTACAACTTTGTTTTTCGTAGCGTTGACAGAGCTTTGACTAGCATAAACAGCTGCTGTGCTGCTGCCCACCATTGTTATTGCCAGGGCAAAAACCAAGATACCTTTCTTATTCATAATAACCTCCAAATACTTTTTCGTTTGTGCACAAACCTTTACTACAAATTTAGTTTAAACCACAAATATATAAAAAATATCTTTAAGTTGTCTCCAAATTGTAAAATTAACGGATTAAATTTTGACAACAAATCAATGATTACTTGCAAAATAAAGAGTTTGACTTCCTAATCGGCTCCATGCACCGGATTGATGGCCTGAACTTATTCAACGGTGATTAGAATTCCCCGATTGGAGGCCCAATAGGTAACAAATTCTTGAACGTCATCAGAAAAAGTGATATGCTCTTCGTAGAAAAAGCCTACAATTTCATAGAGGGAGCTTAAGGAAGTAAGCTGAGAGGGCAGTTGGTACCACTGCCGACCTTTGAACCTGATCTGGGTAATGCCAGCGGAGGGAAGTGATCTATTTTATCGGTAATTAATCCGCTCATTTTCCTAATGGGCGGTTTTTTGTTTATTGGGCACAAGTATCTATTCACCAAATCATTAAAGAGGAAGAGTCATGAACCTGCCTCTAAGAAAGGAAGACTATAATATGATCAATCAAAAGGACATTAAAAGCCAAATCATTCAGGCAGTTGAAACTGTAAGGCAGACAAATCCGATGGCAGGATCGGTCACCAACACTGTAACGATCAATTTTGTGGCTAATGCCCAGCTTGCCGTCGGGGGATCTGCAGCGATGGTTTATCTGCCTGATGAGGGTGAATTTTTGGCAAACGTCGGCGGAGCCACTTATATAAACATGGGTACGCTTCTGCCGATTTATGAAGAGACTTTACCTCAAATAGCAAAGGTTTCGCATGATACGGGGAAACCCTGGGTCCTGGATCCTGTCGCAATCGGTATTGGTTCCCTTAGAAATCAGCTGCTGCGGGAGTTTAAACAGTACAAACCCTCTGTGATCAGAGGTAATGCATCGGAAATTATTGCCTTGGCTGGCTTGTGGGAATTAGACGGCGGAACGGATGTATCCAATGCCCGCGGTGTTGATTCGACGGATTCGGTCAGCGACGCCAAAACTGCTGCTATTGCCCTGGCCAAGTGGACAGGCGGGGCTGTTGCTGTATCGGGTAAAACAGATTTAATAACAGACGGTTCCGTCATCGCCTTCTCTTATGGAGGATCACACTTTATGGAGAAAATCACCGGGGCAGGCTGTTCCCTGGGTGGAGTCGTTGCGATTTATGCAACAGTCGCCTCGCCGTTTATTGCGGCACTTACTGCCGCTGCGGTTTATAATTTGGCTGGAAGCCGCGCTGAAAATAAGGTAGACGGTCCCGGAAGTTTTCAGATACAGTTCCTCGATGAACTGTATAAAGCAAGCGCAACGGATATTGCTTCCAATTCATTAGAAATTAAGGAGGTTTAGGAACACAAAATGAGCATAAGAGAAAAACTTGATATATCAGCCTACTTAGTTGTGGGCCCTGAGAATACGGCAGGTCGGCCTGTTGTGACAATCATTAACGATGCGCTTGAGGCCGGGTTTACCTGTGTGCAAATTCGTTCAAAGGTTGCCTCTGCCCGCGAAATGATTGAGTTAACCCGGCAGGCCTCTGAGGTCATCGCGCAAGCAGGTAAGTCGGATGACGTCGCTTTGCTCGTGGACGACCGACTTGACGTGATCCTGGCTGCCAGAAAACAAGGAATAAAGGTTGATGGAATCCACGTAGGGCAATCGGATATCCCAGTGGAAGTTTGCCGGGAATACTTAGGCGAAGATTCAATCGTTGGCTTATCAGCCAGAACCTATGAATTATTCGAATATATCCAAACGGCGGATGTCACTCAGGTTGACTATTTTGGGGCCGGACCGCTGCATGAAACACAGACGAAGCCGGACTGTGGGCTCGACCGGGATGGAAAAATGGTCACAAGAAGTTTTGCCGATATTTCTAAGCTTGCTGAACTCAGTCCGATTCCGGTGGTCGTCGGCGGCGGCGTTAAGCTGGTGGATATACTTCCCCTTGCCCAAACCGGAGTCCATGGTTTCTTCGTCGTTACCGCTGTGTCTGAGGCTGATAATCCAAAGTTGGCAGCTGCTGACCTCGTTAAAGCCTGGAAGCTCTCTAAACATAAAGATACAACCGAAAAATAGTGACGGAATGAAAATTTAAAAAACTCTTCGTAATATTGGGTTCATTTATGACTTTACTTATCCTTTCTATTGTTACTGAACCTCAAGGATTGGAAAGAATACTTGCCTTCTTAAATCCTGCCGCAGATCCACAAGGAAGGGGGTATGTAAAATTGAAAGAATGGTCTAAGATTTGAAATTAATAAGAGGGTAATGTCTCGTAAATTAAGAGACATTACCCTCTTGTGCCTACAACAACCAACCATAGTCCTGACGCGTATCAACAACTGCATCCACATACACGGTGTTTTCCTTGATTTGATAGATCAATAGATACCTTTTCTCCAATAAAAGCCTTCGGTATTTTCCCGATGGAATCAACTGGTTAACCAGCCATGGATTTCTTTCTGGGAACTGTTCCAATGACGTTGCCCTTACCTGAAAATCTTCAATTAACCGCATGGCTGCATGCTCACTAACCTGGACCAGAAAGCGTGCGTGTGATACCAGCATTTGCTTGGCCTCATCGGAAATAACTACGGTGTATCGTTTATTTTTGCTGCCCATCTAGCACCTCTCGGGCTGCAGCCTTCATCATATCGGAGACCTGGTCAATGGAATAGCCCGGTTTTCCAGTCAGCCTACCTTCTTCTGCAGCAACCAGATTTTCCCGTAGCCGAAGCATACTTTCCCTTCTTGCATAGGTTTCTATATCCATTACAACGAGATCACCTTCTCCGTTTTTCGTAAGATAAACCGGTTCTCCTGATCGCTTGCACAATTCGGAAATCTCGTTATAATTTTTGCGGATTGCTGCTGACGGCTTGATATTCATCATATAAATCACCCCTCTCGGTAGCAATAATGCACACTTATTATATGCTTATTATACTATCACTGTATAGATTTGTTGTCTATAAAACATAAAACGGCTGATAAAGACGCTTTCTCAGAATATCATTTGCCACACTATAATACTTTGTCCTCTTAAGAGTATGGCATTTCAATATCCCCTTGTCCTCATGTATGTTTTTACTAAAAAGTTTTCTGTATTTCTTGGAATCAGAGGTCGATGCTAAAAGCTTATTCCTCCCATCTCTATCCGTCTTTATAGTTATATATTCGGTTTCGACATACTGTTGTATTCTTCTTATTTCATAGCTTATCTGCCTTGAGCTAAGCTTTTCTCTTTTCACCTAAATCTTCTCTTGAAAAGCATCCATAAAGGAAGACATCTCTAAGAATTAACCGTATTATGTTATAGTGCTTAATAAAGTCGTTAAACATTATGAGTCCCCCTTATGATGAATTAACATTAAAATTGTAAACCAAACCAATAATGTTTTACAGACAAAAATCTTGCTATATTTGGAATTAAGGACAAAAAAACTCCGTTGAAACAAGTTTCTATCTTGGTTCAATGGAGTTTAGTTTTTAATGCTGCCCTTGTCTTATTTGGCTAAAATCCGGGAAAGCTCTTGCTCTATAGCTTTGTTCGCCACCGCTAGTGAGTAGAGATATTTAGCGATTCTTAATAGCTGCTTGGACGGCAGCTATCACAAAGGACCTATCTCATTTTATAACATTATGGAACACTTTATTCCGTTGCATAAATCCAAGATGTCTTATCCATCTCATTTGGTATTATATGGATTGCAAGAAATGTCGCCGCCATCCCTACAAAACTTCCTTTTGAGTAATGGAACCGAAATCTCCTGCCTTAATGTAATTCTTTTCATACCCGAATATTTAGCATCAACATGTATCGAATTGTCAATCAAATATATTAATATAATACTATTTTTCTTGTATAATTATTGTATAATTATCGTATAATAATAGTAGATCAAAATGATAGGAGAGCACTTGATGATTATTAAGTCATCGACAACGCTTCGCAACGACTATAATTCCATAGCCCAACTTGCCCATGAAAAAGGCGAACCAGTTTATATCACCCGAAACGGTGAAGGAGACCTTGTTGTTATGAGTATTGAAACCTATGAACGTCGCGAAGCTATGCTTGATCTGCGTGAAAAATTATTGTTTGCAGAGCAACAACGAATTGCTGGCGAACAGACTATTTCTCTTGATGAAGCTTATAAACAGCTCAAGGAAAAGATCCATGCAAAAGTATGATGTTGAACTGCAAAGTGTATTAATTTGAAGCTGTTCTGCTTTACCGCTTGCAAAAAAACCACCATGTTCAGCAACTGGACAATAAATTTCTTGAATTATGGACGTTTTTCCCACACCGGCATATCCACCTACTAATAATATATGTGAACCACCTTCGGCCACATGCTCATACATCTGATCCAACTTCTCCCGTTCTCTATCTCTTCCATAAAGTTTTTGTGGAATTTGAAATTTGTTTGATATATCGTTCTTACCAACTTAAAAATCCCCCACAAAACCTAGTTCGAGCAACGACTCTAAGCATTTCCTGAAGTCATGTACAATCCCTGCAGCGCTCTGATAGCATTGCTCTAAATCTTTTGCCATTAGTTTCATTATGATTGCTGAAACTGATCTCGGTATATCTGGATTTACAATATGAGGTGCTTTCGGTGTTTTAGCAATATGACTGTAAGCGGTGGAACACATACCGTGTGGGATAAAAACAGCCCCACTGTTTGAAAAGGCCACTGAAAATCTAGGAAAATCTATTGCTTAGATATCCAAAGCCACCATATACCGTAGGTAAAATGAAAGTCAGCACTATATATGGTACTGACCTTCTCGAAGATAAAGTTTTTCAGTGGCCTCTGTTTGAAGTGGAGCTGTTTTTTTCTATCCTATTACGGTAGGTGTTCCACCGCTTACGGATCTTTCTGAGAAATGCCAAAACACACTCGATTGCTTCCTGGATGCTTTTGCATAGAAAACCTCCTTAATGGATTTGTCTTGGTTGACCGCCAGACGTCTCTATTATGGAGGAATAAACAAAATAGCAGAATACAATATTCCGATTCTTTTAATCGGAAGGATAGTGAAGGTATTGCATCTACGAATTACTCAGTATGGTTTGAAAGGTAATCGGAATACATTAAAAATCGGAATATGCACTACCCTGCCCGTAGATAAGAGCCAGTAATATTATACCCATAAAAATGTCTCGGATCTTTTTACCAAAATTACGAGTTTAAGGACTAAACCAAATTTGACAACTACACCAGTTCCATTTCCTTGTCCGTTAGAATGTTTCTTGACTATTTCATTTGATAACCTCCACCTTGTTTTATATGGAGATTATTGTCATTTACAAGGGTGTTTATTCAGCCTCGTATTAAGTCAAAATCCTCTCGTTTTCGTGACCGTCGCCGTATGGGGTTTGTGCGATGCTCGTGGTTTAACCGCTATTACGCCCAGTCCTCTGCTAACCGTAAATACATTTCTTTCAGACCATATTTCGGCTGCCAACCAAGTGCAGTGATTTTATCTATATTCAATTTATGCTCCACCGTAGGAGCATATCCGAGGTTCTCTTTCGGAATGTCAACAACTACCTTGCTTTTACCATTACCAAGCGTAGAGGCAACTAACTCCGCCATTTCACGGATTGTCATACTTGTCTCGGGATTTGAGATGTTATATGCCTCGCAGTTATTACCTTTCAAGAGCAAGGTAAATAACCCACAAACTGCATCGGCTGTGTAACAATAATTCCCTCGTGATTTGCCTTCCGTGTGGAGAACAATATTCTCGCCATTTATCGCACTTCTGGCAAATTGAGCGAACACTCGTGTATCGTCTTTGGGAGTTGCTGCTCCGAATGTCTGCGCAAGTCGGGCTATTTTTATATTTAAACCATACTGCTTAGCAAAGGAAACACACAGCATTTCACAAAAGCGCTTACTTTCAGGATAACAACTGCGTGAATTTGATAAATCAATATTGCCTAAATCTTGCTCTGTTACTTCACCGTCTAAATTCTGCCCATAGACTTCCATAGAGGATAGATAAATAAAACTCTTACACCCTTTTTTACGAGCAAATTCGAGCATATTACGAGTGCCGTCTACCGAAGTCGTCATTACATCCACAGGTTTTTCTACCATATCAGCCGATTTAGTTATCGCCGCGCAATGGAAGATATAATCCACCCGCTCCAAGGAAGAGAAGATGTGGAAATCACGAATATCAGCGCTTATAAACTCGGCATTGGAAATACCGAGGGCATCAAACTTAGCTTTATCTCTGCCACACGCTATAAGGCGAATATTAAATTTATATGTGGCGTTGGCATGGTTTAAAGCTCGAATAAGCATACCGCCAATTAAACCTGTTGCGCCGGTGATTAGGACAGATGAGTTTTTTAATTCATCCCATGGAATATTGTTGTCAGAAACTATAGATTGTAAATCTACTTTTAATATTTCAATCATAGTCTGTTAGTCCTACTTCCAAGCATTATTCCGCTAATATTAAGTCATTGAAAAATCATAAACTCCAACTGTAATTTCAGCATTCTTAACCCATTCGCAGGCACTCTCATAATCCTCGTTAGTGTCGAACTCAATCCATCCGTTGTTAAAATGAATCGCCTTAATATGTTCGCCATTTTTAATGAGCGCATTCAGCAAATCGGTCATATAAGCTTGCCTTATAAATTTCCTGATTGTTGCCAAGGAGCATTAAGAAACTTTTCGTAATCTCGTTCCCATAGATGTACGATTTGGCTTAATGCGTGTTCTGAGAATTTCAGCAGACCAATATAGCGAGCATCAATATCGTCAAGTTTCGGACTTTCAAGTCCAAGGGAAACTATATCATCGTTAGAATCAATAACGAGGCTCTCCGTATCAAAATCAACTTTGCCGTATCTTTTGAGCCAGTACGCTTTCTAGTTATCATCAACAGCAACGGAGATGTCGTCGTTAAACTCCGACCTTGCCGTCATTAGCGACTCTACCATATTTGTGGTCGCGAAATTTTCGTTGAGGTAGTATCTAACGCAGTTGTAATCAATCTTATCTGCGGCGTAACCGCGAACAATAATAATATCATCAATGCCAGCTCTTTTATAAAGCTCAATTTGACGTTCAATAAGGGCCTTGCCAAAAAATGCAAGCATTCCCTTGGGCAAGTTTTCGGTATATTTTTTCAGGCGCGTTCCATGCCCCGCCGCTAATATAATTGCTTTCATTTCTAAGCCTTCAAATCAGATTGCGCGAAGATTCTTATTAGATAATCTTTATCCGATTGTCGGAATGGTGTTTCGCCCCCATTTTTTTATTATCAATAAAACAAAAAACATTTTCTCCGCAAAATAGTTCAACGCCTGTCTTCCCCTATCTCCGGCGCCAAAGAGTAATATTTGCTTACGCATATCAAAATCTCCACTCTATATAATAGAACTCAAAACAACGACAGATTCGCAAAGTATCCATCTGTTGTATCAAGCTCAGCAGTTCTATCAGCATCAATCCAAGTCCCTTGAAGTACATGAACGGCATAAGTTTTTTCAGTCACTTCGTGATTTAACCCCATTCTGCTCTTTGTAGAAAAATACTCCGGAGGGTATATCGCCATACCTTCAATTGTCTGATAGCTGAAATCCTGTCTAAAACCATACTTTTTTAGAGTTTCTCGCTCATAAAAGCTACTGATTCGTTGGTCATAACTACCGTCCGAGAGAATAAAACTTTGGTGTGCCCTCGGTTCGTCTCGAAGTTCTTTCATAAGCGGCAATCCTGCTACACTCCCACATATTGCAAAAGTAGGCACAGCCCATTCAAGGTACACACAAAAGGCATCATTAAATAAAAGCGTGTCAAAGCTCTTCTGGCATAAAATATCCGTGTCAAGGTAAATTCCGCCATAACGATATAAAACATCAAGCCTTAAAAAATCGGCAGTAAACGCATATTTTTTTGCTTCATAAGATTGTCTCATATATGCGTTTTGATAGACATCGTAGTTATCTTCATTCCATTGTATTATCTCATATCCGGGATTAAATTTCTTCCAACTCGCAATACAATCAATCATACTCTGCGGCATGTCTGAACCACCAAGCCAACAATAATGAATAGTTTTATGGATTTTCTGACGTCCCCTGCAAAGTATATCTACAACAGGTCTGTTTTTAGTGTATGAGCGGTTTAATAACGGAAAGATGTAGCACTCGACATTATCAAGCTCATGGTATTGATTCAAGTTAGCAATAATCGCACCGTACACCTCTGCGGTTATTAATATCACTGAATTGGACAACTCCGAAACAAGCAATCTTTCTATCCCGTAAATAGAAATGCTTCTTGACCCTAACCGCAGTGACTCTCCGTGCTTCTTTACATCCCTGTCAATGAAACAGTCTATATTATTAAATATCCCCGCATCAATAAAAATGTCCTCGATTGACAATGCAACAAGACCTGCTCCATAACAAACAACGGAAAGATTTTCATCTTTAATTTTTTTTACAAACTTGTCAAATGAAATGTCGCATATACCTTTCACAAAATCAACCTCTTATTTAATGTGTTTAACGCTCGAAATAATGGTATCAGCAATAAAATCAACAGCATTGTTGTCCATACCCGGATAAACTCCTACCCAGAACAGATTATTCATAACACTGTCCGTATTATCAAGTGACCCGACAATGCGATAATCAACACCTTTCATACACGGTTGACGAACGATATTGCCGGCGAACAACATTCTTGTCTGGATTTTGTTATCTTCCAGGCACCGAACAATTCTCTCGCGGTTAACACCTTCGCGGCAAAGGAGTGGGAAGCCAAACCAAGATGGGTTCGAGTTTCCGCATGGTTCGGGCAATATTAACTTATCTGATAATTCACTTACAACATTGCGAAGCCGTGCAAAATTGTGTCTTCGCGCCGCGACAAAACCGTCTATTTTATCAAGCTGCGCCACACCAATCGCCGCTTGCATATCAGTGGCTTTGAGATTATAGCCAAGATGAGCATACACATATTTATGGTCATAACCATGCGGCAAATCGCCAAACTGTCCGTCAAAACGATGTCCGCAAAGATTGTCCTGCCCCGACGCGCAAACACAGTCCCGTCCCCAGTCTCGGAGCGAACGCACAATTTTTGCAAGCAGAGGATTGTCAGTATAAACCGCACCGCCTTCACCTGTGGTAATATGATGCGGAGGATAAAAGCTTGATGTGCCAATATCCCCAAACGAACCCGTTCTACGTGTAACTCCGTTTAGTGCATATTCACTGCCGAGAGCGTCACAGTTGTCTTCGACAAGCCATAAATTATGTTTATCGCAAAACGATTTCACTGCTTTAATATCAAATGGATTGCCGAGCGTGTGCGCTACAAATACAGCCTTTGTTTTTTCACCAAGAGCATTCTCAAGCTGTGTTGCATCTATATTATACTGCGGAATTGTCACGTCTGCGAAAACAGGAACCGCGCCAAACTGTACAATAGGAGCTATTGTTGTCGGAAAGCCCGCCGCTACTGTTATAACCTCATCGCCGCGCCTTATAGCTCTGTCTTCGAGTTCAGGTGCGGTCAAGGCCATAAACGCAAGCAAATTCGCACTTGAGCCGGAATTAACAAACGAACAGTATTTCACTCCGATATATGCCGCAAGCTTGCTCTCAAATTCATCGGTAAAGTGACCGCTCGTCAGCCAAAACTCCAAGGCGGAATCAACGAGATTAACCATTTCTTCGCTGCTATATACTCTGCCCGAATAGTTAACTTTATCACCTTTTTCAAAGGGTTTTCGGATATGATATTTTTCGGCATACGCTCTTGTCAATTGCAAGATCTGTGATTTTAACTCATTCACGTTCGCTCACCTGCACTTATGCTTTCGTTATGTTTAACAATTGACTCCCATATTCTTTTATTTGTTTTTCTGTCACCGCTTGCTTGTTTGCGTGTGTTTCCCACTCTACAACCTTATCCAGCGCAGACTTAATGTTCCAAAGGGGTTTCCAGCCAAATACCGACCGCATTTTTGAACAGTCAAGTTTTAGAAGTCCGCTTTCGTGAGGCGCATTGGGATTTGATTTATCTTGCCATTCACATTCGCCCCACGTCTTACAAAATACATCAGCAATTTCCGCGGTTGTAACGCAGTCGCTTTCGTTGGGGCCGATGTTATATTGTCCCGCTAACGCTTTGTCTTCATATTGCTTTCGAGCTATAAGCAAATAAGCAAATAACGGCTCTAAAACATGCTGATAGGGCCGAACTGAATATTTATTACGCACTGTAATTGGTTCGTTATTTCTTGCGGCTCGAACGCAATCGGGAATAATTCTGTGCGCCGAAACATCACCGCCGCCTATAACATTTCCCGCCCTTGTTGTTGAAACAGCGATATCTTTTAAGAATGTATTCGCATAAGACGCTGCTACAATTTCGACACAGGCCTTGCTTGCGGCATAAGGTTCGATGTCTCCGAGCGCATCATTCTCACGATAACCATATACCCACTCGTTATTCCGATAGACTTTATCGGTGGTAATAACAACGACTGACTTAACGCTATTACTGTTTCGTACACATTCAAGCAGATTAACTGTTCCTTGTACGTTCGTCTCAAAAGTATACGCAGGTCGTTCAAACGCATCAAGAACAAGTGGTTGAGCAGCAAGGTGGAAAACAATCTCGGGCTTGGCATGGTGAAATGCTGCTTTTAATGTGTCATAGTTACGAATATCTCCAATAATCGAAGTTATTTTGCCATCAATATTCAAAACATCATATATACCATTACTAACACACGGCAAAGCATAACCGGTTATACTAGCACCAAATGAGCGTAAAACCTCACACAGCCAAGCACCTTTGAAACCGGTGTGACCTGTTATTAATACAGATTTATATTTATAAAAATCTAACATTAATCCCAAACCTTCCAAAGTGCATTACCTTCTCGCCACCGCTCTTCTAAAAATATCCTGTCTCGTTGAGTATCCATACACTGCCAATAATCAAAATGCTTATATGCGGCCATTTTCCCTTCAGAGCTAAGTTTTTCAAACGGTAAACGTTCCAATATACAGTCATCGCCGTCCAGATAATTAAAAATATCTGATTCAGCAATCATAAAGCCCGCATTAATCCATCCGCCGTCATCTTTAGCTTTTTCTCTAAATCCAATCAGTTTATCGTTTTCATTAAAATCAAGCATTCCGTATCGCCCGCCGGGCTGAACCGCGCTAATTGTTACGGAAACATTTGAATCTTGATGGAATTTCAAAAGTTTATTCAAGTCAATATTACTTACACCATCACCATACGTTAAGAAAAAAGGCTCATTTTTCACATAACGCTGAATCCGTTTAATGCGCCCTCCTGTTTGAGAATCCAAGCCCGTATCAACCAAAGTTACTTTCCAACGTTCAGCAAAATTAGAATGAATCTCCACCTTGTTATTGTCCGTAAAATCAAATGTAATGTCGCTGCGGTGAAGATAATAATTGGCAAAATATTCTTTTATTATTGAGCCTAAATATCCACAACAAATTATGAACTCATTATGTCCGAAATGAGAATAATACTTAAGTATATGCCACAGTATAGGTTGTCCACCTATTGTTACCATTGGTTTTGGCAATTTACTTCCTTCTTCGGCAATTCGCGTTCCGCGACCACCGGCTAAAATCACCGTTTTCATTTCAAACCTCCAAATACTCAGAATTGCTAATCCACTCAAGCGTGTTTTTTACTGCATTTTCAAAAGTTACTTCTGGCACATATCCCGCGTCATTTTTTAAGTTTTGTATGTCGTACCAAGCAAAGTTAAATCTCAAGCCGTCATCTTTTCTGTCTCCAAAATGGAGCGGGACTTCACTTTTAATAATTGAGTGTATAGCTTCGATATATTCCCGCATCATTTTAGGCTCGCCACCTCCGATATAATAATTCCTTTTGGGAACATCACATTCTCCTAATAACCGGAGTCCATAGGCAATGTTTTCCACTGCGGTTATATCAAACGGCTGCAACCCATTACCTATTTGAGGCGACTTATTATTGCGCAGACATTTAATAACATAAGCCGATATCTGCTCGCTTTTTATATATTTGCCGATTGGTTGGAACATCGTAGCCCAGACAAAAGGCATATTATACTGATAAGCAATTTTGTCACACATCTCGTGGGCGTAATTTTTTGAGAGAAGATAATAATCGGATTTTCTAAACCCTGCAAAGTCAACAACCTGTGGAAGTAATCTCTCATAAACCGTCCCCAACCCGACAAATTTTTCGCATTTAGCTTTAATAGCGAAATTCAACGCTTCTATTGTTCTTTCAGCGTTGCGTATTTGCAATAGTGGGTTAGTGCGTTCTTCACCGGTTGCGCCTTCCCACGCTAAATGATAAAACACATTGGCAGGAAACAACTCAACGTTATTTAATGAATCCAAATCACAATGAATCACGTTCACTCCCGCTGGCAACCTTGATATGTTTCTGCTGTTTTGACGTACAAGTGCAGTAACGGAAATGCCATGGCTTAACAAGTCTTCGCAAAGATGAACTCCGATAAAACCTGTAGCACCGGAAACAATTGCGCTTTTCATGTCTGCAACCTCGACTTTACAGACGGGAATCCCCCTCCCATAATCGCCATATTTTGGCATAATTCGTAGAGGGTTTCACTTTCGCTATGTCCGCACACCGGACAAACTCTGCTCACATTCTTTTCTCCCTTCGAAACAAGATTCTCCAAGTCACTGTAAAGGTTTTTATCGACTCTTTTATAAGCCGGTCGTTCTTCGAGCCACTCTTTTGTGCGTTGCAATCCATCCGACAAAGATATATCAGCGTGCCAGCCCTTGGCCACAGACTTGATTTTTCCGCAGTCATAGATGAGATGGTACATCTTTTGGCGTGCCAAATCCTCCTGCTTGCCGAAACTCGAATTGAGGACGTAATTAGGATTCAGATGTATTATTTTGGGATGTGCGATTTCAAATACATCTGCAATTATTTCAGTCGCCTCATTCCATGTGAGCCAGTCATCGCTAGCTATATGATAATCCTGACCTATCGCTGCAGCGTTGCCTACTAAATGAACAAACGCTCTCGCAAAATCCTCCGAGTGCGTAAATGTACGCAACGCATAACCATCACCGCCTATATAGAAAACACTGCGTTCCTTTGCAAACTTGATAACCGTCCAGCAATTACCGCCAATTGAAGAAGGAATTATTGTGTCATAAGTATATGATGGCCGCACAATCGTAACTGGGAAATTCTTCTTCTCGCAGTAATTTTGAAATGCTATTTCCGCTAAAACTTTGCCGCGAACGTAGTCAGAACGAACTTCATCGAGGTTATATAACGGAGCGGTTTCCTTCAGAGGAAGCAGGTTACCGGTGCGCTGATACACCGATTCGGAACTGATGAAAAAATACTGCTTAACTCTGTTATGAAATAACTCATAAGCATTGTCTGCATCTTTGTCGTTGCGTACTATGAAATCACACACAACATCAAATTCGCAGTTTTTCAGTACACTTTTAGCCTCTTCAAAATTTCGAATGTCGGCTTTGATTTTAGTTACACCAGTGTGAACATCCCGGCGGGTAGATACTGTTTCCTGCCTATTCAAAACGCTGACTTCATATCCGAGCTTCAAAGTCTCATTGACGCACCACCAGCTGATATTTCCGTTTCCCCCGATAAAGAGAACCTTCACGCCTTACCCTCCACCTTTTTCAGCAGCTCCTCTCGGAACTCGTCAATATTATCAACGGCTGCGGATTCTATCTCCCAACACTTTGAACATAAAGGTACATCTCTACGCTTGCCGTTAAAGTGCATTAGACGAATGTTTTGATACTCAGGACTGTTCCAAATATCTACTACACTTTGGGTTTTAGCATCGCCGATTATTCCGGAATAATTCCAGTCCACAATGCAATGCGAAGCAGAGCCATTGGCGTTAATCGTCAATATATAGAAAATGCGCGGACAAACAACATACTCCTTGACCTCTCCGCCGTGATAAACATTTGTGTTATTTGAAGTGTTCTCAAATCCTGGCCAGCAATTCGCAATATGTTCTAAGGCAATTTCATCACATATATCTCCGAAAATTCCATAAAACTGCCCTTCGATTTCTTGGTCATAGTTATCAACCATTGTCTTGATAAAAATGTGACAGTTGCCTCTGTGTTCATATAGATCACGAATATTTGCTACAAACTTATCAAAATCCAAATCAACGCCGCTTATTTTTTTATAACCCTTTCCGCTGAGAGCTTCTACGGAAATATTAATGCGAGTTAATCCGGCTTCAACCAGTTTTCTATTTAGCCCTGGATTAAGAAGTGTTCCGTTCGTTGTAAAATCAATCGATTTAAACCTACCCGAATCTCGTGCATAAGTTATCATTTCAGGGAGATTTTTGTTTAATAGCGGCTCGCCCTCTTTGTACAAGCGAAGCGTTTTTATTTTATCGGGGAAGCCCTGACAATCGTCAATTATCTTCTTGTATAGCTCGAAAGGCATTACCGCTACGCTCTTTCTTTTCTCCTCAGACCATAAATCCTGGTGAGCTCGCCCGCAAGGGCAAAACTCACAACTGAGATTACAAACGCTTGACGGGTCAAGATAAAGAATAAATGGGGTGCTGAGAGGTATTACCGTTTCAAGCGGCGTGCGCTCCGCATAATATCTCGTTCCTATTTTCGCTTTCATATATATTTCTCCTTTAAGTTTGCGGCTTCGGCAACCTCGTTCAATTTAGCATTAAATTTTCCAATGTTATCAGTCAAACTGTATTTGTCAATTGCATATTCTCTTGCTTTTTGCCCTACAGCTTCCCGCAAATGTTTGTTTGTGTAAAGTTGGTAAATAATATCAGCATATTCATCCGGCGTGTCAAACAGGAAACCAGATTCTCCGTCAACGAGCTGATATTTGCCCAGTGGGTAGCGAGAAATTGCCATTGGAAGTCCACAAGCCATAGCTTCCAGTATTACATTTTCCGTAGTTGCAAAAGTATTCTTGTTCATCGGATATGCAAAAACATCGAAGGAATGTAAGCATTCATACACATTGTCCGTCCAGCCCTTAAAATCGAAGTACTCGGTAAGTCCTTTTGATTCTATTGCATTAACCAGTTGCTTATTAGTTTCGCCAACTAATACGAACTTCACAGTCGGAACTTTCTTAATGACCTTTGTACAATACTCAACGAAATCAGGTGACAACTTTTGATAATCTTGGGAACCAACATAACCAATAGTGAAAACCCCAACGGAGGTATCATAGTAAGACTTCGGCCCGATTTTCTCAGCTTCAAAATCACCAAAACCATATATGAGCGTTGTTTTCTTACTATCAAACACACCAGCATCAATGCTGAACTGAGAAGTGACCATATAGCGGTCGAATGTGTCTAATAATTCTTCACTCGGTTTCGGTGTATATGCCCCATTAACGTGAGCCCATAAGACAGATTTTTCTCTATTTAACGAATGCTGCTCAATAAAACGATCTAGCGTCTTATGTCCCCACCAATTATAAATGATAACATCTGCCCATAATTCATATTCTGTATAATTTATATCATTCAATAAAACTACTTCTACACCATTATTCTTGCATTTTTCTATATGATTCGTTTTTTGCGGCTCACAGAGTAGAACAATCTTATGGTGGTTTTTCTTATCAGAAATAGCCAGTCCGCCAATTGCTTTGCCTGCTCCTGCCCCAAGGTGTGCCGTTATATGAAGAACATTCATAAGTTCACCTATTTTCTATCAACGACCAGTTTCTGTCTTTTTCGGAGATTATCTGAGGCGAAACAGGCCATTTTATACTTAAAGCAGGGTCGTCCCACCTATAACCTCGTTCAAGTTGCGGATTATGCTCTGCAGTCATAAAATAAACAAGCTGAACATTATCAGTCAATGAAATAAAACCATGAGCGCATCCTTTCGGAACATATAACGCTTGTCCGTTTTCCTCGGATAGTATTGCCGAACAGTATTGTAAATAAGTCGGAGAATCTTCTCTCATATCAACGCAGACATCAAAAATCTCTCCTTGAGCGCACACAACCAGTTTTTCTTCAGCAGATTCACCTGTTTGCGAATGAAGCCCGCGTAATGTGCCTTTTGTATAATTGCGAGACAAACTAATTTGAACAAAATCGGCATTTACGCCGGCGTGAGAAAACTCGGCTTTATCAAAAATACGAGAGAAATAACCGCGTTCGTCTATAGGTATGTTTTTTCTTATAAGATAAGCTCCGCTTATGGATAATGGTTCGAATATCATTTTCACACCTCAAGGTCATATTCATTTATTGTCGATTCCATATCGTTCAAAAACTTCTTGTATTTAGCCTTGTTTGTTCCGGTTTGTCTGCTACAAATTGACTTTACAACCTCATCATCAAAAAGCATCTTTAAATTTTCAATAATCATATCGCTTAACGGATGTGCTTTCGCACTTAACAAATCTATTTTTCTGTTTATCATAAAAAGCAGATGTATCTTTATAAATTTTTTATAATATTTGTGGGCTTTTTGTTTCTTGTAATACAGGTACATTTCTCGTTTGATATTTTTATAAGCCAAACAAAGCGACATAAGCCATTCTATAGGTGCAAGGGTAAACGTCGAATTAGTCGCCCTTTGGGAAGCATAGTGCAAAACTTTGTCGCTGTTGTATATGCGTTCGCTAATGTTCAGAATATGATATGTCCAAGCTATATCCAATCTGTAATATAAATCTCTTTCTTCATTAGGCATTGCCAAAATATCTTCTAAGAAAGCGTTGAAAACTTCTTTGCTATACAACTTACCCCAAAATGTTGTACAAATATATGACTTAGCAAGTGCGGTCATAATATTGTCATGACCGTAAATATGGCAATACGGATGAGCAACATTAAAGTAATATCTATCATGAAAATCAAAATTGCTGCTATCATAAAAAGAATTAAAATTCTTGTCATCAAAAAACAGGCAAGTTCTTGCACATACTATATCAGCTTCATTCTCGTAACCCAATTTTAGGGTTTCTTCCAAAAATGTGTTTACATAATAGTCATCAGAATCGAGTTGGCACCAATAATCCCCGTAAATATTATCCTTGATGGTGTTTAGCAACTTTGGTTCAGTCCAACGGTAATTTCTATCCAAATCTATCACAACAATACGAGCATCAAGTTTAGCATACTCGTTCGCAATTGCAAGAGAATCATCTGTTGCGCCGTTTATAATTATCACATACATATAGTCACGCCTTGATTGACGCAATGTACCTTCTATCGCCCTGCGAAACATGTGCTCAGGAGTGTTATACACAATTGATGTGAAAGTAGCGGCGGGATTTTCCGGTCTTACTTGGGCATATTCAATATCATCAGAATGTGTATTGTGAAGTCTTGTGCCAAAGTCTATATGGATTTTTTCTGTAGTATAAAACGCTGTTATAACCTTCTCTTTTGGAATATTATTGTTTTCCAGCCAATCCAATATTTCAAAATGAATACTTGGTGTCACCAAAATATATTCATTATTGTATTCTTTTTTGAATTCTTCTACTGATAATACTTTTCTTTTCTTGAACGATCTATGGTTATGCGCGCCTTTAATATCAACATAATAATCTACTTCAACACCGATGTTGGTTAAAAGTCTATATGCTTCTTTTCCGTTTGCACCCACTCCCCAGATTATCAGAGAAGTAATCCCCAAACTTTTAACCTGTTTTTCAAGACTGCGCAGATCCAATTCGTATACATCGTAAGAGACCAAATCATCATCAAGTTTATTATCCATTGCACTTTCACCTGCTCTTTAATAGTTCTCACATCGACAAATGTTCGAAAGACGGTCTTTTTAACATTTCATTTACATATGGACGCTTCAAACAGTTTTCGTCATAATCTGTCAAAGAAAGGTTTCTCCTGCTGAGTCCAAAAAGCCACATCAATGCAGAGTCAGCAAAAATCCTTAAATCTACCTCGTCATTTATTTTGCTTCCCAACACATCAATCGCATAACAAATTGCCCCTAGCCAGTTGGCTATATTTGCGGAGGAAAACTCTCCGCTTCCTTTTCGCCAAGTTCTAATATGAAGGATTTCATCAATCAAGCAAACCCTCGAAGAGTTATCCGCTAATACGCTTACCCAAGAAATGTCGAGAAGAAATCTACTCTTTCGTTCCTCGTCTCCAAATTCGAGCATATTATCAATTAGTTTACGGAAAATTTCAGTCGAGTAGAGTTTCCCCCACACAGTTACATTAATAATCCGCAAGGCAAGATATGTCTGAATCTCGCTACCAAGTATAAGGCGGTTACTGCCAAATGTCTGAGTATACGAGGAGTATTTGAAATTATCTTCCGGGTAAGTCAGCGTCCCAACCTGAACGAAATCGGCGTCATTCTCATTCGCTGCTTTCAATGTTTTTTCAAGAAATGTCGGCTCGTAATAATCATCTGAATCTAATTGGCAGACATATTTACCGCAAATGTTGTCCGCGAGCGTCTGAATGAGAAATGATTCTGTCCATAATAAATTCTCTTTGAAAGTAACAACCTTAATCCTGCAGTCTAAGCTACTATATTGCTCGATTATTTCTGCTGAACCATCAGTTGAGCCATTGTCAATAATCAAATATTCAAAGTTTCTATCAGTCTGCCGCAAAACACTTTCGATCGCTCTACGAAGCAAGTCCGAAGGGGTGTTATAGACTATCGTGAAAAATGTAGCGTTTTTATCAATAATAGGCACTTTCTGATAAAAAGGTCCTTCATAACTCTCAGATTCTAACTCAATAATATTCCAGTTCAATATTTCGAAGGGTAAAATAATATTTCTCTCAGGAATACAGTTTTCAATTAACCAAGTGTGAATATCCTTATTGTTATCAGGTGAAATGATTACAATTTCGTCGTTATAATTATTAAATAGACCTTTGGGCGACAAAACCGTTTTGCCAAGTACTTCAAATTCACGGATATCAGCTTGCTTGTCCACAAAAAAAGCAATATCTATGCCGAGCGATTGCAAATATCCACAGAAAACCTCACCGTTTGTTCCGGCACCGTAAATAATGAACTCACTGCCATTTCTTGAGGATATTTCTTGTTTTAGTAGAGCAAAGCTTTTACCGGCTACATTTTTAACTATCAAATTAATTACTCCTCAATATGAAACTGTGTAGCTTTTCTAAATACCAAGTATCTGTTCGTTTTCCATCGCTTCATATAAGGCTCTGAAAATGTAGTAGTCGGTCGGCGCAGTAATTTTAATGTTGTTAGGTGTGCTTTTAACAGTAAACATCTCAACACCGTAAATGCTGCACAAATGAGCTGAATCTATCGTACCAACGCCCTCACTTGCAGCTCTTTGATACAGTTTCCATATCTCTCCATAACGAAAAGACTGTGGTGCTTTTGCTGAAAACATTTTCGCGCGTGGAGGAACATTTGCTATCTTCTCATCACCGTTGAGCTGAACCACACTTTCTGAAACTGATTCAACCGTGATTGCATTTCCTTTTTCCTTTACTTTAGCGATGTTCTCAGATATCAACTCAGCGTTTATGAGAGGTCGCACACCGTCGTGGATAAGTACAATATCGGCTGGTGAAACTTTGCTTTCCATTGCTTTCAGCCCGTTGTAAATGGACTTGTCCCCGCCCAAACTGTTGCCTGGAACAATCAGCGAAACCTTGTGAAAATCATACTGCTTCAACCAGTGCTTTAAATTACTTATCCAATTTTCGAGACATACTACAATGATGTTATCCACTTCCGGATGAAACTCGAAATGTTCAAGCGTGTATATAATTACAGGCTTTCCATGAAGCTCCAAAAATTGCTTTGGCTTTGTCCGTGTATTCATTCTTTTACCGGTACCACCGGCAAAAATCAAGGCATGTACCATTTATTCACCTGCTTTGAAGAGTCTTTATTTCAAAATCTGTTGTTTGCAAAAATTGTATATGTTACGGCCTGCATTTTCGGCAGGTTGCGAAATCATCCCTCTGCGTATAGGATTGAGAACTTCGCTATCATATTCGTAACCAGATACGAGATAATTCAAAAAGCCTGTCAAGCTACGCTCCTTACCCTCCCAATAGTAAATATTATTTCTATCGTTAGATATCCACTCAGGCTGATACCCAAATCTAAGTCTATCTAAATAGTCTTTTATTTGAATGCAAGTATCAGAAAAAGTCACGCTGAACTCCTTACGTTCACTTGTGATAAGGTTTATTTCTGCAAATTTGTTTGTAAAGTGATTAAAGGTATAAATTAAATTCCCGTGTAGATGAGCAGACAAGAACTTACCTGAAGTCTCTGGTGCATCAGCTATCTCAAAAGATGAATCAATCGAAATTTCATCTGTCCTGACATTTATCTTATAACCATGCTCAGATGTCCAAGGAATAAAGTGCAAATAATTACCGTAAAACTTCGGCCACAGATGCGTTGGTTTGTCCTCTGTTCCAGTATGGATATCAAAAAACTCTTTCAAAACGCCCTTATCTGGATGCCACTTTACTATTGGCTCGCCTTGAAACTCCCACGGACATAACCAAAAATTCTCACCGTCAAATCGTATCATTCCATAATGGTAATTATTATCACTTACTTTATAAACAGTCGTACTGTGCGTTTTTAAGTTAAACTCAACTACCGCATTTGCGCCATAACCTGCAGCAAGCCATATACTATCTTTTGCAAAGCAAGGAACAAGAGCATTGTGCAGTCGTAAGTCTGAGCCTGATGACGGAAATGGCATAATGCAATTCAGCTTTTCATACCAATCATCATAAAAATCAAGTTCGTTTGTTTGAGTATTAAGTCTTATAATATTTCTGCCATGAGCAGGTATGAAGTACACATAATCCCCATACGGAAAGATACCGCAATATATTTCGCTATACGTTGATATGTCAGTGTCTGGTGTTCTAAACGCAATTTTATCAAACCGCTTTGAATCAATATCGTAAACTGCTATTTCTTTTGCACTAACCGGAGAAAAATATATCTTTCCGCGGTACTCTTTTGCTGCCCAATATAACATCTTTCCCGTAAATTTATCTTCGTTTGGTATCCAGTCGACTTCCGAGACTTTATATGTGCTGAGATCTATCTGCAGTAGCATTCCGAACTGATCGAGAATAAACCAGACATACTTTTCATCAACACAGAAACACCAAGGCAGTATCCGATAATCACCATGCTCATCGTTTTGCCTGGTTTCATCAACATTTTGCCACATAATTGGTTTCCCGGTCGCTGTATACAGCTCAACCACCGAACTCCAATCCCCATAATAAGCGTCGCTCAAAGCGATTGCGCGGTGTAAGTCACTGCTGTCATCATAAATCAAGTTGTTAGACTTCACTTCCAAAATGTCTCCTAAACTGGAGTTGTCATTGTAGATACCCCAGCCATCCTGCCTGTACTCCGCAACAATCTTCTGGTATTCATTCAACAGGGTTGGACGCATAGCCGCATAAGTTGAAGCAGATAACGGGTGAGGTCTCCAAAGCAAGACTACATCTTCCTTCCCCTTGAAACAATTAAAAACATACCGTAATTTAGTTAATACCTTCTCATTTCCTTCCAGCAGGCCTGATAGACTTGTATTATATAGTACCACCTTCTTTCTACTTCCATCTTGCTTCACTATCAATTTCAGCCATTCTTCGGGTGTCCTACTGTCATCTCTTTTCGTAGTAAATACTTTATCAAACTTAGGTGAGCCAAGTGCCACAAATTTTTCTTTCGGCTTTCCTAACATTCCTTCAAATTGGTTTTGTTTCTCAAACTTACGGAATTCCCTGATGTAGGTGTCCCTTATTTTATCTGATTCAACCATCACTCTGTCCGCATAAATTGTACCCGGGTTTACACAGAAATGCTCCGGTACATCATCCAAACAAACGAAATAGGGAATGTAAACAAGCAAGTCAGTATAATTCTTTAATTCTTTGCAATAAAAATCCGGATGAACAGATGTTACTAAGTTAGTATCATCATACGGATTATGCACATAGATGATGTCTGGATGCCTTTCTTCAATCTTATACTGCCGCCAGTCCGTAATCGGTACATAGTCCGGATATTGATCACCTTCATAATGCATCTTCCCTAGAACCTTTCCAGGTTGTATATCATAATAGGGAATTGGTATCACATAGGCATCGCACTGTGGGTCATCTTTTGCCGCCAGCCACACGCTTTCCATGGAATCCCACATAGATGCCTTATATGGCAGGAACACCGCCTCAAACCTATCTGCCCTCAAGTCAAGCTTGATACTATTTTCAATTGTACTTAACTGCTTCTTAATCTGCTTAAAGGTCTTGCTGCTGTCTACAGATATACTAGCCTGATATAACAGTTCACAGTATTGTTCCAGATAAGAAACTGTTGCCGTACCTTCTCCTTCATTCTCCTCTATGAAATGGCCAATTTGGATTGCACATTCATTGCTATCAAGAATGAGCTTCACAGCCGCTTCTTTATTTTCTTTATCTAAAAATTTCTTTATTTTAACATTGGCTTCATGCAATGTACCAATAAGCTCTAATAACTGTTTCTGTTGATATTTACGCATTTATTTATCACTCCTCGATACATACAACACTTATAGAGCATGCTATGCATGTCATGCTGATCCCCTAAGTAGTTTCTAATTTCCTATACCCAATAAGGTCACAAAGGCATTGAATTTCGATTATCTCATTGTCCATTTCACGACTTGGATATTATATTTTTAAAATTCTCTCATTAATCCGTAAAACTGTTGAAATAGCTTTTATATGCTATTTATGGGGGCAAAGAGACAGTATTAACTGAATACTACCCTTACGATTCTACCCAACTGAGCTAAGGATTAATTTATTGTTCTATAGTAGTTTTAATTCAAAGACAAGCATTTACTTTACGCTTATACTTATTTTATCGACAATTCTATGAAAAACCTTAGTGAATTTATGGAAAAACCTTGATTACCGACATCAACTTAACGGAATTTCGACAATTATTTTGTTTTCTAAAAATAACTTCCCTTTTTTGAAAGGATAATCACAAAAATTGGTATTCAGAGGCAGGTCGATCGCTTAAAGCACCAAGTTAGAAATCGTTTTTATTTAAAGAAGCGATTTTCCGTACACTTTATCCTGGACCAAAGCCGACTTTAATCAAACAGATTTTCTAAGAGATATAACTATTCCAACTGTCCTTCACATAAATACATCTTTATCCATACCTTCAGCCAGGAATAAGGGGTATGGTCCCCTTGGCTTATCAGTGCTGCTATTCGCTGTCTTTCGTAGAGACTTTGAACAAGACGGCACTGAATCAAAGTCACCAAGACTAGCCTTAACATTATTAACAAGTCGGCCCTGAAATCGCTGACACGACCGGCAAGGCTATCGCCAATAAAGATACGAGCATTATCGCAAATGCCATCAACTCCGCTATTGACGCCTTTAACACTAAAGTCTCATTCGCATTTTTATTACTGACGATAATTTAGAAAATAGAAATAGCCTAATGTCCATGTATTGGAACGTTAGGCTCTAAATAAGTCTCACTGCACTATTTGGATTAAGAGTGTTCAATAATTCTGCTAATACTTACCCTTGTTGTTGAAAGCAAGTTTGGCAAGGCAATAGGCAATAGGCAATTTGATTAATAATTTATTATCCCGATTGCTTTGACTCAAGCAATTGCACTAACTGCGGGATTTCCGAATCGATTCCCATTATACTTTCTGAAGTTTCGCACCCCTATAGACCCCTGTTTATCTAATTTTCAGGTAGCCTAATACCATTATTTTTTTGGGTTATTAACGATTAACTAGCTTTTTCAAGGGCTTTTAGCTGGTTAAATTACACGACCTATGCTCGGTCGCGACCGAAACTTCAGTAATAATATAAGGTTTGTTACATTGAAACTATTAAATCTCCATTTTATTGCTATGCTTCTTAATGAAAACTTGGATATCTTCATAAAAGTCATCATAACATTCTCTTATTTTTTCATCACTCCAATTCCACCAGGCTATCTTATTTAATTCATCTATTTGTTCCTTAGTATAGCGGAACTTTATAATCCTGGCAGGTACCCCAGCTACTACTGCATAATCTGGAACATCTTTGGTAATCACAGCACCAGCGGCAGCAATTACTCCATTTCCAATATTGGAACCATTAGTAATAATAACATTTTGGCCTAGCCATACATCATTACCGATAATACTCTTTTTAAGTTTATTACTATGCCCTTTTGGTTGCACATCTGGAAAATACCATTGATTGTCTTGCATTGATGCATAGTCGTATGGAAAGACGTCATCTACACCCATATATAAAAAAGGATGTGTTGAAATATATCCTGTTGGATGGTTTTCCACTACATCAGTCCCCAATGCAAAACTACAAAATGCCCCAACACTTTCGACCAACCAGTGATCACAAATAGGTCCATAGCTATATTTACCTTTATTAGTTTTAGGGAACATGTCAACAATATTCTCACGCGGAACATATTTCTCTATCATTTGACGCAATTCTTGATAATAATTTGAATTATCACTAGATATTAAAAATGTATATTCTGTGCAATCAATATTATTTAAATATTCTATATTATTTATTGATTTATTAATTTTCGAAAGGTTATTATCAATTATGAAGGCTTCATTTATATTAAATAACCCATTTAAAATTCCCTTTGTTAACATTCCTTTTTCTCCGAAAGGAAAAATAACGAAATTACTTTTTCCTAAATTTAATTGAGTCTGAATAATTTTTTTTATTTTTGAATAAGAGTTCATTGGCATAACTATAACATCTCCTAAATGAATTTACCATAAAGGCCACATCAGCGACTAAATATTATTTTCAGCTTACTAAAAAGCTTTAATAGTTTTAGTAAATGGAATCATATAGAGTCTTCAATTAATTTACTTGCTTATAAATATGGTATACCCGACCATAATATAAATTAACCCCTTAAACCTAAACATCAAATGATTATTGGGATTATTTTATAATATTCTATAATTAATTTAATGTCAATAACTCTTGACATTTAGATTATACGGTGTTTTCAGCTCACTTTCAAATTACCGGTTTGGTGAGGCGCAGCGTATTTGTGACAGTGTGGCTATTATTCAAAGTGGTCACCTCGTGGCAATAGGAAATCCGAATAATCTTGGTAACCAAGAAATCCCTAATTTTAGATTAAGGTTATCAGGCTGTGATCCTAACAAAATCGGAAAGCTGGTTCTGCCGGGTAATGCCCGGTTAAATTCATTGGGAGGTGATGAATGGAGAGTGTCCATTGCAGATCCTGCGGAGATTGAAGCCATTGTAGCAGCCTTGGTCGAAGCTCGTATCTTCTCCATCTTCTACCCCTTCAAAAATTGTATCTTCCAGCTGCTTACAACGCCTATAATAAGTAGTTCTGCCTATATTAAGTTTATTGCAAACTTCTTTTACCGTCATTTCGTTCTTCTCAACTAGCTTCATATAAGCCCTTAAATCTGCCAATTTTCTGGGAATCCTACCTTTACCAAATAGAGCTTCTGTACGCTCCATTAAACCAGTTTTACCACCTATCTCATCAAGTACAGCTATAATACTTAATGTATATTTCCCAAGCTGACTAGCCGAATCGAATTTTTCCTTTTTTATGTACAAGGCAATATTCTTCTTATGGGCATACATGATAAACCTAATAATGGATTTAACGTTTTCCCTAACGATTCAATACTGTAAACAAAAATAATGTCGCCTGACCTTGCGAAATTAATTATCTCATTTAATGTAATGTTACCGGGGTTTTTCTCGTGGAATACTTTTTTCTACATTTGAGCTATTTAGAAAGTTCATTTGTACCTTGTAGAATCGACTATTTTCTTTACCTCGGATATATCCGATTCGGATATAGATCCCCCCAAACTAATCCGACTTTTATACGACATTCTACCACAAAAAGTGTTCTATAATTAACCCAATAATGTGTTCCATAATACCTATTTTCTAACTGTAATTTTGTTCCTGAATGAAAAAGATTAATAAAATTAGGGTATTGTCTCTTAATATCATAAAAGACAATACCCCTACTATTTTTGCACCTAAACCTTCAAAGCCTTGGTGTATAAGGCTTTTGAAACTTCAAAATTATACTGTTTTTGCCTTATTTTGATTGGTCTTTGTTGATAACAGCCGCCTGGGCGGCAGCCAAACGAGCTATCGGAACCCGGAACGGCGAGCAGGAAACATAATTCAAGCCTACGAGATGACAGAATTCCACTGAATTCGGCTCCCCACCGTGTTCACCGCAAATTCCCAAACTAATATCCGGGTTAGAACCTCGGCCGAGTTTCACAGCCATATCAATTAACTTCCCAACTCCGTCGCGGTCAAGTACGACGAAAGGATCTGATTTCAGGAGGTTCTTTTCCAGATAAACAGGCAGGAACTTACCTTGGGCATCATCACGGGATAAGCCCATAGTCATCTGAGTTAAGTCATTCGTACCAAAGGAGAAGAAGTCGGCCACTTTACCGATTTCATCTGCCAGAAGGGCAGCCCGCGGTACCTCAATCATAGTTCCCACATGATATTTAATTTGAACATTTTGTTCACTCATAACCGCTTGGGCCGTATCGTCAACCAGTTTGCGCATCATCACAAACTCTTCTTTGCCCATAGTCAGCGGGATCATAACCTCCGGATGAATATCACAGCCTTCTTTCACTAAGCGGGCACTGGCTTGGAAAATAGCTCTTGCCTGCATGACTGTAATTTCAGGGAAAGAAACTCCCAGACGACAGCCGCGATGGCCTAACATCGGGTTAAGCTCGGATAGAGCGCGTACTTTGCGTAACAAACTTTCTTTTTCATTTAAAGCTTGCGGATCGCTCTTAGACATACGAAGTTTCGTAATCTCAACAATCAGCTCTTCAGAATGCGGCAAAAACTCATGCAAAGGCGGATCCAAGAGACGAATGGTTACAGGGAAGCCTTCCATCGCTTTTAAAATCCCATAGAAGTCTTCTTCTTGCATCGGCAGTAATTTAGCCAGAGCAACTTCTCGTTCTTCCAAAGTTTGAGCCAGAATCATTTCCTGAACAATAGGAATCCGTTCAGGATCCATAAACATATGCTCGGTTCGCGTAAGGCCGATTCCCACAGCGCCAAAATTCCGGGCATTGGTTGCTTCAGTCGGAGTATCGGCATTGGCCATAACTTTCAAGCGGGATATTTCATCAGCCCAACCTAAGAACTCTTTAAACCCTTCACTTAATTCGGGATCAACCATCTTGACTTCGCCTTTAATGACTCGGCCTGTTGCCCCATCAATTGAGAAAAGAGTTCCTTCCGGATATTCAACACCGTCGATAGCGACCAACTTTTGCGCATAGTCAATTTTTAAAGCATCACAACCGCAGACAGCCGGTTTTCCCATATGACGGGATACTACCGCTGCATGACTGGTCATACCACCGCGGCTGGTTAAAATTCCTTGAGCCGCCAAAATTCCACGGATATCGTCAGGAGTTGTTTCCGTACGGACAAGTATAACCTTTTCGCCTAATTGTCCTAAACGTTCTGCCTCTTCAGCGCTAAAAACGATTTTGCCGGAAGCGGCACCTGGTGAAGCCGGAAGACCCTTGGCCAGAATTTGGAGTTTTGCTTCTCCATCCATCCGGCGATGAAGCAGATGATCCAGTTGCTGAGGTTCGATGCGCATGACTGCTTCTTCTTTACTAATCATACCCTCATGGTAAAGATCGACGGCCACTCGGATAGCTGCCGAAGCCGTTCTTTTCCCATTGCGAGTTTGCAGCATATACAGCTTGCCCCGTTCAATGGTAAATTCAATATCCTGCATATCCCGATAATGAGCCTCGAGGCGTTGGGAATTTTCCACAAACTGTTTGTAGATATTTTCGTTTTCTTGGGCTAAGGTAGCGATAGGCTGGGGCGTACGTATCCCTGCTACCACATCTTCACCCTGGGCATTCATCAGGTATTCTCCGTAAAGTGCTTTCTCACCGGTCGAAGGATTGCGGGTGAAAGCGACCCCGGTTCCTGAATCTGATCCCATATTGCCAAAGACCATGGACTGTACGTTGACAGCCGTTCCAATATCGTGGGGAATATTATTAATGATGCGATAGACATTGGCCCGGTCGTTATTCCAGCTTCGGAAAACGGCTAACACGGCCAGCTGCAGCTGTTCTTTCGGATCCATTGGAAAGGGCTTTCCTGTACTGCGTTGAATTTGTTTTTTGTACTCGCCAACCATCCATTTCAGGCTTTCGGGGGAAAGCTCCGAATCGAAACGAACTCCCTGCTTATCTTTTGCCTTCTCTAAGATCTGTTCAAATAAATAATGTTCAATCTCAAGCACCACATCGCCGAACATTTGAATAAAACGGCGGTAGCAATCCCAAGCGAAGCGCTCATTTTGTGTGTTAACTGCTAAGGCTTCGACAGTATCATCATTCAAACCAAGGTTAAGTACGGTATCCATCATGCCCGGCATGGAGAATTTTGCTCCAGACCTTACCGAAACAAGAAGCGGATTTTTCTTATCTCCGAAGAGTTTTCCGGTCGCTGCTTCAACCTCAGCTAAAGCCGGCCAAACTTGATCCCAAGTCCCATCCGGAACATTTTCTCCGTTGACATAATACGCGTTGCAGGCCTCTGTGGTAATAGTAAATCCTGGAGGCACAGGCAGCCCAATTTGGGTCATCTCTGCCAAGTTAGCTCCTTTTCCACCCAGCAAGTCGCGCATAGAGGCTTTCCCTTCACGGAATAAATAAACATACTTCTTAGCCATTTCGCTCCCCCTTAAACAATATTTCTAACACGATGCTCGCAGTTTCTTCAACTGCTTTGCCTGTTGCATCAACGACTGGACATCCTATGCGCTTCATAATTCCACGCGCATATTCTAATTCTTGCATGATCCGCTCTAAGTTCGCGTAATCTGCCGAGGCGCCTAACCCGAGAGTTTTCAAGCGCTCAGTACGAATTTGATTCAAAAGCTCAGGCCGCAAAGTCAGACCGATTATTTTTCGTGGTGAAATTGCATAAAGCTCATCCGGAGGTATTACCTCTGGGACCAAGGGTATATTCGCCGCTTTAAGACCTTTATGGGCAAGATACATACTCAGCGGAGTCTTTGAGGTCCGAGAAACTCCAATCAATACTACATCCGCATAAAGAACTCCGCGGGGATCTTTCCCGTCATCATATTTGACGGCGAATTCAATGGCCTCAACTTTCCGGAAATACTGCTCATCCAAACGGTGAATAATGTTAGGGGTATGGGTAGGTTCCATACCCGTCTGCTTAGAAAGAGCCTCAATCACAGGGCCTAAAATATCCACCGTTTTCAGGCCTCTCTCAGCAGCTCTTCGCTCTAAATAATCTCTAAGGCCTTTCAATACCAAGGTATAGACTAAAATTGCCTGTTCAGCTACAGCCTCTTCCAGGATCTCCTCCAGATGCGCCTCATCCCGTACATAGGGAACTCTTCGGATTCGAGTTTTTATACCGATAAATTGTGCTGCAGCCGCCCGGCCTACAAACTCGGCCGTTTCACCGAGGGCATCTGAAATTACATATAATACAGGCATTGGGCCCGTTACGTCCACACGACTACACCTCCGTCTTATTCCTAATTCTCATAAAGACCCCGCCTACTCCTGACCACTGGATATGTATCACATCCAAACTCATAACCAATATTGCAGGTGATCGATCTCAAGCCGTTTTGATCGCTCATAGTTGTGACAGCTATGCTTTCGTCTCAGCAATCTGCACAAAGAGTTTTGTTACATTAGTCTTTGTGAAACGCCCTACAACCTCATAACATTCTTCCCCGTTTTCGTCAATGAAACTTTCAACAACCGGCAAGCTGTCAACCTGATGTTGAACAAGCTTTTTAGCTGCGCTATACACAGGTTCATCCGGAGTCGTCATGAAAATATTGGGCATCCTTGTCATAATAACCCCGACAGGAACTTGCTGAAGATCTCCCTTGCCGAGAGACGCTTTCATAATATCTTTACGTGAAATCATTCCCAAGAGCACCCGCTCCGGCCCAACAACCGCTAGGCTTCCAACGTTTTGTGTAAACATCGTCACAGCTGCTTCATAGATACTTGCACTTTCCGGTATAGTTACCGCCATCGACTTAAAAGAACAAACTCTTAATTGAAGCAGCCTTTCCATCATCGGGGATGGTCCAAGATCATCTCGGTACGAATACCCGACACGCGGTCTGGCCACTAAGACCCCGGACATCGTCAAAATAGTTAAATCCGGGCGGAGGGTTGCTCGCGTCAAATCCAGCTTTTCCGCAATTTTTTCACCGGTTATGGATCCTGCTTCTTTAACGATCTCCACAATTCGCTGTTGACGATCCGTCCATTCCAACCCATTTCACCTCTTAATGATTCTTTCTACCTTTAATGTGACATACTAAATGAGGTTTATGCGTACAATTATACCACATTATATTATCTATTTACTAGATAGTGTTTATAATTTATTGCCATAACTACCTAACATGTTTAATTGGAATATCCTTTTATATTATTTAAAAAGCTTAAAACAAAATAATCGTCACTAAAGAAACAGTGATCAGAAAACATATTTTAAGTCGGGCTTATCTGAAAAAAAACAGAATCTCACTCAAAACACTTTTATTAAAGTCTTTTCAAAGTGCACTTCCAACCAATGACGCCCAAAAAAGTTATTTCCCTGGTCATTAATCCAATTAGATTGATCATGTATTTGTGCTTTAATTAAAGCTAAGGATGGAGCGACGAGCCCCATCCCTAAGTCCTTAATCCGAAGGAAACTGCCTTTACCGAGTCATAGCAAAAGCAAAACCGTTAATTGCACTTATAACATTAATCCTTAAGCTAAAACACTCAATTCGCCTAAACACCCTAACATTTTAACGCACTCTCCCAACAAGGCGAGTCGATTGTTCTTCAAGTTCACGTCCTCAACCATTATCATGACTGCTTGGAAGAGAGCTTCAATCAAGGGAACAAGCTCCCCGGCCAATTGGTATGCTTCCTCGAAGCTGCCATCATTCAGGGCTTTGGCAAAACGTTCTCGGCGCTGAGCAATCCCTTTTTCTAAAGCCGCTTCGCTCGCATCAACTAATAAATCAGGGTTTAGTTTTTGTTCAGATTCTTTTTTCGTCAGATTGAAGCACCGGGTATAGGCCTGAAGATAAGATACAAAGCCTTCCTCTTCACGTTTTTCCGCAAGTACCCGTGCTTTTTGCAGAACACGGTTTAATTGGTCTCCGCCTTGCGCTAAAACGGAATCCACCGTATCATAACGCAGTCCCTGTTCCTGGAGCACAAACCTTAACCGTTGTTGGAAGAAGTCCTGCAGGAGTTTCATTATCTCCTCCAGCGGCAGCAGCGAAGTCCCCTGTTCCCCAAAGGACCGATATGCTTCCTGCAGAAGCTCGGTCAAAGAAAGGTTCCAGCCGGACTCTAAGAGTATTGCCACAATCCCTTGGGCTTGACGTCTTAAGGCATAAGGATCCTGGGAACCCGTCGGCTGAATTCCAATCCCAAAGGCTCCAACGATAGCATCCAGTTTATCCGCAATACTGACAACGTGGCCTGCTTCAGATACCGGCAAACTATCACCGGCAAAGCGGGGCTGATAATGTTCGAAAATTCCCTGACATACCACTGGATTCTCACCGTTCGCCCTTGCATAATCCGAACCCATAATTCCCTGCAATTCAGGAAAATCACTGACCATTAAGGTAACAAGGTCGGCCTTTGCCAAATAGGCTGTGCGGTCAATATCCTCTGTGAGGGATTTGGCATAGCCTAATCTTTCGGCGATAAAACGTGACAGCCTGCGCAAACGTTCTACCCTTTGCTCGACGGTACCCAGTTTTTCATGATAGACAACTTTTTTAAGCTTGGAAACAAGCTCACTCAGCGGCACTTTCTGATCTTCACGATAATAAAAAGCGGCATCCTCCAAACGAGCTTTTAAAACCTTTTCATTACCGGCCTTAACGACTTCCAAAGCAAAAGCATCACCATTACGCACTGTAATAAAGTAAGGTAATAGTTTCCCTTCTTTAGACCGAACAGGAAAATAACGCTGATGTTCACGCATAGGCGTTGTAATGACTGCTTCAGGCAAATGCATGTAACGATCTGCAACTTCGCCCAACAAAGCGGTAGGATATTCTACAATATGGATGACTTCCTCAAGAAGTTCTTCATCATCGGGAACCTCCCCGCCCACTTTCTCCGCAAGAGCTTTAATTTGTGTTTGTATTGTCTCCTTACGTTCTTCAGGATTTACCATGACATAAGCCTTGCGCAAAACGTCGCTGTAATCTGAAGCATTCTCTATTAGAACAGAGTCTTTTGCTAAAGTGCGATGTCCCCGTGTACTGCGGCCGGACTCCAAACCTACAAATTCAAAATTAACGACGTCGGTGCCATAAAGAGCCACGATCCAGCGTATCGGACGTGCAAAACGGAAATCCAAGTCTCCCCAGCGCATAGGTTTCGGAAAATGCAGGGCATGAATCATGTCTTGAGCTAATTGAGGCAAAAGTGTCGCGGTTTCCACACCTATTTCAGATTTGCGGGCAAATACATAAGGCACACCGTTAACCTCTTGGACAAATAAATCTTCCACCGTTACACCCTGGCCTTTAGCAAAACCTTGAGCAGCCTTTGTGGGAACACCCTTGGCATCATAGGCCGCTTTGACAGCAGGGCCTTTAACCTCTGTCAACAAATCTTCCTGCTTATCCTGAAGATCCCTTGCTAAAAGGGCCAGCCGCCTCGGTGTGGCATAAATATCCAGTTTGCTATAGCTCAAGCGAAGTTCCTCAAAACGCTTACTTGCTTGTTCCTCCAATTGCTTCATGGCACCCGGGGAAAATTTAGCCGGGATTTCTTCTGTTCCGATTTCCAGCAAAAAGTCCTTTGCCACCTTATTTCACCTCTTTCTGGGAATTATTCTTGAGCAAAGGGAAACCCAGTTTTTCTCGCTGTTCCACATAAGCCTGTGCACAAAGACGGGCAAGGGCTCTTACCCGCCCGATATAGCTGGTGCGCTCAGTAACACTGATGGCTCCGCGGGCATCTAAAAGATTAAAAGTATGCGAACATTTCAAGACATAGTCATAGGCAGGCAGAACCAGCCCTTTTTCCACGACTCTCTTAGCTTCACGTTCATACATATCAAACCAAGTCTGTAACGCTTCAATATCCGCAACTTCAAAATTGTAATGGGAGTAGTCAATCTCATTCTGCAAATAAATATCTCCATAGGTTACGTCCCCGACCCATTCGATATCGTAGACACTGTCTTTATCCTGGATATAGGTAGCCAGCCGCTCTAAGCCATAGGTGATTTCAGCACAGACAGGTTTACAGTCAATCCCTCCGCACTGCTGAAAATAGGTAAATTGGGACACTTCCATGCCGTCAAGCCAGACTTCCCAGCCCAGGCCCCAAGCACCCATAGTTGGCGATTCCCAGTTGTCCTCCACGAAACGGATATCATGTTCCTTGGGATTAACACCAATACGTTCCAGACTATTCAGGTATAACTCTTGAACATTGTCCGGCGAAGGTTTGAGAATAACTTGGTATTGAAAATAGTGCTGCAAACGATTCGGATTTTCGCCATAGCGTCCGTCCGTCGGCCGACGGGATGGCTCAACATAGGCCACATTCCAGGGTTCAGGCCCAAGGGCGCGTAAGAAAGTAGAAGGATTCATCGTACCAGCCCCTTTTTCCACATCATAGGGCTGAGCAATAATGCAACCTTGTTCCCCCCAGAACTGATTAAGGGTCAGGATTAAATCTTGAAATTTCATAGTCCAGCCTCCTAGGTTAAGAATAAAGTTGTTTAGCTGAAGGAATTTCGGCAAATAAAAAAGCACTCACTCCCGCAGCCATAACGGCTACAGGGACGAGAGCTTGTTCCCGCGGTTCCACCCTGTTTGACCCAAGTAAAGGGTCCTCTTAATTTTCTAACGCTCAGAGCTGCCCCATTTGCCATCTCATTCGGCTTCCACCATCCCCGAACTCTCTATAGAGACCTCCGCAAACTTCCTGCCCATCATCGCATTCTTAGGTTAATTAATCATAATTATATGCTGTAAATAAAATTGTGTCAAACATTTATGGTATTTTTTACCTAAAGATTTCAATCCTCACTTGCTACGAAATTATAGCCGTCATCAGTATAGATCGAGGGCTTATCAACAGTATCAATTTCTAAATGAAAATGATTTAAAGCCGCTCCGACAGCTCCAACAAGAGCCACCATCCGCAAGCTGGGTTTTCTCCAAACCGAATAGGCTAAAGCCACTCCCAAGGGAGCCGAAAGACTTAAAACCGTCGTATCATTTCTCTTCAGATTAATCTTTGTTCGATTAAACTCCTTCATTTTAGCTTTAAGACTGTCCCACAATTCCTGTCCACGATCAGGAATCTCCTCACATATCTTTATCCTATCATGTTCATGTCGATCTCTCTCTAAACAATCCAAGGCCTTTATCACATCACCCTGAGCTGAATTCAAAGCAGCACGGGCTTCCTCGTATCCGATGCCCATGCGTTCCCGCAAAATATCCATCTTCTCAAGTTCCGACCACAACGCTTCACTCAAATTCTTTTCCTTCCTTTCCGTTCAAAGATCGGATATGACGTTCTAAGCCATCACTAATAGTGTTTTCCAATCTCCAGGATTTAAGAGGTCTTTCAAACTTATGCTCCAAATAATGCCGCAATGTCTCCAAAACTTCCTCTCTCATCCACGCAGCCCAACGCAGCCGGTCAAGCTTAGAAAGATCAGCCTGAATCAACTGACGCATAAAAGCAATACTGCCCGCCCGAACCATCCGTCCGGAATAACTCTCCCTGCACCGTCCACAAAGCGTACCACCTGCTTCAGAACTAAAAAACAAGCGTTCACCTTGTAACCTCTCCCCGCACTCCACACAATCACCCAAATGAGGCCGATATCCTAAAATGACCATCAAACGCAGAGCATAGGCACTAAGCAGAAGAGACGTTTCATACTGTTCAAGAAGAAATAAGCAAGTCAGCGTCAGGGTAAAAAGTTCGGCATTAGGCTGCCCCGAAATCGTCGAAATATCTAAAAGCTCCGCCATAGCCGAAGCTGCCAAAGAACGATCCAAATCTGACCAAAGGTAAGAAAAACTTTCCTTCGGACTACACTGGCTCACCGTATCTAAACTCTTTCCCTTATGAATTAAAAAATCCCCATATGTAAACAACTGCGCCCCGGCCCTTTGACGACTCTTAGGTTTTCTCACTCCCTTAGCAACAGCCTGAATCTTCCCCATTTCCCGGGAAAAAAGCGTGAGCACCCGATCCGATTCTCCATATTCTCGGCTCCGAATCACCAACGCGTCCGCATGATAAACGGCCACGCCCTCAACCCTTTCTATTCTTTGTTATCTCTAAGCCAACTATACATGAACACGTGAACACGGGGGACGGTCCTTTTAACACACTTTAGCCAACACCAATTGCAAAATATGCCAGGGAAGAATCAGAATGAACATAACTACCTTTACAAACTGAAGGCACATCAACTCCAACAGTGCTTGGGGAGCAGTTATCACAATACTCCCATCCGTCCCCTAACCCAGCCCAAGATACTGCATGACGAGAAAACCCTCCAGAAAATTCCCGATTCAGACGGTGCACATATAATGTGCCGTCACCACAGCATCCCCGTCGTTCCCCCGACCCTAAGACCAGGACGCAGTATGACAAGAGCGTGAAGTCTTTACGTAAGCAGCTAGCAAACTCCGTGAAAGCGACTGACCCCAGACACGGGGCGGCGCATAGGACGTGCGCCGCCGCCATGGCGCCAAGGACGGCGCCTATGGTGCGATAATCTCCAGTGGAGATTATCGCCGAAGGCGGATTCTTCAAACAATACTATCGCCGGAGGATGAACCCCGCACCCTAAAGCCAGTCGCTTGAACGGCTAGTTTGCTCTGCGTCGTATGACTGAGCGCTCTGTCATACAAGTCCCTCACTCAAGGACCGCGCTAGTCCCCAGCCTCTCCGCGCCAGCCTCTACCAACTGAAGAGCAAACTCCTTCGTCCTTATCCCCCCGGAAGCCTTCACCTTAACATATTCTCCAACCCATTTTTTGAGATTTTGCACATCCTCAACGGTTGCTCCCCCACCGGCAAACCCCGTCGAAGTCTTGATAAAATCAGCACCGGACCGCTTAACAATCTCCGCCGCCGTTTTCTTCTCATCTTCCGTCAATAAACAAGTCTCAATAATAACCTTGATTAAAAGGCCGCAGCCATGGGCGGCTTCGACAACCCGGACAATATCCCGTTCGACCGCGTCCCACTTACCGGACTTGGCCCAGCCGACATTAATAACCATATCAACTTCTTTGCCCCCATGAGCTTTAACCATATAAACTTCCAATACTTTAGCTTCTGTAAAGGTAGCCCCCAGAGGAAAGCCAACAACAGCAGCCACACCAATTCCCGTACCAAACAAAAGCTTAGCCGCTGTCTGAACATAGGAAGGGTTCACACAAACCGTTGCAAACTTATGCTCCTGCGCTTCAAGACATAAAGCAACAATATCCTTTTCAGCAGCCTGCGGCTTTAAAAGCGTGTGATCAGTCATACCTGCTAAATTAATACCATTCATTTTATTCATCTCGATCCTTCCCATACCCATAATTACGCAAACTATCAACCCGATTACGCCAATCCTTCTTCACTTTAACCCAAAGCTCCAAAAAGACAGGACTTCCCAGTAAAGCCTCAATATCTTGACGGGCTAAACTTCCAATCTCCTTCAGTTGTTTTCCCTTGGCCCCGATAATAATGCCCTTTTGAGATTCACGCTCAACAACGATCAAACCCCGAATCTTAACTAAAGTCTTCTTCTCATGAACTTCTTCGATCACCACAGCAATCGAATGAGGAATTTCATCACGAGTCAACTGTAAAACCTTTTCTCGAATCAATTCCGCCATAATAAACCGCTCCGGCTGATCCGTAACTTCATCCTCAGGATAATACATCGGCCCCTTAGGAAGAAGATTAAAAATAACTTTCAGCAACTCATCCGTATTCTCCCCAGTTTTCGCTGAAATAGGAACGATCGCCTTAAACTCAGCCAAAGACGAAAACTGCTGGATTTTTTGCAGCAATTGCTCCTTATCCAACAAATCGACCTTATTCAAAACCAGTACAACCGGGGTCTTAGTATGCTTAAGCATCTCAATAATGTACTCTTCCCCAGAACCGAATTCCGAGGAAAGATCAACCATATACAAAATAGCATCCACTTCGCGCATCGATTCCTTTGCTGCACCCACCATATATTCCCCTAACTTATGCTTAGGCTTATGTATCCCGGGAGTATCCAGAAAAACAATTTGCCCCCGTTCCTCCGTTAAAATACATTGAATACGATTGCGTGTCGTCTGGGGCTTATCAGACATAATCAGCACCTTTTGTCCTAACAAATGATTAAGTAATGTAGATTTTCCCGCATTCGGCCTGCCAATTACTGAGACGAAACCGGAACGGAATTCTTTCGAAGTTATTGAAACCAACGGTGAAGTCACTTCCCTATTCTTAAACTTTAGTTCTTTCTTCTATACTTACCATAACCCTTAGATGTAGCATCTATTCAGTTCGTTCTTTGCAATCACAAATTACGAAGCATTCTCCAAAAAGCAAATGTTCTGTTCCCAAATTCAGGGCGCGGAGTTGCAAAAGCGTGAGGTCTTTACGTAAGCAGCCCAGCAAACTTCGTGAAAGCGACTGACCTCAGATCGGGGCGGCGCACAGGACGTACGCCGCCGCCATAGCGCCAAGGATGGTGCTTATGGCACGATAATCTCCGGTGGAGATTATCGCCGTAGGCGGGTTCCCTAAAAAATTGCTATCGCCGAAGGATGAACCCCGCACCCCAAAGCCAGTCGCTTGAACGTTAGTTTGCTCTGCGAACGTACGACCCGAGCGCTGTGTCACTCAAGTCCCGTCCCGCTCAAAAAATCCGGCCCAAACGACTCCGGCAGCAGCCTCCCTAAGGTCGTCCATCGCGTCTCCCTCCGGCCATTAACCAAAATCACCAGACAATCCTTGGCGAATTCGCGAATTACCTGCCGGCAAGCACCACAGGGAGATGGGAACTCATCAGTCGGAACTGCAACAACAATCGCCTTCAGCTCACGCTCCCCTTGAGCCGCAGCTTGAAAAACAGCATTTCTCTCAGCGCAGATTGTTAAACCATAACTAGCATTCTCAACATTACAACCGCTGAAAATCTTTCCTGAGGAAAACAGTGCCGCCGCTCCAACGGGATAATGTGAATAAGGAACATAGGCTTGTTTGTAGGCCGCTTCAGCCTTGCAGACAAGCTCTTCTCTTACTTGAGGCGAAATACTTGATTCCAGAATTACTGACGGCTGAGATTCAAATTGATTCAAAGTCAAAGTCATTAACAGCTCCTCGAAAAAAGTCCGAAGCAAAGTATAAGAACCACTTCCACCTGTAGAAGTTAAAACCTTACGATTGAATAAATGCCAAGGTGAAAAATCCCTATCCTAAACTTGTAGAAACTTTAGAAAAAATGGCTCGCCATACAAAAAAAACGCGGGCAAAAAACAATTGCCCCAATGGCAATTGCTTGAATTGCCGTCACAAGGACAGCGCCCGCTGCTACATCCTTGGCCATACCGGCAAGAGGATCAAAATTAGGCTGAACCAAATCCACAACAATTTCCAGTGCAGAATTCATAACTTCTGCGCTGATAACGCTGCCAATAGCAAAGATAAGCATCATCCACTCCGAACGGGAAACCTCTATCCACCAAGCTAAGCACAAAACAGAGATTCCGGCTGCGATATGAAACTGCATGTGCCCCTGTGTTTTACATGTGTACCATATCCCACGTTTCGCTTGATTTAAACTCCGCCAAAACCCCGATCTTTGATATCTCCCCATGCTTCCCTCCGTCTTTTAAGCAAGCATTTTAAATGTCTATCGTTCTAAACCTATAGCAGCCATTACTTCTTCTTCTTTGGCTCGCATTTCTTGCTTGTCCGCATCATTTTCATGATCATAACCTAATAAATGCAACGTACCGTGGACCGCTAGATAAACAATTTCCCGTTTCAAGGAATGCCCGTATTCTGTCGCTTGTTCTCGTGCCCTTTCAACTGAAATAACAATATCTCCAAGCATATCGTCTTCGAACTCTGAATCGGGCTCTTCATCTGTTTCCTCTTGAAGAGCAAAAGAGAGAACATCTGTTGGACGATCAACTCCCCGATAGTCCCGATTCAATTCGTGAATCCGTTGGTTATCAACTAATATCAAACTAACCTCCGCCTCTTCCGGTCCTGCGGCGGAACGTATTCCTTCCTGAATTGCCCGTTCTAACAACTCAGTTAATTCATCTCGTAATTCAATACTAACAGTGTCTTCTTCCCAAGAAATATCTAAAATCACATTTAACGGGCATCACTCAATAAGTCAGAGTCATAATGCCCTTACCTCCCTCCATGAAATAACGTTTGCTACGAATTCTGCCCAGGATGCTCTGGGATTGCCTGTGGTTCTGATCCTGCTTTATCCTTAGCGGCAGTTTTCTCCGAACTCTCATGTGGTTCTGGAGAAACTCCATCTTCATTACCTTTTGCGGCTGCTTTACTGGCATCGGTCACAAGCTTCTTGGAAGAGTGATCTTTCCCCGACGGCAGTTCCGGATACTCCACCCGAGAATGGAAGATTCCGCTAAGAACCCTAACGAAGGCCATAGCAATTCGATCCAGATCCTGAAAAGTTAAATCACATTGATCAAGCTGCCCGTCATTAAGCTTGTCCTTAATTATTTTCCTGACAAAACCTTCAACTCGTCCCGGTGTAGGATGTTTCATAGAACGCACAGCCGCTTCTATCGTATCGGCAAGGCTGACCAAAGCCGATTCTTTCGTTTGTGGTCTCGGACCTTCGTAATGAAAGGCTTCCTCAGGAACATCGTCTTTTTCCTCAAGAGCCTTATGATAGAAAAAGCTGACTAAACCATCCCCATGGTGCTGAGCTATAATATCCTGAATCTGCTGCGGAAGTTTATTTTCCTTTGCTAATTCCAGTCCGTCCTTAATATGGGAAATGATAATCAGCGCACTTAAAGTTGGAGCAATCTTATCATGAGGATTGTCTTGGGTAAACTGATTTTCAATAAAGAAATAAGGACGTTTTAGTTTCCCAATGTCATGATACAACGCTGCTACCCTGACCAACGTGGCATCGGCATTGACTGCCTCTGCGGCAGCTTCAGCCAGATTTCCCACAAGTATACTGTGATGATAAGTTCCCGGTGCCTCCATTAATAAACGTTTCAACAGCGGACGATTTGGATTCGATAATTCCAAAAGCCGAACCGAAGATGTAATATGAAATCCCGATTCAAACCAATGCAAAGCGCCGACAGTCAAGAATGATGACGCCAAGCCGTTGACAATGCCCAAGATTAACCCCACAATCCAAACAGCTAAGCTTGATCCAGTAGTCAAAGCTATGGAACTCACCATTAAAGCATTAGCTGCTGAAACGAAAAGTCCGGCGCGAGCCAGATCAGACCGCTGGCTTAGATGGGACACACTATAGACTCCCACCACCCCTCCAAAAAGAGCTACGAGTCCCATTTGAAGGCCAATTGCCGTGGATAGAGTCGGATCAACTAAAATAGTTACAAAAACCGCTAAAACTACGGAAACAAGCAAGGCGACATCGGCATCGATTAAAATTGCCACTGACATGGTAGCCCAGGCAACAGGGATCAGGATTCCAGCCATTACATTGAAATCACTTCCGCCTAAATTAATGGAAACAACGCCTCTGCCCATCACCAGCACTAAAACCATCGTGAGCCCAATCAGAACCAAGCGGTTTGTTAAACGTAAAACATCCCGCTTATATTGATATAAATACCCTATAATCGTTCCCAAGCCAAAAATCACTAGTAAAGCTATCCCTGCGACAGCCTCCCAAGTATTGCGGCTGTTAATCAATCCGTACTGAGATAATACATTGTAAATATCCTTGGTAACAATGTCACCGGGGCC
This sequence comes from Desulfosporosinus sp. FKA, assembly GCF_002196785.1. NCBI lineage: Bacteria > Bacillati > Bacillota > Clostridia > Eubacteriales > Desulfitobacteriaceae > Desulfosporosinus > Desulfosporosinus sp. FKA. The sequence continues at coordinate 337,886 of NZ_NAHZ01000031.1, read as the reverse complement.
CACTATTTTTTGATTAGCCTTATACTGGGTAATTTCCCGTTTAACAGACGCACGGGCAGCAGTACGCAGCTTTTGTGTTGTTTGCGCATCCACAACCAGAGTCGGACGAGTTAATTCCTGACCGATAAAGGCTTTGAAAAAAGCTTTAGCGTCATCATGCAAAGCCGACTGATCAATATCCGATTTTGTTCGTTCGCGCAGCGGAGCAACATCTGCATCCGTACGAGCTCCGGTAACCACATTGCGGGCTCTTGTTAAAATAAGATCCCCGCCGACTTGTTCTTCTGTGTCCAAAGCATCGGAGGACGTTTTGAGCAAAGATAATAAGATCCCCTGGGATAACGTATTAAAGGGCTGCGTTTGTTTTAATTTTGCAACACGGGTGCTATCATCCCCTGTAACAGCCGCGGCATTATGCAGAGCCGTAAAGTCATCTCCCAAATCTCTGGTCAGACTATTGAAGAAGTCTTCATCCGGTTTGTAAACCGGTTGAACAGCATTCGCTGCGGCATCCTGGTCCTGATTATACTTGTCAGTATCTTCAATATCTTTGGTCCACGGAGCAACAATAAGCTGGGGACTAGGTTCACCAATCTCCAGATGAAGCTTGGAAACAAATAAATTTGAAGATAACAAAACTGTAAACACCAGAAAATACATCACCGCAATAATGGCACGCAGCCAAAACGTGTGATGTCTAAACCAATCCAGACGCTTGGAAATCTCCCCCCAAGTCTTTTTGAATCTTTTAATCTTCAAAAACCATCATCCTTACTTTTCAGTCCAACTAGGCATCAAAAAACTGAAAAATCTTATTCTGGTCACTCTTAAGGATTTGCATAAACGGCAAGATCCTCGTAAGTTTCTACCTCCACCCTGACTCGTTCAACTCCGGGATTACTAGGAAGAACTTTCACAGTTTCTTCAATTATCTGAGCACCAGGTGAGATTTTCTTCAAGACTTCACTCCGAGCAGTCTCTTCCGCTAATTGACGCGCTTCTGAAACCGATCGTTGAATATGAACGTTTTGCAGTTCCTTATAGTTGACCTGTATAACTTCGACAGGAAAACGCCAATTCCTCCAGACCCTGATAGAATGGCTTAGGACTTCTCTATGCGCTTGTTCAAAGGGGGAATTTTGCATTGTTACCATTATGACGCGAGATCCAAATTTTATACCCCATCCTTTTGCAACTCTTCCACTTTCTTGCTTTTTGTCTTCAACCAAGGGCACTTGCTGCTCAGCGCTATACCATACACGCCCTCGTACAAATCCTTTGGCAGCAGATGCCGGAAGATCCGGAGTAGTGCTCTTAGCAGGATTTGGCTCGGCCTTGGAAACAATTGGTGTCGTAGGCACACCAAGGGTTGGAGCCTTGGCTATCAGAACTTGTCCGGCTCGTACGACCTCTCCTTCATGAACTTGAGGAACCCCTTGTATTACCATGATTTCCTTAACAAGACCGGCATGGCTGGCAACCAAATTGCCGGCCTCTTTAGGAATCGACGGCCGGATCTTTTCCGAAATCTTAATTACAATCTCAGTTCCATTGCGTTCCAAGCCAACCCATGCTGCATCCGGCAATTCCTCCTGCAAGGTTTTAGCAATCTTATTTAAGTCCAATCCTTTCGAATAGGTCCAAGTTCTTAAGCCCAGTTTTTCTGCCCTCTGTATAATTTCCGAAGTCTCAACAGTACGATTGCCTGTTACAGAGATGACAAGAACAAGCTGGGATAAAACTGTCAGTCCCACAGCAATAACAGCTATCCCTGCTATTAGTCCTTTTCTTCTCCGCCAACGTGCAGCTACAAAAGGCCAGCCATATTTAGCAATAATATGCACCCTCGTATGAGTTCTCCGGGCGGCCCTTTTCAAACGCCGAAAATCATCAAGCCGGACTTGAGCCCGCATTCCCCGCTCAGAGCGCTGCGTATGATAAAGAACCACGCCCTCTTGCAAGACGTAGTTGAGAAAGTGCGGCAATTGTTCGCCCCGAGCAATAAAAAAAACTCTTCCTTGCCAAAATGTTCTCAACCGGTCAAACATTTTTTTCTGCCCCTTCCTCAAAGCTTAAAGCATTTAGTTCCCCGTCAATCCGCAGCTCCGTGGCCAAAATAGTTTTGAGGACAAACCCCTTGCCCCTAAGGAAAACTTCTCCATCGGCTGTTTCCAGACGAATTTCTTCCTCCGAAAAATTAATAATGCTTTGGTAATTCTCAATTAAAATTTGTTGTCTTCCCGTTATCGTAATTTTCGGACCCTCTCCAGCAACATCCGGCGGGAAATCCAAAATATCTCCGACACTTGTTTGAATTTTTTTAAACACAAAAAGCTCCTCCCCTCTGTAAAAATCTATGAGGGAAAGAGCCAGAATAGTCCAAGCCCACGATCTAATTCTTGCTGATTATGTAGAGAAAACTTGAACGTCGCCTTGATAAGGCAAAAAGACCCAGAGGCTTACGCCACCGAGTCTTTTCTCATCTTCAAATATTATGCCCCGAGCATTTCACGTACAATAAGATTGACAACTTTGCCATCTGCCCGACCTTTAGTCTTCGGTGACAAAGCACCCATGACTTTGCCGAGATCCTTAGGGTTCTGTGCCCCCACTGCGGCAATGGTCTCTTGTACGAGTTGGCGAATTTCCCCTTCGGAAAGCTGTTGAGGAAGGTATTCCTTCAGGATGGCAATTTCCTCTTCCAAAGCATTTACCTTTTCAGGGCGATCCGCTTTACCAAATACTTCCAATGCATCTCGACGCAATTTTAATTCTCGTGCCAAAACTTCAATAACCTGGTCATCATTGAATTCGATGTGCTTCTCAATCTCAGCATTTTTTATAGCAGCCCTGACCATTCGGATGACGGAAAGTCTTACCTTCCCCTCCTCTTTGGCCTTCATGGCAACCTTCATATCCTCAACGAGGCGATCTTTCAGGGACAATTCAAGACACTCCTTACTTGAACTTGCGTTTACGTGCAGCTTCAGACTTTTTCTTTCTTTTCACGCTCGGCTTTTCGTAGGCCTCATGTTTACGAGCTTCTGCACTGACCCCTGCCTTTTGACAAGAACGCTTGAACCTGCGGAGTGCGGCATCAAGGGATTCGTTTTTACCAACTCTGACTTCACTCATTGTCTTATCCCTCCCTCCACTGGATCATCACAATATACTTTATAATTATAATGGAATAATCGAGTTGCGTCAAGCTGACTTGTTAATCATAATAACAGTATCCTGATTTCGTGGTATTCACGTACCAGCAAGCCACTAGCCGATTTTGGCCTCAAGAGCCTGTCCGCCGAGTAAATGAAAATGAAGATGTCCCACAACTTGGCCCCCATCAGCTCCAGTATTGGTCACAACTCTGTAGCCCGTCTCTGCCACTCCGAACTCTTGAGCTAAACGTCGTATTACTCCGAAAAGATGACCAATCAGGCCCTCATACTCAGAGGTAACCTCATTAACACTGCTCAGATGATTCTTAGGTATTACCAACAAGTGCACAGGCGCTAAAGGCTGAATATCTTTAAAAGCCACCACTTGATCATCTTCATAAATTATGTCACTGGGTATTTTGCGTTGGGCAATTTTGCAGAAAATACAATCGTCACTATACATTTTCTTTGCCTCCTTATCATAATCCAAACTATCCTTTTGCATACTTCCCAAACGACGACATGTTTTGACATTAAAGGTTAAGATTTACCTTGGAATATAATCCTCTTCCAAAACAACTTGAACAAATTGACGCGAAAACCAGAGCTTATTCTGCTGTCTCGGCAAATGAACTTCAATATAATGGGGCGTATGTCCAACAGCATTGCCCTCAGGATCAACCCGTTCCACCAGTACTTCTACCCGTTTCCCAATAAATCTGCGCATAAACGCTTCCTGACTTTCATGCGCAGCCGCCATTAACTCCTTAACCCGTTGATCCTTAACTTTCTTGAGAATTTGATCCGGATAATCAGCGGCAGGAGTACCTTGACGTTTGGAATAAGGAAACACGTGCACACCTGCAAAACCACATTCCCTCACAAAATTCAACGTCGAAGCATGATCCTCCTCTGTCTCCCCCGGAAAGCCGACAATAATATCCGTCGTAACCGCAAGTTCAGGTATCCTTTGTCGTAAGCGAAGCAATAACTCCCGATAATCCTGTAATGTATAAGGCCGGTGCATACGGACTAATACCCTATCACTGCCGCTTTGCAACGGCATATGTACATGAGGGCAAACAATAGCCGAAGAAGCAATACAATCAATCAGCTCAGGCGTATATTCCATCGGCTCAATCGAACTCAGCCGCAAACGGCGCAGCCCCGGAATTTCAACCAGCTCACGAATCAAACGCGCTAAATTCCAACCCGAGTTCAAATCCTGACCATAAAACCCCGTATGAATCCCCGTCAGAACAATTTCCGGGTAACCCTCCTCCACCAACCTCTTGGCCTCAGCAAGAGCCTTATCCGGCTGACGGCTTCGTAAAGGACCCCGCGCGTAAGGAATAATACAATATGTACAAAACTGATTGCACCCCTCTTGGATCTTCAGAAACGCCCTCGTCCTATTTTCCTCATTGAGCTGAGGAAGCTCCTCAAACTCACCCGCATCCTCAATCCCACGCACAGCATTCTGCGGCCTACGCTCCTGCTTAACCCGCTCTATCCACTCTAAGATTTTCCCACGATCCTGAGTCCCAAGAACCAGGTCCACTCCTTCAATATCAAGAACATCCCCTGGAGCAGTTTGAGCATAACAACCCGTCACCACAACAATACTCTCCGGATGAACCTTAATCATCCTGCGAATCGCCTGGCGCGACTTACTGCCTCCAGTATTCGTCACAGTACAAGTATTAACAACCACAACATCCGCTTCCTCTGAAGCGCTTACCACATCATAATCAGCCTCACGAAAAAGCTGAGCCAACGCTTCACTTTCCGCTTGGTTCACTTTACAGCCAAGGGTCAAAAAACAAACAGCAGATCGTGGTTCGTGGTTCGGAGTTCGTAATTCAAACTCAGCAGCGGTTGTTTTAACTTGTCCAATTTCTATAGCCATTAATACTCACCTTTTTCGCGGCTTATGATTCCTAGTTCCGATCATTTTTAGAATTCCCACGTTCTTCTAATTCGCAGCATATCACGAATTTACACAAATAGGCAACAGACGGCGCACATGAAATGTGCCGTCTCCCAGAAAAGACTCAAAATGAGACTTACCTTCTCCAAAGAACAGCCCCAGAATCCCCGAAGCCCAGAACCCAGCGTGACACGGACCCGAGATCTTTACAGGAGCAGCCCAGCAAACTTCCGTTCAGGAGACCGACCCCAGATACGGGGCGGCGCATAGGACGTGCGCTGCCGCCATAGCGCCATGGACGACGGCACCGGATATACCCGACGTGTCAAGTGGGCGTGTCGGGGGGACGGTCCTCTTGACACGCACGCCCCCGACACGCTAATCGCTCACTACAGACGGTGCACATGAAATGTGCCGTCTCCCAAGAAAAGACTCAAAATAGGAACCTATCTTCTCTCCAAAGAACAGCCCCAACATCCCCCGAAGCCCAGGACACAGCGTGACACGGGCCCGAGGTCTTTACGGGAGCAGCCCAGCAAACTTCCGTTCAGGAGACAACCCCAGACGCGGGGCGGCGCACAGGACGTGCGCCACCACCATAGCGCCATGGACGACGGCACCGGATGTGCCAGCGTGTCAAAAGGACCGTCCCCACGACACGCCCCCGTCTCGCTTATCACCCGCTACAGACGGTGCACATGAAATGTGCCGTCCCTCAAGAAAAGACCCAAAATGGGAACCTACCTTTTCCAAAGAACAGCCCCAACATCCCCCGAAGCCCAGGACGTAGCGTGACACGGACCCGAGGTCTTTACGGGAGCAGCCCAGCAAACTTCCGTTCACGAGACAACCCCAGACGCGGGGCGGCGCGCAGGACGTGCGCCGCCGCCATAGCGCCAAGGATGGCGCTTATGGCGGGAACCCCGCCCCCCCAAAGCAGTCTCCTGAACGGTTAGTTTGCTCTGCGAACGTACGACCCGAGGGCTGGGTCACCCTACGTCCCCGAAATGCCCCAGCACCAGCGTCAACGCCGCCAAGGCTGCCGTTTCCGCCCGCAAAATCCGCGGTCCCAGCGAAACGCTTTGCGCCCCCAGCTCTTCACTGGCCCTGGCTACCTCAGCTGCCTCAAACCCGCCCTCCGGTCCGATCAAAATAGCAATCGGCAGGTCCGGATCAAAGGTACTCAGCACCGTAGTTAAACGCCGAGTTTTCTCTTCCTCATAAGGAATCAGCCATTGAGTTCCCTCAGGCAGCTTGTTCTTCAGGTCTCCCCAATTGCAAACCTCCCCGATCTGGGGTTCCTTCACCCGGTGAGACTGCTTGGAAGCTTCCGCAGCAATTTTTTGCCAGCGAGCGACTCGTTCCTGAGCTTTACTCCCCTCGAGCTGCATCACAGAGCGTTTTGCCCGCAAGGGAAAAAGGCCATCCATACCAATCTCTGTTCCTTTTTGAATAACCCATTCCATTTTTTCCCCTTTAGAAAGTCCAGCCACCAGAAAAACTGAGGTATGGGCCTCAACGTCCGGATGATCAGTGCTCAGAATCCGACAAGTCACGCTTTTATCTTCGATTTTCAAAATCACGCCCGTATATTCCATGCCGCTGTTATCATAGCCCAAAACCTTATCGCCCGGAGTCAAGCGCAGCACACGAACCAGATGATCCCGTTCCGTTCCTCGCAGCCAAAAAGCGTTTTTACCAAGTTCCGTAATCTTAAACCGATGCATTAATTAGCCCACCTTGCTCGAAATAGAATCCAGCCAGAATCTTCAACTCGTTCTAAGATTTCCAAACCGGCCTTTTTCATACCTTCCTCAACATCAGAAGCCCGGTGTTCAATAATTCCGGAGGCCAGAAATTCTCCTTCCGGACTTAAGATTCTTTTGAGATCCTCGAGCAGCATAAGAATAACATCTGCAATGATGTTGGCGATAACAACCTGAGCTTGTCCTCTGAGTACTGTCCCCAGGTCCCCTCGCGAGACACGAACTTTGTCACTCACATGATTTAAATCTACGTTTTCTTGAGCGACCCGGACAGCTACTGAATCCAGATCTACAGCCTCAACCTCAGCCCCCAGCTTGGCAGCCGCAATGGCTAAAATTCCCGAACCAGTCCCTAAATCAAAAACCTTCTGGCCCGGTTTAACAATGTTCTCCAATGTTTTTAAGCAAAGAGTCGTTGTCGGATGAGTCCCTGTTCCAAAAGCCATACCCGGATCAAGTTCGAGTATGATATCTTCCGGCGCCGGATTAACGTGCTCCCAGCTCGGCTTAATTAAAAACCGCTTGCCAATTCGGGCAGGTTTAAAATAAGCCTTCCAAGCCGTCGCCCAATCTTCTTCTTTTAACGAAATTCCTTTGACTTGAACGACCCAGTTTGGAAAACGCTCCAAAAGGTCCCGAATTCCCTGATCGAGTCTTTGCAATTTGGCAGAAAGTTCATTATCCTCAGGGAAATAGCCTTTAATCACTATAGTTCCCGTAGCTTCAACTTCACCAAAATCGTGGAAATCCCAAGACCCTGATTCTATGTATCCTCGCAAAATTTCCGGATCATCGATACTGACACCCGGACATCCTAACTGATAAAAAAGATCGGCAACAATTTCTTCCCCTTCTGCCGAAATTGTCACCGCCACTTCACGCCAATCCATGTTATGCTCCTTTTATCTCTATTAACCTAAATTTTTAACCCATTGCATCCCGGAGGTTTTCTTTAAATTTCTCAAACAAGGACTTCTTGCCCATTTGTTGATGATCAGGAGTAGCCTCACCAAATTGACGCAGAAGTTGTTTTTGCTTCTCATTCAACTTTGTCGGTGTAGTCAAAATTACCCGCACATGCTGATCTCCTCGACCGCTGCCGCGGCGATAGGGAACGCCATGCCCTTTAAGACGAAAGACCGTTGAAGTCTGAGTACCCTCAGGCACCTTCATCTTCACAACTCCATCCAGGGTCGGCACATCAATTTCCGCGCCCAAAGCGGCCTGAATAAAGGTAATCGGGATTTCACAATAGACATCGTTACCTTCGCGATCAAAGAATTTATGAGGTTTAACCTGCAGAACGATATAAAGGTCTCCCGCAGGTCCGCCCTTAGCTCCGGCTTCGCCGTCTCCGCTCAGCCTTAAATTCAGGCCGTCTTCCGAACCAGCGGGAACATTAATTTTAATCGTTTTAACCTTACGAACTTTCCCTTTTCCGTGGCAAGTGGAACAGGGAGTACTAATTGTTCGGCCTTCTCCTTGACAAGTCGGACAGGTTCGGGCCGTCTGTATCTGCCCAAAGGGCGTGCGTTGGGTCATTTTAACTTGCCCGCTGCCATGACACTGAGAGCAAGTCGTCGGTTGAGTACCCGGAGCTGCACCGGAGCCCTGACATTCCGTACATGTCTCGTCCCTCGGAATCTGAATTTCCTTTTCCGCACCAAAAACAGCCTCTTCAAAGGTTAAAGACATGGCATAACGCAAATCTGCGCCTCGCTGCGGGCCATTGCGCCGCTGTCCGCCGCCGCCTCCAAAGAACATATCAAAAATATCGCCAAAGCCTCCCATGTCCCCAAAGCCTCCGCCGCCTTGGCTGGGATCAAAGCCAGCATGACCGAATTGGTCATACCGCGCTTTTTTGTCGGGATCATTTAAAACATCATAGGCCTCAGCAACTTCCTTAAACTTTTCCTCGGCAGTTTTATCACCCGGGTTAGCATCAGGATGATACTGACGGGCTAATTTTCGATAGGCCTTCTTAATTTCCTGGTCACTGGCCGATCGCTCAACCCCGAGCACCTCATAGTAATCGCGTTTCATGGTTTCCTCCATCACTCCTATAGCCATTCGCACTTTCCAACATTTTAACCTGTTTAAGAGTTTCATTAATCTTAGGTTTCTAAATTAACCTGTTAAAGGTATAAATCACCTTAAGGCCTTTACAGGACACCATAAAGAAAAGATTTGCCCATATTAAGGATAGTAAGCTTAAAATAAAGTCCTCTAGTATTATATGATCCTTCGTGTTTAAGCACAAGGTAATATCCTTATCTTAGAAAATCTAAATTTATCCAAAACAAACAAAAGGCGGGCACAAAAGTCCGGAAAACCCTTGCACCCAATTTTTTTTTGCGCAGCGAACCATTCGGCTCGGCAGCCTCTTAGTCCGCTGCGCATCTATTATAAGGGGGCTGCTCGGCAATGGCTTACCTAGGATCTTGCCGCGTACCCCTCGGCTCCCTATTTATCCTTATCAACCTCTGTAAATTCAGCATCTACAACATCATCGTCTTTCTTGGCAGAACCTTCTCCGCCGGGCTGAGCTCCAGCATTTTGTGCATTAGCGGCTTGCTGTTGATACATTTTCTCAACATAGGGATGCAGCACTTTGGTCAAAGCCTCTGATTTAGCATTGATTTCAGCAACATCGTCCGTAGCGGCTGCGGTCTTAAGTTCTTCAAGGGCTTTTTTGATACTATCAAGTTCTCCCGCATCACCCTTACCTTCGAAATCCTTCAGGGTTTTTTCGGTTTGGTAAACCATTGAATCGGCTTGGTTCTTAGCATCAATTAATTCTTTACGTTTTTTGTCCTCATCAGCATGAAGTTCGGCATCTTGTTTCATTTTTTCAATATCATCTTTGGAGAGACCTGTAGAAGACGTAATCGTAACTTTCTGCTCGTTGCCTGTAGCCATGTCTTTGGCGGAAACGTGCACGATCCCATTTGCGTCAATATCAAATTTAACTTCAATTTGAGGAATACCGCGAGGTGCGGCTGGAATACCTGTGAGTTGGAAACGGCCTAAAGTTTTGTTATAGCTGGCCATCTCACGTTCCCCTTGCAACACATGAATATCAACTGAGGTCTGATTATCCGCTGCAGTGGAGAAGATTTGGGATTTTGTCGTCGGAATGGTCGTGTTACGATCAATAATTCTGGTGAATACTCCGCCAAGGGTCTCAATTCCCAAGGACAGCGGGGTAACATCCAATAAGATCATGTCTTTAACTTCACCGCTGAGTACGCCGCCTTGAATAGAAGCACCCATAGCAACAACTTCGTCCGGGTTAACACCTTTGTGAGGTTCTTTACCGCTTAATTTGCGAATGGCCTCTTGGACAGAAGGAATCCGTGTTGAACCACCGACTAAAATAATTTGATCAATGTCTTTCCAACTGAGTTTAGCATCTTCAATGGCTTGGCGAGTAGGTCCAAGTGTTGCTTCGACCAAATCAGCGATAATCTCTTCGAATTTAGCTCGAGAAATGTTCATATCTAAGTGCTGCGGACCTTGCTCCGTCATTGTGATAAAGGGAAGATTAACGTTAGAGCTTGTAACACCGGAAAGCTCAATTTTTGCTTTTTCAGCTGCTTCTTTTAAACGCTGCAGGGCAACACGATCATTCGCTAAATCAACGCCATTGCTCTTCTTGTACTCAGCCACCATATAATCGATGAGACGTTGGTCGAAGTCGTCACCGCCTAAGTGGTTGTTACCGCTGGTTGCTTTAACTTCTACCATACCTTGACTTAATTCGAGGACTGAAACATCAAAAGTTCCGCCGCCAAGGTCATAGACTAAAACAGTTTGATCTTGTTCTTTATCCAAGCCATAGGCCAGAGCAGCAGCCGTCGGTTCGTTAATAATCCGTAATACTTCCAGACCGGCAATAGAACCGGCATCTTTTGTTGCTTGACGTTGAGCATCTGTAAAATAGGCTGGGACAGTAATTACTGCTTTATCTACGGTTTGACCTAGGTAAGCTTCAGCATCCGTTTTAAGTTTCTGCAGAATCATTGCCGAAATTTCTTGCGGACTGTAGGGCTTATCATCAATTTTCACTTTATAGTCAGAACCCATATGACGTTTAATAGAAATAACAGTCTTCTCAGGATTGGAGACAGACTGACGTTTAGCAACTTGACCCACCAAACGTTCTCCTGTTTTAGAAAAACCCACTACCGAGGGAGTTGTACGATTCCCTTCAGCATTTGGAATAACAACAGCCTCTCCGCCTTCCATAACGGATACGCAAGAGTTTGTAGTACCTAAGTCAATACCTATAACTTTACTCATGACTAATTTCCTCCTTCAATTCGATAACTCACTAATTCGAAACTTTAACCATCGAGGGACGCAGTACTTTTTCTTTCAGAAAATAACCTTTTTGTAATTCTTCCACCACGGTATTTTCCGGATGATCTTCAGATTCAACTCTCATAACAGCGTCATGAAGATTAGGATCAAAAGGTTGGCCCACAGCTTCCATCGGTTTTAAGCCAACTTTGCTCAAAGCCGTCTGCAGCTGACGAAGAATCATATCGACACCCTGTGAAAAAGCTGTTATATCGGGATTATTTTGGGCAGAACTCGTAGCCCGTTCAAAATTGTCTAAAACCGGCAGCAACTCGCTCACAAGCTGTTCAGAGGCATATTTAACGATTTCCGTCTTTTCTTTTTGAGTTCGTCTCCTATAGTTATCAAACTCAGCCTGCAGACGCAAGAAGCGATCGTAGTATTCATCCGCCTTAGCCTTGACCTGAGTAAGCTCAGCTTCCAGGGCCAAAATTTTCTCGGCAGGAGCCATATCTTTGCTATTTGAATTATCTTCTTGAGTATTAGCTTCTTCAGAACTGCTTGATTCGCTGGCTGTATATTCCTCGTTCACTTCGGACGATTGATCCTTAAGATTTTCTTCTTTTTTTTCCGCCATTCGCAATCACCTCACGTACTCTAAATTTTATATGGAATGAACCAAAAGGTTCAAACATCACTTATATCCGCGCGGTTTACCCCGCGCCAGTACCTCAGTCAAACTTTTTGTCATAAAATCTACAATGGCAATCACCTTACCATAATCCATTCGCGTCGGTCCCAAGACCCCCACAGCACCAATAGTCTTCCCATTCACCTTGTAAGTCGCCGAAATCACACTGCAATCCCGGAATTCCTTCAGAGTATTCTCCCCACCGATGGTAACATTTAGTCCTTCCTGACGAGGGAGCAGAAGTTTCTTCAGAGGCTCATTTTCCTCAAACACCTTGAACAAGCTTTTAACTTTATCTAAATCCCGAAATTCGGGCTGATTTAACATATTAAGCGTTCCGCCCAAATAAATAGGCTCATCTTCTTCACTGCCATCCAAGATAGCATCAAGCATTTCTAAAGCATTATCGATCAGATGCCTTTGCCGGGACAATTCACTATAAATCTCATGCAGCATACTTCGCTTAACTTGACTTAACGAATACCCCTTCATTTTCTGATTAAAAACATCAGCAACCTTCTGAAGATCTTCCGCCGTCAGATTATCACCCACATCAACGATATGATTTTCAACAACCCCATTTTCCTTGACAATCACCATAATAACCTGACCCGGCTGATAAGGCAGAAAATGCATCTTGCCAAAAGCACTTTTTCCCTTTTGCGGGCCGAGAACTAAACTAGTCAAGCTCGTTAACTCCGAAAGCAACCTGCTGGTTTGGGAAACAACCTCTTGAATCTCACAAATCTTCTTTGTACTTTCACGTTCAATAATTTCCTTATCCTCATCACTTAGAGTTTGAGCATCCATTAAACAATCAACAAAATATCGATAACCGGCATCCGAAGGAATTCGTCCCGCCGACGTATAGGGCTGTTCAATAAAGCCCAGTTCCTCCAAATCCGCCATCTCATTGCGAATTGTAGCCGGAGAAACTCCCAAATCAAACTTTCGAGCAATAGTTCGCGAACCAACCGGTTCAGCGGTAGCAATATAATCCTGAACAATCGCTCGAAGTATTTTTCGTTTACGCTCATCCATTTGCATTCATGCTTCCCGCCTTTCACTGTTACCTGGAGTTGTTAGCACTCTCCTCTAATGAGTGCTAACATTTTATGTCTTCACATTACCACGCTCTTTTATCTTTGTCAAGAATCATTTTCTCATATAATATGCCCTATTTTAAGAAACCTTTTAAGCAATTCACAGCCAGAAACGTGTCAAAGGGACGGTCCTTCTGACACACCTTGAATCCGTTTGCGCCCGTCTCACACCCCCAAAGCCCAGGGCGCAGTGTGACACGAGCACGAGGTCTTTACGGAAGCAGCCCAGCAAACTTCCGTTCCAGCGACCGACCCCAGAGGCGTGTCAAGGGGACGGTCCCACTGACACACCGATGGCGCATCCCCCTGATTCCATTTATGCCCGCCTCACACCTAAGGTTGTCGGCGCACATAAAATGTGCCGTATCCCAAACTTTCCTAAAATCAAGCGCGCACATCCTTCATAGAATTACTCCCACACCCCCGAAACCCAGAGCGCAATATGACACAAGCATAAGATCTTTCGGGAGCAGCCCAAGCAGTCTCCGACCCCTGCGGCCGCCCCCAGATAAATCGTGTCAAAAGGACCGTCCCCCCGACACGCCCCCGAGGGCTGGGTCACCCTGCGCCCCTGACGAATTCCCGTAATATCCCATTCGCCACAAACGCATACTTCGCATTCAAGCTCAAACGATCACCCCTGATCACAAAACAATCCCTATTACGATAGCGTTCCAAGACATCCCCATAAATATTCCTTAGATCAACGCCAAAATCCTCACGAAACTTCGTAAAGCTAACACCCTCACGCAGCCTTAGTCCCAAAATCATCCGTTCAGCCATACAATCCTCGAGAGACAACATCTCTTTCCCTTCTTCATCAAGAGGTTCCTTCCCTTCATGAAGACTTGCCCGATAAGCCCGCACATTTTCCACATTCTTTTGCCGAATTTGTCTGAGACAAGATACTCCACCGGGCCCTAAACCCAAATACTCCTCTCCGCGCCAATAACCCAAATTATGCCGACACTCAAAGCCGGGAAGAGCAAAATTTGACGTTTCATAATGAAGGTAACCGGCCTTCTCCAAGTGTTCCACAGCCCATTCCTGCATGTCCGCTTGAACATCATCGTCAGGCAAACCTTGAGCGCCGGTTGATTCCGTCCCATCTAAGCCTTCTCCAAAGCGGTCATACAACGGAGTCCCTTCCTCCAGCATTAACCCATAGAGAGAAAGATGTTCCGGTCTATACGACAAGGCTTCTTCAACAGACTTCTTCCATAAGCTCATTGTTTGCCCAGGAAGTCCAAACATTAAGTCCAAATTTATGTTCGTGAATCCCAGGGTTCTTAAAAGCTGAACGCCAGCACGCGCCTGTTGAGCGCTGTGTATCCGTCCGACGTTTCTCAACAGGTTATCATCAAAGGCTTGGACCCCTAAAGAAAAGCGATTGATTCCGTATTCCCGCAGCAAGATCAGCTTCTCTCGCGTAAGAGTGCCCGGATTTCCTTCTGTCGTCTTCTCCGCCCGCTCAGCAAAAGAGAAATTACGGATAATGAGCTTCAGAAGATGGTCCAAATTTTCAAGGGGCAGCGCTGTCGGAGTGCCTCCTCCAATAAAAAGAGAAGATACTCCCTGAGGAGCATCTTTTTGATGATTGGCCATTTCCATTTCAAGGCCCTCTAAATATAAGGGGATAAGTTCTTTAGAGTAATCTGTTAGTCCATGCGAATAGAAAGCACAATAATCACACTTTTGAATACAAAAAGGAACGTGAACATATAGAGAAGGCATGATTTTTACCTCTCTCCTTCTTAATTTAGCCATTTAATCTTCAATCTTTAATACGGCCATAAAGGCATCCTGGGGAATTTCAACATTTCCGACCTGTTTCATGCGCTTTTTCCCCGCTTTTTGCTTCTCGAGGAGTTTTCGTTTACGGGAAATATCTCCTCCGTAACACTTCGCCAGGACATCTTTGCGCATAGCCCGCACCGTTTCGCGGGCAATAACCCGATTGCCAATGACAGACTGAATGGGGATTTCAAACATTTGTCTCGGAATGATCCCTTGCAGCTTTTCCACCAGTTTTCTGCCCCGGTTATAGGATTTCGACCGGTGAACAATAAAGGAAAGAGCATCCACCAACTCGCCATTTAAAAGAACATCAATTTTAACTAAATCCGACTCTTTATAGCCTGCTAACTCATAATCAAGAGAAGCATACCCTTTGGTCCGGGATTTTAATTCATCAAAATAATCGAAGACGATTTCACTAAGGGGAAGTTCGTAGACCAGTCTCACCCTGCTCTTGGACACATAATCCATCGCCAGATAAGTCCCGCGTTTTTCCTGGTTCAGTTCCATGATCGGCCCAACAAAATCAGCGGGAACCAGAATCGTCGCTTTAACTACCGGTTCCGCAATCGTCTCAATTTGATCGACAGGCGGAAGATTGGCAGGGTTGTCAATATCCAGGACTTCTCCAAGAATATTCTTCACTTTATAGATAACACTCGGAGCCGTGGTTATGAGATTCAAATCATATTCTCTCTCTAAACGTTCCTGAATAATCTCCATGTGGAGCAGGCCCAAAAATCCGCAGCGAAAACCGAAACCCAGAGCAGCTGAGGTTTCCGGTTCAAACACCAAGCTGGCATCATTTAAATGAAGCTTCTCCAAAGAATCCCGCAAGCGGTTATAATCATTGGTTTCCACAGGGTAAAGCCCGCAGAAGACCATCGGGGTGGATTTTCGATATCCAGGCAGTGGTTCAGCCGCAGGACGTTCGGCATCGGTAATTGTATCCCCAACTTGAGTGTCCTTCACATTTTTAATGCTGGCCGCGATAAAACCAACTTGCCCGGCTTTCAGTTCTTCGACGATTTTCATAGCAGGTGTGAATACACCCACTTCTGTTACTTCAAATTCCTTTCCCGTGGACATCATCTTCATCGTTGTCCCTTTGGCTACGCGTCCTTCAACCACCCGTACATAGGAGATTGCTCCTTTATAAGCATCGAACTTCGAGTCAAAAATCAAGGCCTTCAAAGGAGTCTCGTCATCTCCTTGGGGAGGCGGAACCATGGTCACGATTCTTTCTAAGATTTCCTCCACACCGGTTCCCACTTTGGCCGAAGCAAGAATAGCATCACTGGCATCCAGGCCGATGACATCTTCGATTTCTTGCTGCACCCGCTCAGGTTCAGCACTGGGAAGATCAATTTTATTAATTACCGGAATAATTTCCAGATTGTTCTCCAACGCCAAATAAACATTGGCCAGGGTCTGGGCTTCAATTCCCTGAACAGCATCAACCACGAGCAAGGCTCCTTCACAAGCTGCCAAGCTCCTGGACACCTCATAGGTGAAATCGACATGCCCTGGGGTATCAATAAGGTTCAGCTCATAAACCTCACCATCTTTAGCCTGATAACTAAGACGTACCGCCTGAAGCTTAATCGTTATCCCTCGCTCACGCTCCAAGTCCATGGAATCAAGGACCTGTTCCTCCATTTCACGCTTACTTAGAGCTCCCGTATATTCAATTAAGCGATCCGCCAGCGTGGATTTACCGTGATCAATGTGCGCAATAATAGAAAAGTTACGAATACGTTGCGAAGCCTGTGCCAAGGTCTTCCCCCTCATTTCTATATCCAGAAATAATAGTTCAAAATTTCAACTGATCCATCCTAAACATAAAGTATATCAGATAGTGAGGGGACTCCGCAAGAATCGCGTAAAACATCAGTGAACTTCTGTTAAAGCTGAATATTTGGTCTTCAGATACAATAATGTCCAGTGGCAAGGACTTAAAAACCGGATAAAAGATCGCTGCCGGGAGAATAAATTTGACCATCTATTGCCAAATTAACATTAAACTTATAGGGAGGAAAACAGTTTGGACGATTACTTTGACAATCTGGACACCATTGAAGAAAATTCAAAGTATTTTACAACCAACCACGAGCAAATCTATCAGGCTTACGAAACCTATGGCAAGCTAGTCCATGAAACAGGTCCCCTTGATCAAAAAACTTGCTGGTTAATTAAAGTCGCTTTATCCACCGAATGTCAATATCCCTATGCATTGAGAACGCATATCCTCAAAGCGTTAACAGGCGGATGTACGCAAGAAGAAATTGAACATGCCATGATGTTAGTAGCTCCCACGGCTGGGTTTCCCAAAACCATGTTTGGCATGTTAACCTTGAGAGACGTCGTCGACGAGCTTAACAGAAGCGTACAGTAATCAGTAATCTTAGCCATAGCAGCATCTCAATCCAGAAGAGCCAAAGTATCTGCGGATTCCTAAAGTGTGAGGTCGTAGAAGTAATCACTGTCGCTAGAGTGATTACTCGAGTTCATTCTGGCCGGCGGAGAGGATTAATTATTATAATTGTTCCACTAATAAAGGAAGCAATTATTTTCTCCAGATAGGAAAACAATTGCTTCCTTATATTATTTAAATAGGTCTCTAATTGTTGTTAGGTCAAACTTACTAAGCTTTAAAGCTAAACCCATTTCTTGACGGCAGTTAAACTCTAGGCCTGAGAATTAATCTTCTCCAGAATGTCGCCAAGGCCTAAAAATTCTCCCCAAGTCACCTGCACAAATTCCCCGTCCTGTTTCACAAAAGGCCTTGCGGTGCGCTCGGGATTGTACCTTAAATCAGAACCGATTCGACCCTTCAGACAAAGAGGACGGCCATTAGCAGCTGCTTTGGCTGTAACTCCCACCATTTTACCGTTCTTAAAGTTAAGGTTGAATTTGCAGCCTGACTCACAAAACGTACACGTCACTTCTTCTGTTGTTAACTCCCACTCTCTGCCTTTACCAATCATGCTCCTATCCATAAGAGCCCCCACGGGGCAGACAGAGACGCACCTGTTACAATAGACACAAGCCGAATCTTTTAAATCCGTATCCATAAATGTAGCGACCTTAGTCTTAAATCCCCGATAGGCAAACCCGATCACATTGCGCTCAGATACCGCCTCACAGGTGGCTATGCATTTTCCGCAGAGGATGCATTTATTCAAGTCCCGTAAAATGTAGGGATTGGTGTCGTCAATGGGAAGGTCGTGTTTTTCACCCTGAAAGACGTTCCCTTTGACACCATATTCATAAGCATACTTAGCCAAGAGACAGCTGCCGAGCTTTTGACAAGTCATGCAATCCAAGGGATGACTGGCAACTAACAATTCCAAAATCATTTTACGTGCATTTCTTACCTTGGAAGTCTGAGTTTCCACCTTCATCCCCTGGGTAACTTGGGTAGCACATGCCGGGGGAAGATTGCGCATTCCTTCAATTTGAACCACACACAAACGACAGGAACCTGAAGGCGTTAGTTCCGGATTATGACACAGGGTGGGGATCGGAATATTATTCAGGCTACACGCTTCAAGTACTGTTGTCCCCTTGGGAACGCAAACTTCCCGCCCGTCAATCGTTAAGGTAAACCACTCCATGGCTTTCTCGCTCCTTTCAAAATCTCCAAGGTCTAATCTCACTCATCATTTAACTCTCAAATTATCTTTTCCATACTGACTCCAATATCAGAAGGTTTTCCGAAATACACTGAAGTAGTAACAAGGCCATTAATTCCCGTACGAGCGTATTCTTCAATATTTCCTTCATTAATACCGCCCGCTCCCAGCAGAGTGATCTGGGGATTAATCTGCCTGATTTGCTCCACAATGGCTTTTAAATCTGAGGCTGGAATTTTATCGAACTGCAATCCGTCAACGCCGGCTTCGGCCAGAAGACGGGCATCCTCGATGGTTTCCACCTCAACGATCAGTTTTTTCTCACAAACCTGAGCTTTAATTTCTTTTACTCTTTGCGCTAAATCATTAACATCGCCGAGAAAAACCATATGCTGCTTAAACACCAAAATTGTCTCCGACAATCCTAAGCGATGTGGCAAAGCGCCTCCGGCGATAATTGCCTTGATAGAAAGTTCTTTAGTACCCGGAAATGATTTGCGGGTAGCCAAAAGAGCAGTCTTGGGATTAATAGCTTGAATCTTATCCACCATCTTCTTAGTCCTGGTGGCAATACCCGAAGAGTATTCAAGGATATTCAGCGACACTTTCCAAGCCATATGCAGGTTTGAAGCTAATCCTTCGGCCTCAATAAAGACATCCCCTTTATTAACAATAGTGCCCGACGGCAAGGATCGAACCGGCGTAATTCCCAGCTTAGCAAAGATCCTTAATACCTCCTCAACTCCGGATAACACAGTAAATTCTCTCGCTTTAAAAACTATCCTGCCTTTCAAGGCACCAATACCAAGTGACTGCGTTGTTAAATCAAGATAAGGCACATCTTCCCGGAGCCAATGTTCAATCGTTTCATCACTAATATAAAGCATTTCTATCCACCTCAAGATTCCAATTATTTTCCCTTCACAAAACCATGCTTATTAAAAATTTTCATAGCCTCGTCACTCTGCAAATAGGCTAAGAATTTAGCAGCAGCATCGCTGTTTTTAGAAGAGGCGACAATGGCAGCCGGTAAGACGATGGGAGAATGAGAAGCGGCAGGTGCAGTTGCTACAACCTTCACCTTATCCGAAGTGATAGCTATGGTATCCCAGACAAAGCCGGCATCAGCATTTCCCGTTTCGACGTAGGCCATAATTTGCATCAGATCCTTACCAATGACCATCTTAGGTTTTAATTTATCCCACAATTTGAGACTCGTCAGAGTTTCCTGAGTCGTCTTAGCCGCCGGAACAGTTTTAGCTTCGCCGATGCCGATTTTCTTAACCTCCGGTTTGCTTAAATCTTCAAAGCTTTTAATAGAAGTATTGCCTTTATTGACAATTAGAACCAGTTCATCACTTAACAAATTAACCCTTGAATCTTTCTGAATAAGCCCTTTTTGTTCCAAAGCATCCATCTGGGGCTTACCCTGCGAAATATAAATGTCCGTGCCTGCCCCTTGCTCGATTTGACTCTGCAGTGAGCCTGAGGGCCCGTAATTAAACGTCAAAGCTGCTTGGGGATTTTTAGCCTCATAACGTGTTTTTATTCCATCAAAGGAACCTTTTAGACTAGGGGCTGTGGAAATGACAAGTTTAATTTGCTTGCTTTGACCGGCACCGCTGGCTGCTGTAGTTGAAGCGTCCTTGACACTGCTTGAACACCCAGAGATGGATACTAACATGAGTAGAATAATGCAGCTAAGCACTCCTAAGATAACTCGACTTCCTTTTGAGTTCTTTATTCCAGAAAACATCCTATTTTCCTCCCTCTCTTCTTGAAAATCAAAAGAATATTTAGAAAATAATCAGGTCTTCGGGAGCTATCCTCAAACACCAGGGCTGCGGCTGATCTTTCATTGCCAGCCACATTTGCGGAGTCATTTCCCATTCCAGCAGCTGGCTGCCCTGCCCCTGATAGTCTTGCTCTACCGTCAGATAAACCGATATTCTGCATGGCCCTTCGCTTATAAAATTAAGTCGGCAGCGAAATACATTATCCTTCATTTCCCCGGCGGCAGCTCCGATCAAATGGGCACGAACACCCACATGGGTAACTTGTCGTGAGAGCTTAATCTCAGTTTTTAAGGTAATGCCCCAAGCTAAGGCTTCCAGCTTAAAAGGTGATATGTAATTGGCAGGGGAAATGTTTTTGCACCCCGTTAATTGGGCCGCCGCCAGCGACGATGGAGCTTTAAATACCTCCTCAGTCCCTCCTTTCCCCTCGATTTTCCCTCGTGACAAGAGAATCAAACTTTGGCAAACCCGATAGACTTCCTCGATATTATGACTAACAAACAAAGTCGCCCCGGAATACCCCGCCAAAGTCTCCGTTAATTGTTTGACCATGTGGTTTCTCAGATAATCATCCAGAGCGGAAAAGGGTTCATCTAAAAGCAAGGCTTCGGGCTTTGCTGCCAAGGCTCTGGCCAGGGCAACTCGCTGCTGTTGGCCTCCTGAGAGCTGACTGGGATATCTCTTTTCTAAGCCCTCCAACTTGATCATTGTAACCATTTCTTTGATGATCGCCTGGCGATCTTCACGCTTCCGCTCTCCAATTCCGAAGCCAATATTTTCTTCAACCGTCAGATGGGGAAACAAAGCGTAATTTTGAAAGACATAGCCGACCTTCCTGCGCCGGCAAGGCAGATTAATGCCTTTTTGGGAATCAAACAAGACGCGGCCATTGAGGACAATTCGCCCCTGATCAGGAGATTCTATACCGGCAATACAGCGTAAAGTCATGCTTTTGCCTGAACCGGAAGCCCCCAAAAAACCTAAAACCTCTCCCTGAGTTTCAAAGTTAACCTTGAGTTCAAAACCCGCTAATTCTTTGCGGATATCAACAATCAATCCCATGTTATTCCCTGCCGCCTGCAACAATAGTCTTGCGCTGGTAATCTGACCAATAATTCATAAGAGTCATAACGATCAGCGAAATGATAAAAATTAGGATTACCCATAACAGAGCCTTTTCCATATCTCCTCCGTCGGCGGCAAAAAAGATAGCCGCAGGAATCGTCAGTGTTTCTCCTGGAATATTGCCGCCGACCATCAGCGTCGCGCCAAAATCACCCAAAGCCCTGGCAAAAGCTAATACTGTTCCAGCGGCTACCCCGGGCCAGGCCAAAGGAATGGTTATCTTCCAAAATATCTTCCATTCTGAAACGCCCAAAGTACGAGCGGCATAAATAATCGTGGGATCAATTTGCTCAAAAGCACTGCGCACAGTCCGATACATTAAGGGAAATGCCACTACTGAAGCCGCAATAACCGTAGCGGGCCAAGAAAAGATGATCGTCATGCCAATAGCCAGCAGCAATTTGCCCAGAGGACCGTTTTTGCCCAAAACTAAAAGCAGTAAAAATCCAACGACGGTAGGAGGCAGAACCAGAGGTAAAGTAAGAAGGCCGTCAATTACCCCCTTAAATTTTCCCCGATAAGCTGAGACAAAACTTGCAGCCGCCAGGCCGGAAAAGAAGGTCACAAAGGTTGCCAGTGTTGCTGCTCTGAGAGAAATCCATAAGGGAGAAAAATCGATTCCGCTTAAAATGCTAACCAAAACGTCCCCCCTTTCCCTTCTCTCTAAAGATCATTATTTATCCACTAGTCTTGCTTCAAGCCCTTAAATAGCTCAAGTTAAATACCATATGCGGCAAGATTTAAGAAAAAGACGACTGAGAGCGTAAATAATGGCTCCCTAAAAAGGGAGCCATTAATAAACCGATAGCCTATCGCTATTCCATGCTGCTCCTTTTCAAAACGTGAAGGCATACCCGTTTCCAGGAACACCCTGAGGATCAAAAATCCTGTCCAGCGACCATAGATGCATTTATTTGTTAATCTGCTCTTTAGGTCCTTCTGGCTCGGAGGTAAACGTATTAAATTTCAAATTATAATCATGCACAATTATATTGATGAACGATAGAGCCGCCTACCGGGCATTATTAAGTCCCCTGACCAATTCTAGCTTTTCCGGTTTTCCCTGTTCCCCCTGTTCCTTAATTATCTCCTGTTGGCCATGATCAATTTTAATGATTTGGTCGCCTAACATTTCAGCTTCCTGAAGATCATGGGTCACGAGAACAAAAGGAATCTTCCATTGTGCTTGCAGCTTAAGCAGCTCTTGCTGGAGGGTGCTGCGGGTGTTTTGATCAAGAGCCGAGAGAGGTTCATCGAGCAGCAACAATTCCGGTTCCGTCATTAAAGCTCGAGCAAGGGCTACTCTTTGTTTCTCTCCCCCTGAAATCTGACTAGGATAACGATTCCGAAGATGTTCAATTTTGAGCATCTCCAGCACATCTCCGGCGGTAAGAACCTTTTCGGACGCACTCCCTTTTTTCGGTTTGCCATACAGGACATTTTTCTCAACCGTCATATGGGGAAATAGAGCATAATCTTGAAAAAGATACCCGATACGCCGTTTACGAATAGGAACATTTGTCCCTAATTCGGAAGAGAAGACTGGTTTGTTGGAAATCGCGATTTCTCCCCAAGATGGGGTCTGGAGGCCTGCCACACATTGCAGAATCGTCGTTTTACCGGCACCGGAATGCCCGACGAGAGCGAGAATACCGTTACTTATGGAAACATCAACCTCCAGCTCAAAGGAGGGTAATTTCTTTTTAAAATGTGCCTTAAGCATTTGTCCCGCCTCCCCGCGAATCTCGTCGTGTTCCTTTCCCCCAGCGATTCAAGCCATAAATTACCAGGAAGCTGAAGGAGGTCATGATAACAACCAAGATACTCGCCGTACGCATATCTCCTGATTCATTGGCAAAGTAGATAGCCAAAGGCATGGTTTGAGTTCTGCCGGGGATATTTCCGGCGATCATCAAGGTCGCTCCGAATTCCCCCAAGGACCGAGCGAAAGCCAGAACCAAACCGGCAATAATACCATTCCAAGCCAGCGGCAAAGTAATGGTGAAAAACACCCTTATTTCCCTCGCCCCTAAGGTGCGGGCAGCCCTTTCCAGGTTTTGGTCAACACTTTCCATGGCAACCCTTACAGATTGATACATCAACGGGAAGGAAACCACAACTGCCGCAATCACCGCTCCCTCGATAGTAAAAACTACTCTGGTATGAAAGAACTGTTCAAGAAACACGCCTAAGGGACCGTTCTTCCCGAAGACAACCAGCAGCATAAAACCGATAACAGAAGGCGGGAGTACTAAGGGTAAGGTAATGATTGACTCCACAACATCTTTGCCCCAGAACTCCCGCCGTGCCATGAGTCCTGCTATGGGAATGGAAAAACAGGTAACAATGATAACAGATGCCAAAGCAACTTTCAGAGATAATATAATCGGCACAAAACTCAAATCCATAGGGCTCACCCGGCTATCAATTATTTTGCTAAGGTTTTAAAGCCATACTTTTGGAAGACTTTTTGGGCATCGGAACTTTGTAAATATTTAAGGAAATCTTCAGTGACCTGTTGATTTTTCGTTGCGGCAATAATGGCTGCCGGATAAACAATCGGATTGTGGGTGCTATCGGGGACAACGGCTACAACTTTTACTTTCTTCGATTGTTGAGCGTCCGACTGATAAACAAAACCTGCATCCGCATTCCCTGTTTCAACATAATTAAGTACCTGAGTCACATCTTTGGCTTCTACCAGTTTGGGCTGTATAGCATTCCAAAGTTTGAGGTTTTTCAAAGATTCCTGGGCATATTTGCCTGCAGGCACTGATTCAGGGGTACCGATACTAACCTGGCTAACACCCGCTTTTGTTAAATCCTGAAGCGAAGTAACCTTACTGTTATCTTTCCCGGCAACAAGAACTAAATCATTGCCGAGTAAATTTACTCTGCTGTTTTTAAGCAGTAAATTCTTTTTCTCCAGAGTATCCATCTGACTCTTTCCGGCAGAAATAAATAAGTCCACAGAAGCGCCCTGTTCGATTTGCTGCTGAAGAGTACCGGAAGCCGCAAAATTAAAGGCAAGTTTTACATTAGGTTTTACCTTTGCATAATCGCTTTGAAGTTCAGTCAAAGAATCTTTCAAACTTGCAGCGGCTGAGATCATGATTTCAGTGGGTTTCGCTTGGGCTTGTGAAGTATCTGTGGTTTTTCCTGAGGATTGGGTAGTATTTCCTGTGCCGCAACCCACTAAAGTGAAAATTAAGAGCAAACTGGATACCAATAAAACGATCTTTTTCACATTTACTCCCCCTCTATGTAACTCTTGTTTTTGTTTGTTTAAGCTAGTTTTCATTCGGCTTTTCCCGGAAACGCATCACTACAACTATCTAAAACTAACAAAACCTAACTAAAGCCATTATACTATGCCCTAAGTAAATTGCAAGACAGCAGGGAATTTTATACTTCATACAATTTCTGAAAACTGAATAAATTAGGGACTAATGTGAATTTACGCATTTAGCCCCTAATTTTAAATAAAACCCTGCATAAATTGTGGTTTGAATCTTCTTATAGGCAGGGTTTATTTATTAAAGCGGATAGCTGGTCATTGTTCTGTCATCCTGCTTCCATTATCTAATAAAGACCAACTTTGTCCTCACTCAGACTGATAAAGATATTCTTCATCTGAGTGTAATGATCAAGGATCACTTTATGAGTTTCACGGCCGATGCCGGACTTTTTGTAACCGCCAAAGGGCGCATGGGCAGGCAGATTGTTATAGTTGTTAATCCACATCCGGCCGGTCTGGATGCTGTTAGCCACGCGGAAGGCGCGATTAATGTCTTTGGTCCATACCGCTCCGCCTAGACCAAACTCGCTGTCATTAGCCATAGCAATGACTTCTTCTTCGGTCTTAAATTTGATCACCACGGCCACAGGACCGAAGATTTCCTCCTGAGCAACCCGCATCTTATTGTTAACATCAACGAGAAGCGTCGGAGCCATAAAGCACCCTTTATCCAAGCCCTTGTCTTTAATTCTGTAACCGCCGCAGGCAACTTTAGCCCCTTCCTTCTTGCCAATCTCAATATAGTTTAAAACGTCCTGCAAATGAGATTCATAGATCAAGGAGCCTAATTGCGTATCCTTTTCCCAAGGCAAACCAACCTTCACCTTATTAAAGGCCGTGATGGCTTCGGCAACAAACTTGTCATAAATATCTTCATGGACAAAAACACGAGAACCGGCGCAGCAGACTTGACCCTGATTAAACAAAATGCCGATTTGCAAGCCTTCGATAGCTTTCTCCCAGGGACAATCAGAGAAATAGATATTGGCAGACTTTCCGCCCAATTCCAGCGTGGAGGGGATTAACTTTTTGGCCGCAGCATCAGCAATCGTATAACCAACCTCAGTGGAACCGGTAAAGGCCAGCTTACGGAAGCCCTGATTCTCCAACATATAATTACCGGCTCCTGAACCTCGGCCCGTAATCACATTCACCACTCCGGGAGGAAGAACCTGATCAAAAATTTTAGCCAGTTCTAAGAGACTCAAAGAAGTACTGCTTGACGGCTTAATAACGGTACAGCAGCCGGCCGCTAAGACAGGAGCAATTTTCCAGGCTCCCATAAGCAAGGGGAAATTCCAGGGAATAATCTGTCCGACGACACCGATAGGCTCTCTGAGAATAAGACTCATGGTATTTTTGTCGATCATCACGGCTTCGCCTTCCTCTGTCCGAATAGCAGAAGCAAAATAGCGAAAATGATCTGAAGACAGAGGAACATCAATTCCCGCAGTTTCCCGGATCGGCTTGCCATTATCAAGAGTTTCAATCATCGCCAATCGCTCAGCGTTTTGGTCAATTAAATCGGCAATTTTCAATAACATAGCAGCTCGATCCTGAGGGCTGATATCTTTCCAAGTCTCCCAAGCCTTCCAAGCTGCCTTAACCGCTTTATCGACATCGTCTTTGCTGGCATCAGCACAAGTAGCCAATACTTCACCATTGGCAGGGCAAATACACTTAAAGCGTTTTCCATCTTGAGATTCAACCCATTGACCATCGATATAAAGTTTGTACTCCTGATCGGCTATATTCTTCATCATAATTCCACTCCTCTTTAGCGAACTCGTTCAGATTCAGCTGAACATTATGGCTTCGGTGACGAAAGCGACTAACCGATAACAAATGCTATCGCTTAAGGATGGACTCTACCCCCACCGAAGCAGAGAACGGTGACCACTCCCGTTGATAGAAGTGGGAGTCTCACGCTTAAATAAAAATATCCCCCCTCATTATTAGATAATCTTAAATTTTCTAAATACTGAGATTGCATTTTCTATGCCAAATGACTACGATATAACTAAAAGAAACTCAGCCGGCGCAGGAAGATACTGTCTTCGCTCTTGCTAGCTGTGGCGAAAGTGACAGGCAGCAGCCGATCTTAGGCCATGAGAAAATATACGCCCGAAGATTATCCTTTCTTAGAACATAATTGAAACAAACGCCAAAAGGATTAAGAGCTGTTTCCTTCTTAGTGATCTCCAAAAATACATGTCACCCTTCTGTAACCCATTTGTCATCCTACTGTTCAAGCATCAGGGTGACAATTCGTAAACACTCCCCCATTCTGCAGGCTGACTATATAAAGGAGGGTTAAGTATGACCAAAGATATCGCTCCGGAAATTACCCAGGCATGGAATAGATTTGTCTCGGGTGCCGCCATCGATGACGGTATTGTGCGCGCAGAGGTAGCCGCCTCATGGCAGCGCTGTTCCGCAGCCAGTGTTAATCCTTATCACAACGGCGTCAGTCACCTGCTTTTAGACCAGCGGCAATTGGAAGATTTACGGTCCAAAAAAAGAAATCTGCTGCAAATCGCCAGACTTTTTATGGCCAACCTTTACCGGTTCGTCGCCGGATCAGGTTTTATAGTCATGCTCTCCGATGAACATGGCTATATCATGGAAGTCATCGGGGACCGTGAAACAATGACCGTTGCTACGCAGCTCAATTTAAGCCAAGGGGCCAGCTGGGTTGAAGAAGAAGTCGGTACAAACGGCATTGGCACGGCTCTGGCAACTCAGAAACCTGTCCAGATCTCCGGCGCGGAACATTATTGCCAGAAAGTTCATTTCTGGACTTGTTCCGCCGCTCCCATTTTGGATTCTCAGGGGAAGATCATGGGCATCTTACAAATGTCCGGACCTAACTGGAAAACACACGAACACACCTTGGGCATGGTCGTAGCTGCGGTAGAGGCCATTAAAAATCAACTCCGGCTGCACCTTAGAAATAGAGATTTAAGTTTACTCAACAATCGCTTGAAGAATGTTATCCTAACAGTTTCAGAAGGAATCATTGTGATCGATAAGAGAGGAATGATTGAACAAATAAATCCGATAGCCGAAACAATATTTTGCCAACCTGAAGCGAAAATCAAGGGAAATTCCATCGAGGACTACCTCGGTGAGTCAGTATCTGTGCGAGAAATGCTGGCAAGGGGGAAATCCTTTAAAGATTCTGAAGTCGTAACCTATACTTCCAAGGGCAGCACCAATTGTCTTTCTTCCGGAAAGCCGATTAGAGACGATAAAGGAGACTTCTCGGGCGGCGTTATATTTATCAACCCCATTCCCCAAAACAAACATTATGTAAATCGCGGCAGCGGAGAACCGGCAGCCTTCGAATTCGCAGCGATCATTGGCGAGAGCAAAGAACTCCAGAAAGGCATTAAATTGGCCAAAATTGCTGCCGCCAGCAAAAGCCATGTCCTGCTCCAAGGAGAAAGCGGCACAGGCAAAGAGGTATTTGCTCAAGCTATTCATAATTCCAGCAGCCGCAGGAATGGACCCTTCGTGGCCATCAACTGCGGTGCCATACCACGTGAATTAATTGGCAGCGAGCTTTTTGGCTATGAAGGCGGTTCTTTTACCGGAGCCAAGTCCGGCGGCAGAGCGGGCAAATTCGAGCTGGCCTCAGGAGGAACTCTCTTTCTGGATGAAATCGGCGATATGCCCTTGGAACAACAAGTATCCCTCCTCAGGGTACTGCAGGATAAGCATGTCATGAAAATTGGCGGTTATCAATCAGTTCCGGTGGACGTGCGCATCATCTGTGCTACTAATAAAAACCTCCGCGAGGAAGTCAGGAAAGGAACTTTCCGGCAAGACCTCTTCTTTCGGCTCAATGTTATTAATATCTTCCTTCCTCCTTTGCGGGAACGGCGGGAAGATATCCCTTTATTATTCAGATCATTTTATAAAGAAATATGCCCCAGGCTGGGCGTAGATCTCCTGCCCGTTGATTCGCGGGTTGTCTCCTATTTAAGCCAATACAATTGGCCGGGAAATGTTCGCGAATTACAAAACGTTATTGAGAGAATGGTGAATCTGGCTCAGGGACAAGGTATACGCCCGGAACTCCTTCCGGATGAAATTCTCTTTCCCGATCCATCTGCTTCACAACCGGAAAGGGAACGTTTCTCAGATTCCGCCATGAGCTTAAAGGCGTTACAGAAGGTAAATACATTAAGCACTGATCAAGATAAACTCTCCATTAAAAAGCTCCTGGCCAAGAACGAGCGGCAAGAAATAATTGACAAGCTGTTAACATATCAGGGCAATATCAGCCATACAGCCAAAGAAATGGGGATTTCACGTAATTCCCTTTACAAAAAGCTGAAAAAATTAGACATCACAGTAAGATAATCTTCCCCCTTTCCGCAAGCAGATTAGCCTCGTAGTTTTCCAATTCATTTTTTGATAAAAAGCCAAAGCCGGGGTGTTGTTGCGATCCGCTAGGAGCTGTAAGCGGGAAGCCCCTCTCTCCTGGGCCCAAGCTTCTATTGACGACAACAATTCTCTTCCCAAGCCCTGCGCTCTCCGAGCTTCTTCAACAACTACGTCTTCAATCAAGGCCACAATTCCGCCCTCGGCTGTCGAAACCAAGATCTGAGCCGAACACATTCCTATGATACGCTGCTGAGATTCTGCCACCATGAGGCAGCGAACCCCAGTATCGCCCAGCATCATCTCCAATCCCCGCTGCTGAGTCAACTCATCAAAGGAAAAATCACTTTCCAGGGAAAATAAGAGCTTGAGGAGATTAACCATTCCCCCGATATCCCCTTGATTTGCCCTTCTTATCTTATAGCGAGGACTCCGATCCGTCATATTCTTACCACTTCCGTTCTTCGATATCTTACTACTTCCGATCTGTCATGATCTTACTACTCCTGCTTATACTAAAGGCCTTCTTTGAGCTAGCCGCAGCAAAGAAGGCCTTAGTCTTTGATTTCCCATCTAACATGAGCTCACAACAATTTCCATAATATCATCTTCTCTCAAAGCCCTCTTAATTTCGCAGGCCCGCCGTAAAATTTTAGTCAGAAGCTTATCAATGGTTTCCTGATCAAGTTCTATCCCTTTAGTCTTCAACAAGCGCAGGATGCTCTTACGGCCGGAGTATTTGCCAAAGGACGTCGTGTGTTGTCTGCCAACCGCTTCGGGAGGAAAAGTTTGATAGTTGTGAAAATCCTTTTTGAAGCCGTCGATATGAATTGACGAGGTATGAGTAAAGACGTCGTGCCCGATGATTGGTTTCGCTCTGGGGATTGGTCGCCCCGTAGCTAAACTTACCAGGGAAGCAATCGTATTCAAGCACTTTAAATCAATGCCTGTCTCCTCAGACAGGGTGTACCTCAGAGCAACTGCCACTTCTTCTAAAGGTGCATTCCCTGCCCGCTCACCCAAGCCCCCTACCGTCACGCTGACAGCCTTAAACCCAGCCTGAACAGCAGCAAGAGAGTTCGCCACAGCCATCCCCAGGTCGTTATGCGCATGGAATTCCAAAGGAATGCCGGACATCCTGACCAGATCCTGGAGGGTAAAAAATACTTTTAGGGGTTCCAAAATACCGACAGTATCGGCAAAACGCACGCGCTTAACACCTAGTCTTTCTGCTTCGGCCAAAATTTCCGCCAGAAAGATAAAATCAGCTCGACTGGCATCTTCCAAACCCAAAACAATATAGTCGACTTCTTTTTTAGCATTTAAAATGCATTGCCCCATTTGTTCGAGAACCCAAGCCCTGTCTTTTCTCAATTTGTTGCGGATCTGCTGTTCTGAAGCAGGGATGGAGATAGCGACCCCTTCAACCCCCGTACGATAACTTGCTTGCAGGTCTGTCAGCACTGCCCGGTTCCAGGTTATGAGACGAACCGGTAAATGCAAAGCTGCCAGCCGGGAAATCGTCTTAATTTCCGATTCCCCAACCGCTGGAACTCCTACTTCCAGTTCGTCGATGCCCGCATCTGCCAAAGCCCGGGCAATCATTTCCTTCTCCCGGAACCCAAAAGCGACGCCAGGGGCTTGCTCACCATCCCTTAAGGTAGTATCACATAACATAATCCGTTCCATAGCTAACACACCCTTTTTCGTTTTTAAAGTATACCAATAGCGTCCGCACGACATTGCTGACAATGTTGCATTTGCGGAAGAATTCCGCTCATACTGCTCCGGCAGCCGGCGATCATTTCCTTGGAGGGAGCTTTGATATGAGACAGTTTGGCCTGGGGAATCAAGGGAACAATATTATGAATGTGGGCACCTCGCTTTTTAATTTCTTGAGCTAAGCTATAAAGCAGCTTGTCATTAATCCCCGGGATAATCACTGTGTTGATCTTTACCGTCATACCTGCCTGGGCTGCCATTTGCAGACCTGAAAGCTGATTTTCCAGCAAAACCCTTGCTCCCTTGGGCCCAATGAGAGTTTTTCCTTTCCAGCGTACATAACTGTAAATCTTAGCTCCCACGTCCTCATCAAGGGTATTAATCGTAATCGTGATGTGGGATACTCCAATCTCTGTTAACTCTTCAATTTTTTCCGGCAAGAGCAATCCATTACTGCTTAAACAAAGAATCATGTCCGGAAATTCCCGTTTTACCCCTCGGAAGGTCGCAAACGTTGCACTGTTGGCTAAAGGTTCGCCGGGACCGGCAATTCCCACGACCCTATACTTCGGTCCCATCTCCGAACCCTTCGCCTTACGGACAGTTTCCAGAGCTTCCTCAGGCGTTTGCACCTTACTGGTTACTCCCGGCCGGGATTCATTAGCACAATCGAATTTACGGACGCAATAATTGCAGGAGATATTACACCCCGGCGCCACGGCAAGATGAATACGTCCTGTTTTGCCATGACCGTGAGTGGCAAAACAGGGGTGCCCCAGATTCAAATGGGAAGCTGTTTGATTTCTTTGTAAACATTCAATTTGCATCTTAATCCCTCCTATTACGTTTCTTCCCGGCCTTTCTGTATCAGGTGAATTGCGAACTATTTTGCCTAAATACTTGTCATTCGAGATGTCAATGTTGATGTCATTACGATACTATCCGATATTCTGATTGAATTCTCAAAAACAAACTTTATACGTTTCTTTAAAGATCAAAACCGTAGAATATGAAATATATGCTCTCTATATCATTGTCATCCAATGGGAGGTATGGATCTATTGTCCGAAGCCCTTTTTCACGGATGAAAGATTTATTGACTTCTTAATTCAGGCAGATTTCGCCTTAAAGGTATGGGCTTTCCGGACACAGACACTGCCGCAGGACTGACAGCCAATGCACTGATCCTTGCTGACAATGACAGCAACATGGCGTTCTGTCCCCTCATCATCCTCGAAGCTTTCCAACCCTAAGCATTTTTGCACGCACAATTTAACACATCTCCCACACCCAAAGCACTTGTCTTTATCAATGGTTTCTACATATAAAGGGGTCCAGGAAAATCCCCCAAATGTCCTGCAGTCAATCAATGTTCGTTCCCCTCTTTTCTTGAGCCAGTTTCTTTCTTAACCAAGGCGGCAGTTTACCGGAATTAAATAATTGCACCAGTTTACCCAATTCGTCGTAAATTTTTGTCCCTTCCGGCACCTTTAAGGGATGAATACCGCTCTGAACGAGGCGGGCTGCCGCCGGTCCGCCGATCTGAGTGCAATAGATAATGGCGCATTCTTTTAATTGCTTGATCCGAGCATCAACTTTATCTTCAGCCTCGTCTCCGCCGGCGGCCCGTTCTGTAAGAACTTGCGCAGAATGGACAAAACCCCGGCTTTTGCCTCCGAACTCAAAGACTTCAAAGGAAGGCGAAGAAGCAAAATGTGAATCTATAGATTCTCCATTGCTGCTGGCAAAGGCTATTAACATTCCAATACCCCCTCACATACTAATTTTTGATCCTACTTACTTTGTGAGTTTAACGTATCAAAGAGAAACTGTTGGGTCCCTTCATAACCGATCCAGCATTTTTGCGGATAACCAACCCGGTCAAACACCGGCAATCCCGCTCTTAAGTGAGGCTTCTTCAGCATATCTGCAGCTTGACGGCCATTGGAATTAGCAATGATCAACGTACTGGTCTGAGCCCCCTCTTCAAGAGCCTCTAAGTCTCCCACTTCAATGGGAACAGGCAGTGAGAGCCGGTGAATTCCCGCTGGGGAGGCCGCTAAGGCCAAGGTGATTTCCGCACCCACCTCAGCCAGGCAGGACGATAAACTATACAAAAGATCCATTTCCAAGGCAGCAGCAACTCTGAGCTTGCCTAATTGATCATGAAAATCAACCAGAGTATCCAACAACCGATCTCTTTGGCGCAGGACCTTTTCGGGGATCGGTCTGCCTGTTAGCCGAGCCAGAGTCAAAATAAAGGAGTCCGCTGCCGCCAGACCGGTCAGGGAAGGAAAGTTAGTATGAGGAATCCCATACGTGCGTTTGAGAAAATCTCCGGCTTTCTCCATACTTAAGCCAAAGGAAAAACAAGCACTGGACTTGGCCAAACGCCGGAAATCTTCCAGTGGTGTGCCGCCCTGTACCAGAGGAGCCGCTTCCAACTCTGCATGCCCATCCAGGGAGATCGACAAATCAGGAATTGTAATCGCCTGAAAACCAAATAAGCTGACAAGCTCTTTTAATTCATCCACATCACCTGGGGTCAAATGACATCCAGGCAGTAAGACAACGGCAGGGAGAGATTCAGCCCGACCTCTGGCCTTACCATCAGCTTCAGGCTTGGAGCTGCTGGAAACTTCCTCATCAATTTCAGAATTGGCCGTCAAAGTAGTCAGCAGTGACTCCACCGTCCGCTGATAGCCTTCTTGCATAGAGCCGATATAATCCGGAGTACTGGCTAAAACAACCGGCAGATCCAGCAAATCGGTTCGTTCCGAGCGAAGACTGGACAGGGCACTCACCATATCATCACCAAAAGTTTCTGTAAGACCGCTACTCATTACCCCGATAATTTGCGGTTTGTACTTATCGGCTGCCACGGCAATCCCTTTTTTGAGATATTCCCAACCGCCAAAGATCGCCGAATCCTCTAAAAGAGCGGTGGAATTCAAGGGAATCGGTTCTCTAAAATGGCGGGACAGCTGCAGACGGATAAAGGAAGAACATCCCTGCGAACCATGGAGTAACGCCAGAAGTCCATTCACTCCGAGAAAAGCCAAGGTTGCTCCCAAGGCAGGGCTATTTTTTTGAGGATTACCTTGATACGATCTTGCATTCATCATGCTTTTACCCTCCCACTGGGGGGAATTCTGCTCTTAAATACCCCCAAACCGGACTAAAGACAGTTCGTGTTAAAGACTCTGCAAAGGTGACCATTCCCTCATAACCGGCATAAGGAAGTTTTCGACCATGGTTAATATCGAGAAAGGGCGTTCGCGTTTTATGAGCCAAATACTTCGTCTTGCCTCCGGCAACAATCAAATCCGGTTTCTTCTCGGCAATAATCTTTAAAAATCCCGCGGAGCTGGTGTCCTCAATAATTTGAGCCGTGGGGTCCATAAGTTCTTTCATCCGTTGAAAATCCTCCGGGGTAGAGTTTTGCGTCCCTCCCGCCAGAATATTGATCCCTAATTCCGCCAGAGTAGAAACCATCGACCAGGTCTTAACACCTCCCGTAAACAAAATAGCCTGTTTATTCTCTAAACGCTTTTTATGTTGAGCTATAATTGCCCGCGTTTCCCTTTCTCGCTTCTGCACATAAGCCTCAGTTCTCGTTAATAAGTCAGGGTCCTTAAGGGCTTTAGCGATAGCAATCAGAGTTGCGGAAGTATCGTGAATTCCGTAAAAAGAGCCTTCAATGAATGGTATCCCGTAGTGAATTTCCATTTTCCGCACCAAGTTGGTCAAGCTTTTGGAGCAAATAAGGACATTTAGGCAGGCTCGGTGGGCCGAGCGCAGATCATCAAACTTGGCGTCTCCCGTGATTGCCGTTTGCAGTGTAATCCCCAGGTTTTTTAAGTCAGGCAGGATTCCCCAAAGGTCCCCGGCGATGTTATATTCGCCAATCAGATTAATGGACAAGGGAATTTTCTCCGCCGATACATCGCCGCTACCGATAACCCGTTCAAACAAAACTTCGCCGGCAATGCGGTTCCCGATATTCTTATCACCCAAAAAGCCCGGAGCATTGACAGGAATGACAGGAATGGGCAGTTCCGCCTCAGCCTCGGCACAGATTTTGCTCATATCATCACCGATCAGGGCAGATACACAGGTCGCGTAGACAAAGATTGCTTTAGGCTGATGTTTAGCGGCAATTTCCAAGATGGATTCTTTCAGCTTTGCCTCTCCGCCGTAAATCACGTCGTTTTCCAGGAGATCCGTGGTCAGCCCTCGCCGGTAAAGCTGGGAACCGGAGGAGCGAGCTCCCCGGTTATCCCATGAGTTCCCCGCACAGGCAATCGGACCGTGAACAAGATGGGCAACATCGGTAATGGGCATCAACACAACTCTGGCTCCATCATAAGCACAACTCCGCTCTGCGCCTTCACCGGGCAGGGCCTTCATGCACAATTTCGGCGAACCGGCCTCCGCCAGGGATGGTTTATCTTTGAGGTCCAATTTTGTTAGATTGGTAAACATGAATGACCCCTCCGTTCTCAACGCATCTAACGCATTAATTCAAAATAGGTGTCTGTGGAATTCCTGTCCTTTTCCTCCAGAAAGGTATTGACAATCATGGTAATCAAATTAATAACCCCGTTATAACCAATGATCGGATAGCGGTGGAGATTCACCCGGTCATAAATGGGCAGGCCGATGCGAATTAAGGGAATATCAGCATCGCGGGCTGCATATTTGCCGTGGCCATCGCCGATCAACATGTCAACCGGTTCTGTCACCAACAAAGACCGCAGGTGCCAGAGATCTTTGCCGGGATAGAGTGTCGCACCTTGACCGTAAGGGCTGGAAGCAAGCAGCTTCTCCATCGCTTTCTTAAAGGCGGGAGTGGAGTTGGTACAAACGATATGAACAGGCTCACCGCCCATTTCCAAAAGGAAGGAGACGACGCCGATCAGAATATCCGGATCGCCAAAGAGAGCAAACCTCTTGCCATGAATATATTGGTGGGCATCTGTCATAGCATCAACGGCCCGTCCCCGCTCACGGGTAATTTCCTCTGGAACATCCTGGCCCGTGAATTTGGCGATGGCTTCAATGAATCTGTCCGTTCCCCCCACGCCGATGGGCATGGGGATTGTTTCCACAGGGACTCCTTTGCCTTCCAGGTACTTACCGGTTGCCGGAGTGGAATAGGCTTGTAAGCACAAATAGCTCTTGGCATTTAAGGATTCCTTCATGTCCTGTATGGGAGTTCCGCCGGGGAAAAGCTCATAGGTACCTAAATTCGGGGAATCTAAGACCTCGCTGTGATCCGGAATAAGGGTGAAGGGAGCACCCATGACTTTGAGATAGCGCTTATATTCCCGAAGATTCGAGGGATAGGTATCAAATCCGGGGACAACATAGAGCCTGTCGTTAAGTTTACCCTCCTCTCTCGGCTCGCCTAAACAGTCAATAAGACCTTTAAGCATGGAGTCATAACCCATAATGTGCGACCCTTTGAAGCTTGGGGTGTTAGCCAAAGCTACGGGGAACTCTTTGGGGATTGAACCTTGTTCTTTGGCGTTCCCTAAATAAGCCTTAATATCATCGCCAATAACTTCCGCCATACAGCTGGTGAAAACCGCGATCAGTTGGGGCTTGTAAACGGTATAAGCATTCTTCAACCCTTCATGAAAGTTATTCTGTCCGCCAAAAACAGCCGAGTCCTCAGTCATGGAATCGGATACCGCCGCTACAGGCTCGCGGAAATGCCGGGCCAAGGTGCTGCGGAAATAAGCAGCACACCCTTGAGAACCATGGACAAAAGGCAGACATCCTTCAATTCCCAGGGAACAAAGCAGGGCACCGAGAGGTTGACAGGCTTTAGCCGGATTAATCACCAATTTTTCACGGGCAAAATTCTTTTCCCGGTATTCCATCGTATTAAGCCAATCTTTTGTGACCTTAGTACAAGTCTCCATATGCGACATCCTTTCTGCCCAACTTATTTAGCCCAAGGAGCTTTAATAGATTTCCAGGTAGGGCTGTTAATGGCCATATCCATATCCCGGGCGAAAATGGGGAACCCTTGGTAACCATGATAAGGCCCTGAATAATCCCAAGAATGCATTTGCCGGAAAGGCAGACCCATCTTCTCAAAAACATATTTCTCTTTGATCCCTGATCCAACGAGATCAGGCTTTAGTTTGTTGACAAATTCCTCAAGCTCATAGGCTGTCACATCATCGTAAATGAGGGTCCCATCTTTAATGTTGGCCATAGTTTTGTCATAATCTTCGCCGTGGGCAAATTCGTAGCCCGTCCCGATTACCTCCATGCCCAAATCCTCATAGGCTCCCACCACGTGCCGGGGGCGAAGCCCTCCTACATAAAGCATGACCTTTTTGCCCTCAAGACGTGGGCGATAAATCTCGATAACCTTTTGCATTTCTGCTTCATACTTCTCCAGAACAGCATGAGCTTTTTCCATAATGACATCATCAAACATAGCGGCAATTTTAAGAATCGATTCTCTGATCTTCGTCGGGCCGAAGAAGTTGAACTCCAGCCAAGGAGTGCCGTAAGTTTCCTCCATATGACGGGCCATGTAATTCATACTGCGATAACAGTGAATCAAATTCAGCTTGACAAGATGCCCGTTTTGCAGCATTTCCACAGTTGAATCCCCGGTCCAGATATTAACAACATTTAAGCCCATTTCTTCCAGAATTTTTTTGCTAGCCCAAGCATCGCCGCCAATATTGTAATCCCCGATAATCCCGACATCGTAGGGACCGACGTCCCGTTTCGGGCCTTTGCCGATGAGGTGATCGCGGATGGCGTCATTGGCAATATGATGACCCAACGACTGACTGATACCCCGAAATCCCTCACAGCGAACGGGAATGACCGGCAGCTTCAGCTTCTCAGTCATGCGCCGCGCCACGCTCTCAATGTCATCACCGATCAGCCCTACAGGACATTCCGAGAGGACAGAAACCCCTTTGGTATTGGGAAACAGCTCCACAACCTCTTCAATAACTTTCTCCAGCTTCTTGTCTCCGCCGTAGATGATATCGCTCTCCTGAAAGTCTGTGGTGAATAAAAAGGGAACAAAGTTGTCAACGCCGATCTCGCCTTCCGCCAGATTCCTGCGGTTAGCCCAGGAGTAAAATCCGCACCCCACAGGCCCGTGGGAAATATGGGTAACGTCTTTTACCGGCCCCCAAACAACTCCCTTGGCTCCTGCATAGGCGCACCCCCTGGCTGTCATCAGCCCCGGAACTGTTTTAGCGTTTGATTTGACAGCACAGCTGGAACACTCATTATTTTCTTTGACGGTGATATGTTTTCTCCGATTCTTTTGGGCCTTCTCCGGATAAATCTCCAATACTTCCTCAACAACCTGTTTCCGGAAATCCGTTGTCTCTAATACGCTCATAAGGCTGTCCTCCCTCATTTCCATCGCTGCCTGTTATTACATTTCCATAATGCCGAATTCCATCATTAAGGCTTCTAATTCATCCATGCTGAGCGGAGTCGGGATGGTCAGCTCTGTATTATTCTCGATTTTTCGGGCCAATTCTCGATATTGGTCTGCTTGAGGATGGCTGGGATTATATTGAATGACCGTTTGTTTGCGCACTTCAGCTCGCTGAACCTCATTATCCCGGGGCATAAAGTGAATCATTTGCGTATTTAACGCTTTAGCCAAGGCCTCAATCAGTTCCTGTTCTTTGTCTACAACACGGCTGTTACAGATTAAACCACCTAAACGCACCGTTCCGGTCAGGGCATATTTGAGAATCCCCTTAGAAATATTGTTAGCGGCATACATCGCCATCATCTCGCCGGAAGTTACAATATAAATCTCCTTCGCTTTATTTTCGCGGATCGGCATAGCAAACCCACCACAAACGACGTCTCCTAAAACATCGTAGAATACATAATCGGTATCTGAGGTATAGGCTCCGTTTTCCTCCAGAAAGTTAATCGCTGTAATAACTCCTCGACCTGCGCAGCCCACCCCTGGTTCCGGCCCCCCTGATTCCGAACAGCGAATACCTAAAAACCCTTCAACCAAAACGTCTTCCAACTCCAAATCTTCCACAGTCCCCCGCTCACGGGCTAAGTCCATCACTGTCGTTTGAGCCTTGCTATTGAGAATCAAGCGCGTGGAATCTGCTTTAGGGTCACAACCCACGACTGTGACTTTTCTTCCCATTTCTGCCAGAGCGACCACTGTATTTTGGGTGGTCGTTGATTTGCCAATACCACCTTTTCCATAAATTGCGATTTGCCTCATGACAATACATCTCCTTTATCTCTAACCTTCCAGCAGGAAATTTGCATTAACCATCCTAATCGTTATTAAACGACAGCTTCGCCTCCGGTTTCTCCGGTACGCACCCGAACAACTTCTTTCAGCGGACAGACAAAGATTTTCCCGTCTCCCATATGTCCCGTTTGGTTTGCTTTAATAATTAAATCTACAATTTCCTGAACCTGATCATCCTGGACCACAATCGTCAGCATCCGTTTGGGAATCCAGTGAAATTGGGACTCATCCGGGTGTACCTGATTAATCACAGTATTCAATTCCGGATCAACCTCAGCGGCCCATCCTCCAATTCCACCTTGTTTACCGCGGCCCTCGACACTTTGAATGGTAAGGGCGGGAAATCCGGCATCTTCGAAGACTTTCTTAGTGGCGGGAACTTGATGCCGCCGTATAAATGTCATAATTTCTTTCATAAATTACAACCCCTTTGTTCCAGAACTTACGGTATAAGCCTCTTCCACTTCCGTCACAAAAATTTTCCCATCTCCCATGGTTCCCGTTTTCGCTTTTTCGAGGATAAGGGAAACGGCCTCTTCCAGTTTGTAATCTTCGATCACTAAGAGCAGGAGCGTCTTGGGAAACTCATCGTAAACAACGTCGCCAATTCTGATTCCTTTCGTTCTGCCGCGCCCAAAGACATGCATTTTCGTTAAGGAAGGCATCCCTGCCTGAGCCAGGGACTCAGCGACCTCCTCCGTTTTATCAGGCCTGACAATTGCTCTAATCATTTTCATAGAAACCATCCTCCTTCAAGTTTTAGCGCCTATATTTTTTTGTTTAAATCCGCTGGAACCTAGGTAAACGATCAATCGCATCACCTCCTGCAGTGAACTGAAGTTTTCGAAGGTCCACCACCACTTATAGAAGGGGGTAACCAAATGCCCTTGAGAAAAGTCCTGAGAAAAAGACAAAGAGAGCCCTAATTTCTAAAATTAAGGGCTCTCTAAAACACTTTACCGCTCCAAACCATTCTTTAGTTTGGTGCCCGGTTATTCAATTATCTATCCTAATACTCTCTGGACAAACCACTATCTCTCTACAACACTGTTACACAACTATGCATTTTTACAAAAATCTTTTTACAAAACTAACTCTTTTTGCAGCTACCCATTTTACACTACTGTTGCATGCAGGGTTTTTCCTCAATACAGTCTCAAACTCTAATGCCGAATTCTTTTCAGCCAGGAACCCCTATGAAATCAAAGATGCATAAATCCCAAACCGACACGAGAATGTTCCAAAAGAGGGTGTAAGGAGGACCGGCCAAAAATTGCTACCGCAATCCACTCTGTATCCGTTGTTAAACCGATTTTTAGAGCAAAACTGGCATTGCTGTTCGTATGAATAAAAATACTGTTGCTGGCTTCCAGTGTTGCATGGATCAAAGCGTGAATTTTGCGGCCTTCCTTGGGAATTACTCCCGTATTAAAAGCAGCTGAGATCACGGAATTGGTCAGTTTCCCCGTATGCTGCAGAGTCGAGACCGTTCCCCCAAGTTCTGTCACCCCGCAGCGAATAGCTGCAGATTCCTGAAGAGCTTTCTTGAGCCTTTCTTCTTCCTCTCTCGTTTCAGTCATAGCCAAAAGGATTGCGGAACGTTCCAAGGAAGGCTTCGTTTTAACTTTCACAGCACATGCCCTTCCCTTCGAAAATTGGTTATCCTACCTGAGAGCACAAAAAAAGCCGCCAAATATCATCAAGATATCTCGACGGCTCCATTGCCTATTCGTTAACTAATAATAGATATAATACCTAAGAATTGGGTTTTTGTCACAACTGATATGTTTCCATTTTCCAGGAAATAACGTTATTTAACCAACGTTTCATGATAGCAACGTCTAAATCCATTGATTTACTAAAAGTTTCGTTCAACAAGTGAACTCGCTTACGCTAAGCTGAGCATCAGGGCTTCAGATACAATAATGTCCAGTGGACATTATTGCCGAGCTTAATGGGCCTTTTTAAACCTCCGCTGCACTAAACCAACAGTTTGCTCGAACTCTTCCATTTTCAACAGCTTTGCCGACAGGCCAAAGACTACAGCCCCCAGAGCCGTGCCGGTAACCAAGACTATAAGCGAGGAAATAGTTTTCACCCCTAAAAACTTCGTCGTCCACTGGCTCCAGATCCAAATAACAGCAGCCATAAGCAGAGAGGAAAACAGAGTCTTTAAGCCGGTTATCAACATATTTTTTCCATCCATTTTGCCTAATTTCTTGCGCAGGACGTAGAACAACAGCAACATATTGACAATGGCCGAGACTGTATCAGCCAGAGCAAGTCCCCCAGCAGCCAGAGGATGAACCAGCAAAAACATACATAAAATATCAATGGCCATAGAAATGAGTCCCAAAATAACCGGCGTCCAGGTATCCTGCAGAGCATAGAAGGCCCGGGGTAAAATTTGGATCACGGACTGAGCCGAAATTCCCAAACAAAAATACAACAAAGGGACTGTCGTCCGCGCCGTATCCTCAGCCGTAAAATGCCCATGCTGAAAGAGAGTTCGTATGAGAGGAAAACGCAGAACGATCATACCCACGGAAACCGGAAGCGTAATAAAAACAACCATTCGAATCGTTCGGGAAATTGTTTCACGCAGTCTGTCCCATTGCTTTAAAGCTGCCTGCTCTGTCATCGTTGGGAAAGAGGCCACAGCGATTGCTAAAGCAAAGATCCCGACGGGCATTTGAAAGAGACGCGATGAATACCAAATGGCGGAAATACTCCCCGGGAAAAGAGTCGAGCCAAAATTATTATTCACAGCAATTTGAATTTGATTTAAAGAATAACTCAAAATAATCGGCACAGCCAGGGCAGCAATCCGGCGCACACCGGGATTATGCCAATCAATAATAGGATGATAACGTACCCCAACCTTGCGCAGGGCAGGAATTTGGATCGCAAAATTGACCAAAGCACCGACAACTACCCCTACAGCAAACCCGGAAATACTTTCTGGTTTCGCTGGATTCGCTAGGATTGTCCCAAAAAATATAACGCTGGCATTATATAAAACCGTGCCTAAAGCCGAGGGCCAAAAGATTTTATAAGAGTTCAGAACACCCATCGTCAAACCGCTAAAAGCCATAAATAAGGGCTGCATCAGCAAAATTCGCGTTAAATGGGTCGTCAGCGCAATATCTTTGGCCTGAAACCCAGGGACCATAAGCTTCAAAAACTCCGGTGTGAAAAAGAGCCCAAACAAGACGAATACCCCAAGAGCAATAAAGATGATATTCACAACAGAACTAACGACACGCCAGCCCTCATCTTCCTTGCCCTGAGCAATATATTCGGAAAAAACGGGAATAAAAGCAGCACTCAAAACTCCGCCTACCAATAACCAATAGAGCAAGTCAGGGAGAATAAACGCCGTATTATAGGCATCCGTAACTCGACTCTGCCCAAAAAAACCTGCAATTAACGTTTCCCGCAAAAAACCCAGGAGTCGCGAAGCCATTTGCGCTGCCATTAAAAATCCGGCGGCTTTTAAAAGTGTACGGTTGGTTGATGACATTTCTAACCTCTTCTCCCCATCATCCTATTCTCACCTTCCGCATTATAGCATTTTTCACGAGATAAAGAAAACTTAGTGATTCTTCCTTCTTATCTCCATTATGTTATCTATTAGACGTTTCCTTAAGATAATCCGCCAAAATATCGGCGACGGCTTCCGCTGCACCGTTAGCTTCCTCTAAAGTATTGAGCTGACTTCCAAATTCCAGCAATATGCCGCCGTTAGAAAGATGTTGATTGTAACGGGCATCATCGGCGTAACTAATATTGGCCGCGAAAAGACCGGGATATTTCTTATTCCCCAATGCAATAAGTTTCCTTGCCAAAGCATCATTAATTTGCCAATGAGGGTTTTTCTTGCCAATGACAACCATTACCGGGCTAACATCTTTACCCTTAACGCTGACTGTCTCTTTGGACACCCCCGGCGGAAATCCATCCCGATGAAGGTCGATTAAGATTTTAATGGTCGGATAATCTTTAAGGAGTTTGGCTGCCGTATTAATAGAACGGGAATATGCCGTCATAAAATTTTCGCCATCATGGATGGTTAGAGAATGAGCGGCTTCAATGCCATGTTGTCCCAGGGACTTTTTCAAAGTTTCTCCTACCGTAACAACGTCTCCATTTTCCCCTTGCCTGCGGTCCGGACCTCCGTCTCCGGAATAACATTCACTGTTATGCGTATTGTAAATTCCTACAAGAACATCCTTGGAACCGGAAACCGGCGGCGCAGGAGTCGTTGCCGCATTATTATTCACTTTAGGCGGACTTTCAATAGGTTCAAGTATTGGTCCCTCAAACTCCGGATCTTTAGGATTATAAGCCCACCCTAACCAAGTCGGCCCTTCAGGAGGCGGAGAAAAATAGCTAAGAAAAAACGTGCGCGGATCGGCGACATTAACACCTGTTAATAAATACATTCCAGTTGCTAAACTCTGACTCCTTACCTCATCTAAGCGGGCACGCTGCGGTTGAGAGTAACCCGGAATCCCTTCCAGCAAGACAGCTTCCAAAGGAAAGGATTGCTGAGTTAAAAACTGGACAAATTGGACTGAGCTTTCATTTTTAATTGAATATATAAAGCTTAGCAGGACAAGGCAGCAGACCAGGCCAAAAAACAACCCTCTAATCCATTCTTTAAATTTCCAGGCTTTAATTTTTTTATTATTGTAATGATTATAATGATAATAATTTTCCCGCAACAAAGAACTTGTCCCCCCTTTCTCCTATTGAAGAAATATGAGGGACAAGTCTTAAGTAGAACTAAAAAGTAATTTCTGTCTTGACGTTTATCGTT
The DNA here is from genome assembly GCF_002196785.1 of Desulfosporosinus sp. FKA. Taxonomy (NCBI): domain Bacteria; kingdom Bacillati; phylum Bacillota; class Clostridia; order Eubacteriales; family Desulfitobacteriaceae; genus Desulfosporosinus; species Desulfosporosinus sp. FKA. The sequence continues at coordinate 294,065 of NZ_NAHZ01000031.1, read as the reverse complement.
GATAGCCCCAAAAAATTAACTAACGAAGTTTTGTCGGCACAAAACTATCTACAATTCCAATAACCAGGGAAGCTAATAAAGCCCCAATAATGGAAACTGAAATGGAACCGGGAACGATAAACTGGCTCAAATAAATAACTACAGCTGCAGTTATGAAGCCAATAGAACCTCGTCCCATCCGTGAAACCTTGTTCCCAAAGGCCAATTCAACCAAATATCCTAAAACAGCAATGACCACCGCTGCAATTAGGGCACCTGTGAAACCGGCGACTCGCAGGCCTGGAACAATATAGCTCACTAATAACAAAACCAAAGCAGATACGATAAACCTTACGATCATACCTATCATTGATAGACCCCCCCTTATTTATTTTCTCGCTTTTTTTGAAAGCAATCTTAAACTACGAAACTAGTTTTAACAAAAAACAAGAAATTTATTTATTCCATTCTCATCCTAATTTACCTTGATAATTATAAATCAAAATGTTAAAATATAGTTTGTGTACAACTGAGGATATCGCAACCAAAGGGGGTGACTATAAGTGCCAAACATTAAATCTGCCATCAAAAGAGTCGAGTTGGGCAAAGCTCGCATGATTAAGAATGCTGCTGCGAAATCAGCTTTACGTACGACCATCCGACGTTTTGAAGAGTCAATCAGCACAGATTCTGAGACTGCAGCACTCGCTTTGAAAAAGGCTACTCGTGCTTTGGATAAAGCCTCCTCCAAGGGTTTAATTCATAAGAACCTAGCAGCTCGCAAAAAGTCCCGTCTGACTAAGAGATTTCATACACAATTTTCTAAAGTAGGTTAAGCTTATATTTCTTACGATGACGCAAAAAGAGAGCGACGATTTATCGTCGTTCTCTTTTTGTGCTCATTACTAGGCAATTTCATCAACTTTGTATTGGTTTACATATAGGACTTGTCCATAGAAAAGCCGCGTCCGTTTACCTTATTAACTTGGTTAATTATCATAAACGCATTAGGATCTATAGAAAGGGCCAGCTTATTAAGCAAAGGCAGTTCTCTGTTTGAGACTACTGTCAGAAGAACTGGGGTTTTATCGTGGAAGTAACCTGTCTCTGCTTGAATTATGGTGGAACCTCTGTCCAAATGGTGGATAATCATCTGGTTAATTTCCTTGTATTTTTTACTGATGATTTTTACCTGCATACGGGATTGCCCGAGCAAAAGTACTTTATCTAAGACAACGGTATAGATAAGTACCAGCAAGATTCCATAAAGCACTTGCTCCTTGTTGGCAAACAGCATTTGTAATAACAAGATGGTGAAGTCAAAAGCGTACAAAGTGATGGAAACAGAAACCCCAAATTTCTTATTCAATACCAGGGGAGGTATATCCATACCTCCGGTGGATGCACCCGCTCTAATGACAAGTCCAAGGCTTAAACCGATCATAAGACCGGCATAGATAGCAGAAAGCAAATGGTCAGAAGTCATGCTCTGCAGAAATGGGAGATTTTGAAAAACACCAAGAATTAATGGATAGTAAAAGGTGCTTATCAAGGTAGTCAGAGCAAAGGCTCTGCCCAGTACCAGTGCGCCAAGGATAAACATAGCAATATTGAAAAGCGAAACAAAGAGTGTAATAGGGATATTAAACTGATGATAAAAGAATAAGGCTAATCCCGTTGAGCCTCCAGTTATCAATCCGCTAGGAAGAATAAAGGCAGTTACTGCCAAAGCATAAAGAGTATTGCCGAGGAGAATTAAACCAATAGTTTTGAAGATGGACCAATTAATTTTAACCATATAATCTACTCCTTGTAAATTCTTTCACTAAATGACAGCCTAGGAAAAACCTTATGTTAAAATTTACAATTTTGATTCGCTTCAGCCGGATAGAATAACTAGTTTAGCTCATGAGGTCAGAGCTTTAGCTGAACGAGTTCACTATATTGACACTCCCACGGCTAAAGCCGATGGGATTCTTGGGTGATTAAACCGAAGTGCATTTCTGCTATCGGAGTGTGACCCCAAGTTAAGGGCTATGCCATTAGCCCGTCCTAAAGCAGTACACAATGGTACTCTAGGCTGATAGCCTGTTACCAGCTACCACAGTTTCTTTGAAAACGATCGTTTTAACGTCTTTTTCTTGACGACACATAGAGTTTTACCTGATAGATGCATTAGCTATCAGAACCTCTTACTCTATCCAGTTTTCAAAGATCAAACTAATATTAGTTTATCATAGAGCTAAGACATTTACATTTACATTTACATTTACATTTACATGAAATTACGAAGCCGGCCTTCATCCCACGATTGAAACCGTGGGCTTTCGGCTACGTTTCTGTAAAGAAGTGCACATCTAAGTTACTAGGCAAACTTTGTATTTTCCGATCGTAAGCGCCCCCCCACTTCAAGTGGGGGGCTCATATCTTGCTTCGTTGGGGGTAGAGCAGCTAAGCATTCGGCCTAGCTGCTCCATATTTTATGCGGTTTAATATGCATTTTCCTTTAGGCAAAGCTTTTTATACACTTTAAAATACACCCAGATAGCATTTATCAGCAACAATGCGCTGGATACAAAAAAGACATATTGAATCCCCAAGTAGGCTGCCACCTGCCCGCCTAAAACAGCACCGCCAAATACGCCCAGATACCCCGCAGACATGGTAAATCCAAAAACTGCGCCAGTAAGAGAATCTGGTGTAATTTTCTTAACAAGGGTATTAATTGAAGGATTCAATCCGGCTATTGCTAATCCTAATAAAAAGCGCAGTCCTATCAGTTGCCATGGATTTTTTACAAAAGCTTGGGGTATATAAATAATTCCGGCAGCAATGCTCCTGTTATGAAAAATACAGGTTGAAAACCAAGGTACTCTTCAATTAAGCCGCCAATAATTGGGCCTAACAAAGAACCTGCAATACTTCCGGTTGAAAGCGTACCCAGTGCATATCCAGCGTGTTCCTTATCCGTTTGAGTTGCAATCAAGGCAGTACAAGCTGTGCTATAACCTGTTATTGCGCCCTGTAATAATCTTAGTCCAATCAGTACATATACATTCGGCGCAAACCCCATGCAGCCGATAATGAGAGCCATACCAAGGCTTGCCCGCAGAATCATAGGCTTTCGCCCAACTTTGTCGGCAATATGACCCCAAATCGGCGAGAAAATAGCTGAAATTATATAGGTAATACCAAAAGCGATTCCGGAAAGTTTGGCAATGGAAGATGCATTATGAACCCCCAAATGCTGAATATAAAGGGGCAATACCGGGGCAATTTGACTCATTCCTATACCTGCTACAAACATTCCGAACCAGCAAACGAATAAATTTCTTTTCCAAATTGGCATAAAAATAAGCCTCCTTTTATAATCCGTTACAATAGCCGAGCGCCTCTTATGGACGAAATCCAAAAAGGCGCTCACTTCGTGATTCCTAAAAAGTTCTTCGGCTTTAATCCAAGGAAGGAATACAATCGTCAACCGTAAGCACGTCTGCTTATCTAAGCATGCATCTGAAAGCACTTTAATGGCATAGTCTTTATCAGCAGCTTCGCGCAATGTTGACAGAACGACACCACTTGTTGACCAACAGGGAAGTTTTATAATGTTTATTTTCCATGTGTTTTACAACTCCTTTGCATTACGATAGCATAAATGGAGAACTCTCCATATATTATAACAGGAGAGTTCTCCACATGTCAACAACGTAAATTAGAGCACTTTACTCGCAAAATTTCACAATCATCACTTCTAATAAAAGCCCCGGATCTCCGCCGCTTGTTTTCAGGGCCAGATCTGTCTTTAAACATTCCTGCAACCCTCGGGTTAATTTCTCCGTCGAGAGATGGAGGGATTGCTGCCATAACTTTTGAGCTTCAAAGGGTGAAATTCCCAAAGCTGACGGCGCTTCTGAAACGCTTCCGCCCCGTTCTCGCAAAGCATTACAGCCTAAGAGCAGCCGCACTTGACGAACCAGCAACGTTAGTACCTTTAGGGGATGCTCCTTGCGCAGAACTTCATGTAAGGCCGTAATTGCCTCCTTGGCGGAGCGCTTCGCCACCGCATCAAGAAGTTGAAAGACGGTCGCCTCAATAGTTTGGATCGTCACTGCTTTAAAGTCGTCTGCCGTGATCGTCTTCCGATCTCCTATATAAATTTCAAGTTTATCTAATTCTCGGTTTAGGACGCCCGTATTATGCCCGGCCCATTCAATAAATTGGGCAACAGTCTGACGGCTCATCGTTTTTCCGCGAAGTTTTACCTCATCTTGAAGCCATTCAAGCCAATCCTGAGGTCGTTTGGGAGAGCGAAACTCCAGAATTTCTCCCGCTCGATCAAGAGCTTTATAAAGCTTCCTCCCTTTATGGACATTATCTGCCAGAAACAAAAGACAAGTCGAAGGATTAGGATTCGTGAGATAGTCCAGGATAGGCTCGAGATCAGCAGTTTGTCCGTCTTGGAAATAAGTAACCTCTTCAACTACAACTAAGCGATTAGCAAAAAAAGACATGGAATTAGCTAATTCACAAATATCGCCAGGAACAACAGACTTCGCTGAAACACGCTCGATCCCGCTTCCTGAAGGATCTGTCTGAAGATAGAAGGACTTAAGAACCTCATAGGCCTCTTGCCTTAAATAATGGTCTTCACCATACCATAAATAAACGGGTGGAATCTTACCCTTTACAACACTCGCCTTAACTTGTTCAATTTCTTTCATGAAATCCACCCCCTTTGCTCATTTTAATCGAGACCTCAAAAAAAAGCCAGATTTTACTCCTCAGACTTGTACGAAAAAAGCCCTCCACGACTCATGATCGTGAAGGGGCAAAAGAAAGAGGAGGAGAAAAGAGATGTTCCTTGTTATTCTTACCCAATATTTCCTTTTTATACATAAGGTCATGTCTCAGGAGAACTTTTTTTAAGATGCTTGTCTGCCAGAAATAATATCTATCGTTCCGGCTTTAAATAGAACTCTTAACGTACCCTGCTCATCTGTACGGTATACCGGAATGTGACGATCATTCCAGTACTGCAAAACCTCAGGAGCCGGATGGCCAAACGTATTTTTTCCGACTGAAATAATAACCGCTCTTGGATTAAGTCTGTCAAGCCAGGGTTTGTCCAGCGAAAAACGGCTTCCATGATGAGGCTCTTTGAAAACGTCCGTTTCAACAGTCTCTCCCGCAGCTGCGATCTCTTCCATCTCTTCTTGCTCCATATCTCCAGTTAAAAATACCTTCTGACCTAAATAATTGAGCATCATCACCAGAGAATTATTATTTGGATCCGAATGAGTGTTGGCAAGAACTTCTTGGGGACCAAAAACCTCCAAAAAAGCTCCGGAATCCAGCTCGATACGATCTCCAGTTTGTAATGTCTTTAATACTTCGGATTGGTCAGTCAAACCTGCGGGAAGTCCCGCTTCCCATTCTTCATTCTCCAAACGTTCTCCCACGTTGGGTACCCCAATCCAATCGGTAGGAATCACATCTAAGACGGCTCGAATTCCCCCGATGTGATCCTGATCTTCATGAGTAATCAGTACAGCATCTAAATGACCGATTCCCCTTTGCAGCAAATAGGGCAAAACGACCCGCTCTCCCGTATCAAAGCTCTTACTGCGCGGACCGGCATCAATTAAGAGGGCATGTTTTTCAGGAGTTCGAATTAAGATAGAATCCCCCTGCCCTACATCAAGAAAATCCACTTCCAATTCCTTAGAAAAATTCCAAGGACTCCAAAGCAGTGCGAACATGAGCAAAAGACCGCTAAAACGCCAATAATAACAGCTGCGCTTTGTAGCTTCTGAACCGCTTGGAAAAACACCTTCGCTCAAAACCCTTAATCTATGACTAATTGCAGCGCATCGTAACGTTATAAGCTTTGGTGCAGCTGCTTCCAGTCGTCGTTTCAGAGAGAGTAACCCGACCTTAAAACTGAAAAACGTCCGCTCCTTTCCCCAGAGAAGAACGCCCATGGTTCCATACCAGACCAAGCCAAAAAGCGGCCCCGGATTAACAATCCAGACATCTGCCCAAGGAACGCCGGCCAGTACCTTCAAAACCTCGTTCGCCCCGCCCAAAAGCCAGAGACTAACTTGGAAAAACGGAGCACACAGACTCCAGGAGAAGGAGGCAATGACGCCCATCAAACCTATCTCCAGCACACTGCCAAGAAGAAAAAGAATCAGCACATTGGCCAGGAGCCCGATCAGAGACAAACGGTGAAAAGCCGCAATGAGCAGGGGCAGCACAGCCATCTGAGCCCCTATGGTGCTTGCCAAAACCGTTCGAAATAAAGCAGGAACCCGTTGAAAGCAAGCCGTTGGCAAAAGCCGAGGTACAAGTACCACCAGCCCCCAAGCCGCACAAAAAGACAGCTGAAAGCCAAGATCCCGAATCAGCAAAGGATTAAGGATAAATAACCCAGCCCCGGTCAAGAGCAACCAGCGAAGGGCTGCCACCCGTCCCCGGCCAAAACGTCCTAAAAGAACGGCAACTCCTAAGACAGTTGCTCGGACAATCGGAGCATTTCCCCCGCATAAAGCCCCATAAAGAATCAGAGCCAGTATCGCCCCTATAATCCGCAGCCGTTTCGGCAGGAAACCCAAAACCAGCCAAGCCAATCCCATGACAAAGGCAACATTTGATCCCGAGGCGGCGAAAACATGCAGAACACCAGTCACCTTATAGCGTTCTTGAATTTCAGACGGAATATGACTGGAATCACCAAAGAAAATTCCTTCGAGAACCCCCGTATCCTGAGGATCCCATGCTTCTAACTGTCTATGAACGTTGTGGCGTATTTTCCAAGTCAAAGACGGCTCTCCAAAAGCAGTCAACTTAGCATCTCCCTGCGCTGTCAACGTTCCGCTAAGCCCCCTGACCGCATTGTACAAACGCAGATCAAAGCCGCCCGGTGTACCCACCGGCTTCGGTCTCTCCAGACGGCCAAAAAATTCAACCCGATCTCCCGGCTGAACCCCTAGCCATTGTCCAGGTACTTTCCCCGCTTTATCCGCATAGACAACTAAGCGATATGACTGACCTCCCAGCTCTTCCCTTAGCTCACTGTCCGCCACAGCCTTTTCAACCAAGAGCACCCCGACGCTCTTATCACTCCCCGCATTCCAATCTCTAAGAACACCGGTAATTTCAACTCTATTTAAAGTCAACGGCTCCAAAAGCATTCTATCAGTCAAAGCACCATACATATAACCCAACAAAAGAGTAACGGCCAACAACAAAAACTCTGGCCGATAAACTTTGCCCCAAAAATCACGGGGCCGCCAAAACAAGACCAAGCGCAGCCCCAATAAGCAGAGAACACCAAACACCCAAAAGCGCAGAGACTCAGGTGTCAAAGCAGCGCAAAGCCCCCCACACAATAAAGCAGCCGAGCGTCCAACCCAAGGATCTCTCATGGCCCAACCATTACTTGCGCAGCCATTTTCTCATAGGTCTTCGCACCAATACCGGAAACATTCTGCAGGTCTTCCGGCTGGGAAAAGAGCCCATGCTCCGTTCGATACTGAACAATCCTTCCAGCCAACGCCGGCCCTACACCAGGCAGCTTGTCCAGCTCTGTAACCCCGGCAGTATTAATATTTATTTTACCCTCAGCAGATCCCGCACTAACCTTTCCCGTACTTATACCCCCGGCACTTACAATACCACCACTTCCAGAAACCTCACCCGCCCCCTTCGTCACGCCGCCGTTTTCCGCACTTCCTCCCGTCGGGGGAGTTCCGACACCTCCGTTTAACGATGCCGAAAGATTCTTATAAGGCACCGTAATCTTCTGCCCATCCTTGAGGCGTTCTGCCGGATTCATACTCTCCAAATTAGCCTCCGGTAAAAGATGAACCTGTTTTAAAGCATCATCCAAACGTGCATCCGGCGCTAGATGAACAAGCCCTGGGGTTTTAACGGCTCCGGCAACGTAAACGACAATTTCGCGGTTAGCAGCAGATTTTTGCAAATAGGCATTTGTGCCATGAGGCAAAAACAGCTTCCAGATGGCCAAAACCACCAGCATAAAAAGAACAAACCACCAAACCTTACGCAGCTTACGCTCCATTGACCGAACCCCCATTCAGGTTACCATTGGTGACTATTAGTTCTGCCCTCGTATCTTGGAAAACACCATAATTCCCTCTCTAACTTCGCAATCCATTACAAGCCCCTATAAATGATAAAGGCTCAGTCACAACTAATGATTGAAATTCACACACTTCTACCCTAAACAAATATATCGCTTAATTCTACACTTAAACCTTCAAATAAATATGACCTAGCAACATCGTGATATATCATTTGTTCATCGGAAACAAAGTTCCAGACTGTGATGCATTTTGATTTTGGATCAATGATCCAGTATTCCTTCACTCCTGACCGTTTGTACAGAGCAGCCTTTTCGATGTTATCAGCATAAACCGAAGATGGTGAAACAACCTCGACGATAAGTACTGGAATCTCCTCAATGAAGGTTGAATTTATGTCGTTGTTACCACAAACCACCGTAATGTCAGGGATCACATCCCCAATTTTTCTTTTTTCATCATCCAAAAACCTGATATTAACTCCTTGTAACATCTGGCAATTCTTATCCGTAACATGTCCATCCAAAATTTTAGCCACTTGAAAACAAATTCGCTGATGTAGGGGTGACGGCGCTGGAGTCATATACACGATGTTATCAATAAACTCCACTTTATCATTACTTGCTTCTCTGAGTTTAAGAAAGTCCTCGTAAGAAATGGTTCTGGCTTTTACAAGGGCCATATCGCTTCCCCCTATTTTACATATATTACAAGTCAATTATATCACAGAGATTTTTCTTTGCTAAAAAAACTCCTATTTAATTTTGATTTCGGTAAATTCCCTCCTTTTCCTGCTGCAAAGTATTTCTTATCCTGTCGAATAGGCAAGGGATTTCATTTTGAGATGCCAACAGCCTCTTGCAGTCAGCAAACTCCGTGAAAGAGACTTGACCCCAGATTCGGGGCGGCGCACAGGTCCCCTCTCGCCATCCATGGCCGTCGGACGTGCGCCGCCGCCATAGCACCATCTCCCTCTAAAGCAAGCTTGCCGCCCTTGTCGCCAAATCGCTCCGTTCCCCGTGAATCAGCCGCACCTGGCCATAGAACGGCTGCCCTTTCAGCCGGGAGGCAATATACGCCAACCCATTACTTTCCCTATCCAAATACGGATGATCAATCTGATCCGTATCTCCGCAAAGGACAATTTTCGTTCCCTCACCGGCACGAGTTATGATCGTCTTAACCTCATGGGCCGTCAGATTCTGGGCCTCATCGATAATCAAAAATTGATTAGGAATACTCCGTCCCCGAATATACGTGAGCACTTCAATTTCCAACTGCTTTTTCTTTATCAGCAGGTCAATAGCACTCTCCACAATAGACTCACCGTTTCGCTCCCGTTCCTTATCCCGCTTTGGCCTTAACAAAAACTCCAAATTGTCATAAATAGGCTGCATATAGGGACGTACCTTTTGTTCCTTTTCCCCGGGAAGAAAACCAATATCTTTGCCAAAAGGAATTATCGGCCGCGCACAAAGCAGGCGAACATATTTCTCAGCGTGAACCGTCTGTTCCAAACCACTCGCTAAAGCAAGCAAAGTCTTTCCCGTCCCCGCCGGGCCCATCAGATTGACCAACTTAATTTCCGGATTGTGGAGCATCTCCAAAGCCCAGGACTGCTCCATATTTTTGGGCCGAATATCCCAGGAAGCCCGCCCCTGCCCCAGGCAATTAATCAGCTTATTGCCCTCCGGCGACGCAACAAGCGGGAGGACACAATGATCACTCAAAACGGTCTTGATACAGCCATTAGCTGGTAAAGGCTCTTGCCAATAAATAAAGTTATTCCGGTATAGTTGATCAATTTGCCCATCTTCCAGGGATACAGTCAAAACTTCATCCTTAATCTGAGTCATAGCCACCTTGTCATTATAATAATCCTCCGTCAAAATACCCAAAGCATCAGCTTTAACACGCATAGCGATATCCTTCGTAACCAATATCACACTGCGCTCTTCCTCATGAGCCAAACTTAAGGAAACTGCCAAAATTCTATTATCCGCTAAACCCAGATCGGACTTAAGCGGAAGAATTTCCTTGGAATAATGATTAAGTTCAATCCGAATTATTCCCCCGCCAGGTAAAGGAACTCCTTGGGAAAGCTGACCGGAATTCCGCAAACAATCCAGATTTCGAATAGCCTCCCGAGCCGCTCGGCCAACATTATCCTGCTGACGTTTTTTGCTTTCGATTTCCTCTAAAACAACAAACGGAATAATAACCTCATTATCTTGGAATTGAAAGATCGCTCTCGGGTCATGCAATAATACGCTGGAATCGAGCACATAGACCTTTTGCAAACTAACACATCCTTTTTGCCCCTCTTCTAATATGATATTCCATAACTTTCCAAAAATCTTCAGAAGTCCATTACTGCATGTAACTTATCTCATTTAATCTATATTCCATAATGAAATAACCATGACCACCATACAGAAACCAACAAAAAAAGCCATGCTCTAAAAAAGCATGACAAAATCCTTCCAGTTTACATAAGAGTCAGCAAACTTCCTAAATCCAGGTTGGCAATCTGTAATTCCTCACGTCTTAGGGATCAGCAAAAAAGACAATTCCCATTGTAAAAATATATATAAAGAATAGAACTTCAAGGGTAACCAGAATTCTTGAGGCATTACTAATTGGCGAGAAGTCTCCCATACTTGCAGTAGCAAACGTTGTAATACTAAAATAGGTAAAAGTAAATAATTCGGAGACGATGTCATTTCCAAAATCGCTTCCTTTAAAACTTCCCGGAACCATGTGATATTCAAGGTCATAAGCAACTGCAAAATAAATTAACAAAAGAGTAATGGCTGAGACCGTAGGAATAAATGCAGTAAGCAAATGCCCATCTGTTGATGATAAGACCCTATACACATAGTAAGAGACACCAGCAGTTGCGACTATCGAATAAATAACGACTACAGCTGAGCCAACCGGCGTATTTTGAGGCTCCGGATATCCTTCAAAACCCTCATTCTCGTTCTCATCATTCCATTGCTTATGGTTTGCCATAAGCAGCAATAAGATCGCAGCCCCAGCCCCAACAGCCGCAGGCAGCAAAGGCCAAATATCAGCAACTGCAATATCTCGTTCCGTTAATCCGCCAGACTCATGCTCAGGTTTTGGGAAAGGTTTAGAATAGGCGAATGATCCCTCTCCCTTCTCGACATTTGATGAACTTATAGGGTCTGGATGTGGCGGATACCAAACATGCGGAGGCCATTGACCCTTTAATTTATCCTGCTGACCCATTCCATCACCTCCTCATGTCACCATATTATTCCAGATCATTCATTTCTGTGTTACATATCCCTCGCGTCCACAAAAAAAAAGACGGTACACATTTATGTGCCGTCTCCCAAAATCACACCTTATAAGACTTACCCACGCCGTTCCCCCGACCCTTTAGCCAGGGACGCAGTGTCAGGCAGCGCGAGGTCTTTACGTAAGCAGTCAGCAAACTCCACAAATGCAGCAGCCCGTCATTTACATCGAACATTCAATCAGACACAAACACAAAAAAATCTCCACTTATCCCTCTCGTCCACAAAAAAAGGCGGCGCACATTTATGTGCCGTCTCCAAAACCACACCTTATAAGACTTACCCGCGCCGTTCCCCGACCCTTTAGCCAGGGACGCAGTGTCAGGCGGCGCGAGGTCTTTACGTAAGCAGTCAGCAAACTCCGCGAAAGCGACTTGACCCCAGACTAGGGGCGGCGCACAGGACGTGCGCCGCCACCATAGCGCCATGGATGGCGCTTATGGTACGATAATCTCCAGTGGAGATTATCGCCGTAGGCGGGTTCTTCAAAAAACGCTATCGCCGTAGGATGCACCCCGCTCCCCAAAGCAAGTCGCTTGAACGTTTAGTTTGCTCTGCGTCGTATGCACCGAGCGAGGCCTGCCACAAGTCCCTCTATTTAACCACCAAATTCACCAATTTCCCAGGTACCGTAATCACCTTAACAACAGTTTTCCCCTGGGTCCATTCAACCACTTTCGGCTGAGAAACAACAATCTTTTCCAACTCTGCGGCCGATATCTCAGCGGGAACCTGTATCCGATCCCGAACCTTCCCATTGACCTGCAGAACAACCGTCACTTCATCCTGAACAAGGGCTTTTTCATCTACCTCCGGCCATGGCTGTTCATGAACACTGTTCGTATGTCCGATACCTTGCCAAAGTTCCTCCGTAATATGCGGTGCAAAAGGAGCCAGAAGAAGGAGAATCCCTTCAATAGCTTCTCTGCCGACTAAAGGATTGGCTGTTGGCTGCTCCTTATAGAGATAGAGAGCGTTGACCCACTCCATGATCGTACTAATAGCCGTGTTGAAGTTATAGCGCGTGCCGACATCCACTGTCACTCTCTGAATCGCCAAGTGAGTTTGCCGTCTCATCTCTTTGCCTGCCGAATCCAGATTAGCCCACTCTTTTTCTAAATCAGCCTTAGATGCAGGGACCTTTCTCGTCTCCTTAATGATAGACTCATATTGAGCAACTAGACGCCAAATCCGATTGAGGAAGCGATAGCACCCTTCAACCCCTTGATCACTCCATTCCAGATCTCTTTCCGGCGGAGCGGCGAAAAGAATAAATAATCTCGCTGTATCGGCGCCATATTTTCCGATAATCGCCTCAGGGCTGACGATATTCCCCTTCGATTTGGACATCTTCGAACCGTCCATACAAACCATACCTTGAGTCAGTAAGTTTTGGAACGGTTCGTTAGCTTTCAGATAACCAAAATCCCGCAGAGCTTTGGTAAAGAAACGAGCATATAAAAGGTGAAGAATAGCATGTTCCACCCCGCCCACATACTGATCAACATTCATCCATTGATCCACGGCATCCTTAGTAAAAGGTGCCTCTGTATTTCGAGGATCGGTATATCTGAGGAAATACCAAGAGGAACAAGCAAACGTATCCATGGTATCTGTTTCACGGTGTGCAGGACCACCGCACTTCGGACACGTCGTTTCCATAAAGGACTTCGAGGTCGTCAAAGGATTTTCTCCCGTTTTAAACACCACATCTTCAGGAAGCATTACCGGCAACTGCTCTTCCGGGACAGGAACAGTACCACAAGCTTCACAATATACCATAGGAATCGGTGCTCCCCAATACCGTTGGCGGGATATGAGCCAGTCACGCAAGCGGAAATTGACCTTGCGCTGGCCAACACCACGACGCTCTACTTCATCAGCAATCTTATCCCATCCTTCGTCACTGCTAAGACCGTCAAAGGAACCGGAATTAACCAGAATACCATTGTCCGTATAAGCAGCTTTAAGGGGGTTGTCCTTCTCGCCAGGCTCACTATCGTTAGGCATAATGACCGTTTTAATGGGTAATTGATACTTCGCGGCAAACTCGAAGTCCCGTTCATCGTGGGCAGGAACTCCCATAACCGCACCGGTTCCGTATTCCACAAGAACATAATTGGCAATCCAAATCGGCAGCTTCTCACCGCTTAAGGGATTAAGGCAATAAGCTCCGATAAACAAGCCTTCTTTTTCAGCTTCTGTCGAAGTTCGAGCGATTTCATTCAGTCCGTTCATTTTATTAATGAAGGCCCTAACATCCTCTTCATACTTCGTTCCCTTCACTAATTCCAGAACGAGGGGATGTTCAGGCGCTAGAACAACATAGCTTACTCCGAACAGAGTATCAACGCGAGTTGTATAAACCGAAAATTTCTCAGATCGCCCTTCTAAAGCAAATTGAACCTCGACACCTTCCGAACGCCCAATCCAATTGCGCTGCATGGTTTTAACCTTCTCGGGCCAGCCGGGCAGATCATCCAAATCCTGCAGCAGAGTCTCTGCATAATCCGTGATTTTGAAAAACCACTGTTCGAGGTTTTTCTTCGTCACGGGAGTATCACATCGCTCACAGGCCCCGTCGACGACTTGCTCATTTGCTAAAACCGTGGTGCAGGAGGGACACCAATTGACTGCAGCCTTTTTCTTATACACCAAGCCATGCTTATAAAACTCCAAAAACATCCACTGTGTCCACTTGTAATATCCCGGATGGCAAGTTGCTACTTCCCGGTCCCAATCATAGGAAAGCCCCATTCCCTTAAGCTGGCGCTGCATGTTGGCAATATTTTTCCAAGTCCAATCTGCCGGTGGAGTCTGGTGCTTAATGGCAGCATTTTCTGCGGGCAAGCCAAAAGAGTCCCAGCCAATGGGATGAAGAACATTAAAGCCCTGCATCCGTTTAAAACGGGCGATAACATCAGCGATAGAATAGTTTCTCACATGACCCATATGCAAATCCCCGGAGGGATAAGGGAACATGGCTAACGCATAATACTTTGGCTTAGCGGAAGATTCCTCTGTCTTATAAGCCTTTTCTTCCAGCCATTTCTTCTGCCACTTGGGTTCAATTTCTATAAACGAATATTTCTCTTGCATTAAAAATCTTCCCCCTTATTATTGACGGATTATAGCAAAAATCCCCCCGTCCCAAGGGACGAGAGGCCTGCTCCCGTGATACCACCCAAATTCCTAAATACACTCCAAGATTGTAACGGTTCTCACCGATGTTCATTGTTACCTGAACACAGCTCCAGGACGAGTTCCAGCAATCCCCTTCAACGGCTTTCACCAACCGCCGTTTCTCTAAAGAAGAGTTTTGAGTACTATTCCCTATCGCAGCTTTTCATTATAGTGATCAGTTATAATAATCGTTTTTTCTCAATAATTGTTTTTTTAAAGGCCTAAACCAAACTGGCGAAAGAAACCTCCTGAGCATCCTTCCAAAGGCGCTCAAGCTGATAAAACTCACGTTGTTCCGGAGTCATAATATGTATGACCAAATCTCCGCCGCAATCCATCAAAACCCACTTAGCATCAGGCAATCCTTCAACGTGCATGACCGGAATTCCGATCTCTGGCAATTTTTCTTCCAAGTGATTCGTGATCGCTTTCACCTGGATTGCTGAATTTCCCGTCACAATTAAACAATAATCTGTAACCATAGAAATTCCCTTTAGGTTGAGAAGAGTAATGTCACCGCCCTTTTTATCTTCGGCCAGATGAACAACTTCGGTGAGTTTTTCTTGATCAAGTTCCAATAGATATCCTCCTTTTCAAATCATCATAGGTTAGTTGCGTTAAAGGATGAATTGGATGGCTGCTTTCCTTTAAATATAGTAAAGTGCCTTCAACACAGTCAAACGTACCCTTTTCTAAATCATCATACAAGGATTGACGCAACTTGTCCACTTCTGGAAAAGTTCGGCCTGATTCTGTTAAATCAGCGCTATAAATCAGCATCTCTAAAGGAGACATTCCCGGTCTCCCTAAAGTATGACTGGCAATTGCCGCCAACAAGTCTTTATCCTCAACCTTAAAATAATGTTCCAGCCAATAAGCCGAAAGACGGCCGTGCAAAACATAAGGATACTGTTCATCTTCGGGGTATTCCAGCAAATTCCAATAACGGGCTAAACCCACCTGTACCTTTGCCGGAAGTTCCTTTGCCAAATCATGAGCTAACCCCGCACATCGTGCTTTCACAGGATCGACCCCGTGTCGTTTGGCTAACATTTCCGCCTGATCAGCAACGCCCAAAGTATGCTTGAACCTTGACTCTGAAAGTATATGCTTGGCAAGACTCATTACCTCTTCAACCCGCAGCTCCACGTTCCCGCTCCCCCTTAAACGCCAATTATCTATCTCTTTTGCATTATCTTACATTCTACCAATTTAGGCCATCAACTGCAAAATTTTTTACGAAATAACCTTAATTTTAGTATTGTCCGTGATCAGTGACTTAAAACACAAACGTACATATTATTGCTAGACAAGAGGTACAGGAAATAGATGCAATGGATTTAGTCATTTTAGAAGGGAGACCCCCCACAAGCATGTCAGAGGGTCTCCCTTCCAGTCGCGGGATATTACATTTGTTTCGGTTTGGCTTCATTCACCGTTAGAGGTCTTCCGCCAAAATCCTTGCCATTTAACTCCTGAGTCATACGTTCAGCGTCCTCTTCACCAACCTCAATAAATCCAAATCCTCTGGAGCGGCCTGTCTCACGATCGGTAATAATTCGGCTGCTTTCCACATGACCATAGCTAGAGAAGAATTCCCCGAGTTCATCCGCTGTAGTATTCCACGGGAGATTTCCGACGTATAGTGTTGTCATTACAATACTCACCTCTTTGATATTGATTCATTTTTAGTATGGTCAAATCCCTGCAGAGTATGTAATGACAAGTTTACCTATAAAGATTTTTTTGCTCAATAAACAAGCGTACCGCTTCGGGCAGTAAATAGCGAATAGGTTTTTGCTGTTTAACTCGCATTCTAATATCCGTAGAAGAAATCGCCAGAGCCGGGACTTCTAAATAATGAATTTTATCAACGATTTCCGGATGGTCGTGTCGAACACACTGCAAAAAATCCTTAGCATCGAAACCGGGGCGGGCTGCCCCAATAAATTGAATCATGGTCAAAATCTCCTCAGCTTCTCGCCAAGAAAAAATCTCACGCAGGGCATCTGTTCCCGTAATAAAATACAGTTCATGCTCCGGCCAAATTTTGCTCAAAAGGCGCAGTGTCTCCACCGTATAGGAGGGCCCCTGACGCTCAATTTCCATGGCAGAACATTCGAAGGCTGGATTGTCTTTAATAGCGCGTTCAACCATTTCCAAGCGGGATTTCCCCGCCGAAATATCGAGCCGGTCTTTGTGAGGCGGTATCCCCGTTGGGATAAATAAAACCTTACTTAGATTAAACTCACTGCGCGCCATTTCTGCAGCAACTAAATGTCCATAATGGATGGGATCGAAGGTTCCTCCCATAATTCCGATTCTTTCCATACTAACCTCTATGTTCATGATTATTTTTTATATGTTCAGTTAAAGAAAAATTATTGATAGATCCCAGATCTCTTTTCTCGTTAAGTTTTCCATAGATATAAATTTATCATTAGTTAATAACATCGTTATTTTACCCCAAAATGCTTCAAAACTTCAACAAGCATATGGGACCAAGGCTATCTCCAATTACAATAACAATAACAGTATCAGTTCCTAAAGTCTTGTTATTCCTAATCTTTAAGGGTCAGAATCTATGAATCAGCATTAGTTAATGCTGACCAAGTGTGCTGGAAATTTCAAGAGGTTATAGTCTAAATCTTGACAAACAGGTTACTGTGCCCCTCTTAAATCACAGATATTTTGATACTTACCCGAAAATAGTTTGCACAAGTACCATGTAAATAACTGTACCTACTCCAATGCTCAGAAGTGTATTTTCCTTCCAATAATGAAGCGCAACAATACAAATAATAGCTATAGCCTCTGGGAACCAATATGTAGGAGCTTTAAAACTCACGCTTTTAAGACAATAAATAACCAACAAGCCAATTACAGAATAGGGCAAGACTTGCCCAAGATAACTAATATATGAATTCGATTTAGTACCTCGAAAAACTACAAACGGCAAAAACCTTGTGATCATGGTACCTATAGTCACCATACAAATAATGATCAACGTTTGCATTGATGTTAAGGTCATTGTGCCCTCCCCTCCATCAGTTCCTTCTTCTCGACGTATTGCTTTCGAGATAGTGTCAATACCAGCAATATAGTAAGCATTGAAGGAATAATGAAATGACTTGGCCCGAAAGCAATCAGACAGATCACAGAACACAAAACACCGATGATGGCTGGTTTGTGTTCTTTCTGAGTTTTCCATTGCCCCACGAATATTACAACAAAAAGAGCAGTCAATACAAAATCAAGACCCTTTGTATTAAAGCTAACCATAAAACCCAGTATCCCGCCAACAGCTGAGCCTAGCACCCAATAGCAGTGGTCGAGCAGGGTAATAAAGAAATAAAACCAGTTCCGGTTTACGCCTGCGGGTGGCTTTGCCGAACAAGTAATAGAGAAAGTCTCATCAGTCAGACCAAAGATAAGATATGGTTTAAACTTACCACTATCTTTGTACTTCTCCAGCATGGAAATACCGTAAAACAAATGCCGGGCATTAATCATCAACGTCATTAACAAGGCCAATAGCGGATTAAAAATTGATGTCAGAAACGTAACGGCCAGGTATTGAGCAGAGCCTGCATAGGCAAGTAGACTCATCAAAACGGTCCAACCCACACCATACCCCTTACTACTCATTAAGATCCCATAGGCAATACCTAAAAAAATATACCCTGTAAATACAGGAATAGTAGGCGGAAATGCAGCTTTTAAGGCTTTAATTTCTTCTTTCAATCTCGACACCTCATTAACCTTCTTCGATTGGTACATAAACCGTTCGTTTTTCTATCCCCATAACCATGCTGGTCTCAACACGGCTGATTATTGTATTCTGCATCAAGGAATCAATGATAAAATCCCTGTAACTGTCCATATCTTTGGCTACAATTTTGAGCAAATAATCGTGACTGCCAGTGAGTGAATAACATTCCTGAACTTGCGGGAACCTTTTCACTTCTTCTAAGAACGAATGAATTGTTTTTCTGTTAAGAGGTGAAAGATTAACAAGAGCAAAGGCCAGGACTTCCATCCCTAATTTCTTCTCATCAACAATAGTGGCGAATTTTTTGATAATACCCGTTTCTACCAAGTTCTTTGTTCTTGCAAGGCAAGCTGAAGGTGAAAGCCCAATTTTCTTTGATAAGCTGAGGTTCGATATTGAAGCATCTTCCTGCAATTCTCTTAAGATCGCTTTGTCAATATCATCAAGTATAACTGCCATATTACGTTCTCCTTTTCTGAAGAAATTATATTCTGCGCTACATCTATAGTATCATTTAAAATTTCTTAAGTAAATAATTTTATAGAATAATATTCTTAATAACAAGCAAAGCGCAGAACGTTTGGCAAATTAACTGATTTTTGGTTACTCAGCAGCACATCGATTTATAATATGAACATAAAAATTGATACCATCCTAACTCATATAAACTTTTAGCTTTAAGAGGAGCTTTAAACAATTCTGCGCGTGCAAAGTGAACCCGTTCAGCTAAAGCTGAACATCGAGGCTTCGGTGGGGACTCTGCCCCCACCGAAGCAGATTACGGGAAACCCACTCCCACTTAAGAAGTGGGAGTCTTACGATTGGATCAAATCAAACATGGTCTACAAGCGCTAACTAGACGTTGAATTTACTTATTCATCAATCAGTTTCAACTGAGTATAGGAGGGTTTCAATGTCTGACGAAACAATTGGTCTGCTGTTGGCAATCAACTCAGGTATACTGTCCGTAGTTGGTCTTATTACCATCTTTATATCTATGAACAGCCAGCACAGCGTACAGTATAGTCGTGAAATTCTCTGGGGCATTTTTACTTTGCCCTATAAAAAGAACCTGTTTCTTGATAAACAGGCTATTGGCCAGGAAGTCTTTCGGAAATTCATTTTGTACGAACAAATTATCAAGGACAAAAACGCCTTCTTAATAAAGATTATTACCTTTTCCCAAATGGTCTTAACCTTTTCAATAATAATCTGGACGACAATAGTGCTAAATCTTTTAATCAGAAATCCTTCTCTGGCGGACAAAATCATTCTACTCCTCGGTCTAAGTCTGGCCCTTTGTTTTATCTTTTATTTCATCCTTAAAATCTTAGGAGATTTAAAAAGTGTCAGTAAGGTCGGGAAGCTGCCGACCGTTGAAGAATTACTGAATGCTGACTTTCTTGCGAATAACTTGAATGTTATTACCCTCGCGGCTGTTTCAGCGCGCTTGAAAATCCTTGATTCTAACATTTACCTTGGTTTTCCAATTCCCTTTAAGAATCTGAGAGTTAAAATAACACTCCAACAACCCCAAGAAAATGAAAACCATGATACAGCAAATTCCAATTCAAATCACAGCCAAACGCTGACAACTCAATTAAATAGCTTCAGGAAACTTGACCTTAACGACTTTAAATTGCTGGATGATGATTATTGCTATTATTTAATGTCCGATCTCCATGCATTGGGAGTAAGCGGAAATAGTTTTTTGGTGACGGTTGATTTACTAAGCAGGCAAGGTCTTGTCGCTGCTGAGTTTTATTGTGAAAGCCTCACTAATAACCATCATAAATTAATCTTCCCCTATTCGTTTGTCGAACGATTCATTAATCGCCAAAGTGATTTAGATCCCTTCAGCCGATATCAAAAGAACCTCGAAAAGACTGGCCCAGATCGCCCAGCAGAAAAAACAAATCTGGGACGGAGCCTCATAGAATTAATGGACGATGACCAATACTAAATAGTTTGCTGAACGAGTTTACATGAATTTAATTATTCTTTAAGGTGAAATTAAGTTTCGGTATATATAATACTGTTTGTGACTAATTGATATTGGGGAATTTTCCCTAA
This sequence comes from Desulfosporosinus sp. FKA, assembly GCF_002196785.1. Classification (NCBI taxonomy): domain Bacteria; kingdom Bacillati; phylum Bacillota; class Clostridia; order Eubacteriales; family Desulfitobacteriaceae; genus Desulfosporosinus; species Desulfosporosinus sp. FKA. The sequence goes on along the minus strand of NZ_NAHZ01000031.1, from coordinate 273,627 downwards.
CTAATTGCAATAATTTCAGACCATGGTAATATGAAATAAATAAACATTATCAGGAACGCAAATACTATTAAAAATACTTTAGAATGTAGGATAAAATCAACATGAACGACAAGAAACTATATGATTGCCTTGTGATCGGTTGTGGCATGGCAGGATCAGTTATTGCGCGGGAATTGGCTGAACGAGCAGGTAAAAAAGTATTGATTCTGGAAATGCGCGGTCATATCGGCGGCAATACCTATGATTTTAAGGATAAAAACGGAATTCTTATCCATGGATATGGTCCTCACATCTTTCATACAAACAGTAAACGAGTCTTTGATTATCTCTCACGTTTTACAACTTGGCGAAATTACTCCCACGAGGTAGTCGGCGATATCCACGGGCAACTGCTGCCTATTCCTTTTAATCTCAATTCTCTCCATTTAGCCTATGAGCCAAGCAAAGCAGGGAGAATTGAGCAAAAGCTGATCGACACCTTTGGGTTCGGCAGTAAAGTACCTATCTTGGATTTACGGCAGCAACATGATCCTGAGCTTGCCGAAATCGCAGATTTCATCTACAAGAACGTATTTCTGTACTACACCCAAAAGCAATGGGGGCTCGCTCCAGAACAAATCGATTCTTTAGTTACAGCACGCGTGCCTGTGTTTATTTCTCACGACAACCGCTACTTTCAAGATACTTATCAGGGTATCCCTGCCCAAAGCTATACCTCACTCTTTGCAGGCATGCTCGATCATCCTAATATTGAGCTTAGTCTTAATTCTGACGCTCGCAAGCGGCTCCGTCTCGAATCCGGGAACGTATTCTTTGACGATAATCCTTTTAACGGGACAATCATCTACTCCGGACCGCTCGACGAATTGTTTGACTGCCGCTACGGACGCCTGCCCTACCGAACGTTAGATTTTGTTTTCGAGACGCATGAAATGACCTGGTACCAACCCAAAGGAACTGTAAATTATCCAGTTAATCAAGACTATACTCGTATTACGGAATTCAAGCACCTTACGGGGCAGGTTCTGAACGAGCGAACAACGATAGTCAAAGAATATCCCCGGGCATATACGGGAGCTGACAGCGAAACCCCCTATTACCCAATCCAAAATCCTGAAAATTTAGCCCTCTATGAACGCTATCGAACGCTAATTGCTGAATTCCCGAATTTTCATGTCTTAGGCAGACTTGCAGAGTACAAATACTATAACATGGACGCCATAGCTGCTAAAGCTTTGGAACTTGCAGATACCCTAATAGGTTGAGGTATTGTTATGGAACTACTCCCATTTGTAGAAATGGGAGTCTTACGATTGGATTAACGCAAAACACTGCAGAACGGAGTATTTAGTTTGAGAACAATTTCATTTGCCATCCCCTGTTACAATTCAGCCGCCTATATGGAACGCTGCATCGATCCACTTCTTCCCTTCGGAAATGATGTGGAGATTATTATTGTCGACGACGGCTCTACCGATGACACCGGAAAAATTGCCGATCATTATGCCGAACAATACCCTGATTTTGTACGGGCAATTCATCAAGAAAACGGTGGGCATGGTGAAGCAGTTAATACGGGTATAAAAAACGCTTCCGGTCTTTATTTTAAAGTTGTAGACTCTGATGACTGGATCGACGAACAAGGTTTGACTAAGGTTCTGCAAACCCTCAAAACCTTAGTTGCCGACAACTCTGCTCCAGACATGATGGTCTGTAACTATATCTATGAAAAATTGGCTGAAGGGACCAGGCACGTCATTAACTACAGCAATGTCTTCCCACGTCAGCAGATATTCGGTTGGGATGATATGAAGAGATTCCCCCCCTGGAAGTACCTTTTGATGCATTCCTTAATTTACAAAACACAGCTCTTGCGTGATTGTGGCCTTAAATTGCCCAAACATACATTTTATGTGGACAATATCTTTGCATATCAACCACTTCCTTTTGTCAAAACTATATATTATCTCGATGTGGATCTTTATCATTACTTTATCGGCCGCCAAGATCAATCGGTCAACGAAAGTGTAATGCTCAAGAGAATTGACCAGCAGCTTCTGGTAACCCGCATCATGATAGGCTGTCACCGCTTGCCCGGAAGTATTGCCAGCAAAAAGCTTTCCAGTTATATGCTGGGCTATTTGGCGATTATGATGACCATTTGCACTGTGTTTCTGAGAATTTCCGGTACTCAGGAAGACGTTAAGAAGGAAAAAGAACTTTGGTCTTTCCTGATCAGCTGCGACAACGGTCTATACCGGCACACCCTCATAAGATTTCTAAGAATGATTACAACTTTGCCCGGAAATTCCGGCAATAAAATCACCGTCGGCTTATACAACATCGCCCGTAAAGTCTATAAATTTAACTGACCATTGAAAGTATCCACCCAACTTTAGCTGAACGAGTTCACACTAGAATCTAAGTCAAGGGAGCAAATGAATGCCCAATGCTACAAAACTAAAGCTCATTTCAGGTATGCTAATCACTGTTGTTGTTATATACTACTCTATCGGAGCGATCAAAGATCTGCATGTCGAACAAGTATTCAGTTCGAATATCAGCTGGAGCCTTACATTTTTTTCGATCGCAGTTTATATCTATGCCAACTATATTCGTGGACTTGCTTATACACGAGGCATTGACCGGGATATGGACAGAATGACCGCTTTACAAATTGTGGGTTTAGGTCACGCCGCTAACATGGTTTTACCTTTCCATGTCGGCGAAGGACTGCGAGCTGCCTTTTTCCCGCCAAGCTACAGTGCCCTGCGGCGGACAAAGCTATTAATCATACCGGCTTTTGCAGATTTTGCCGCAATTATGTTGGTTTCAATTCCTGCAGTTCCCTTTGCAGGATTTAAAGATCAAAACTTGCTCAAAGCCCTCTGGATTCTGACCTTTCTCTGCATTGCCGTCTTTATTGTCTTTGGTATCCTTATCGTTCTTCTGCCGCGGCTGCGCAGTTATTTCGACGAATATTTGAATTTCGATACCGTCAAAATGATGGCTTGGGTTATTCTTTCCTGGGTTCTGCTGCTGGTATCGACCTGGATCGGACTTGTGGCCTTCGGTTTTTCCTGGGGAGCATCAATTCGCATGTCCTTGGCTGTCTTTGCTGCAACCAATATTATTAATTTCATACCGGCTACTCCGGGTGCAATCGGTCTGTTTGAATATGGAACGATTTTAGGCCTTGGGGGCTTAGGAATCGACCAGACGACAGCACTCTCCGCAAGCTTGTTATTGCATCTGATCCAGTACGCCGCACTCCTGCCCTTAGGCATCTTCCTTTACATTGTTGCTCTGCGCGGACAATATGGAGCAGCGCTCAATAGACGCGCAAGTCTCCAAAAAAATCCGAAATAAGCGCGTAATCAAGCACATATAATAAACAAAATGATAATAAGTGGAGATGAACAAAATTAAACGTTTATCAATTGTAGTACCGTCCTATAATTCACAGGATTATCTTCATCTTTGTCTGGACACTGTTGTCCAAGGCGGACCAGAGGTAGAAGTTATCGTAGTTGACGATGGTTCCACAGACAACACGGCGGCCATTGCCCGCGAATACTGTGATCGCTATCCCGATATTGTCCGCCTGGAACAGAAGGAAAACGGAGGACACGGTTCAGCAGTCAACCGCGGCTTAGAGGTTGCCACAGGTGCATATTTCAAAGTTGTTGACAGTGACGACTGGCTAGATCCTGCGGACTACCAGTCGGTGCTTTCCATGCTGCGCAGCAATCCCCACGTGGACCTGCTTATTACCAACTATGTTTACGAATATTCCTATAATGGCAAACATAAAGTCATGCGCTACAATAATGTTTTTCCCGAGGGTAAGGTTATTTCCTGGGATGATATGCGTTCTTTTCGCTTCGACCAATTGATGCTCATGCATTCCATGTTTTACCGCACGGACCTATTACGACAATGCGGCTTAAAACTGCCGGAACACACATTTTACGTGGACAACCTTGTCGCCTATTTACCGCTTCCTTATGTTCAAAGCTTAATATATCTGGATTGTTCTCCCTATCATTATTTAATTGGTCGAGAAGGACAATCCGTTAACACTCAAGTTATGATCAAACGAATCGACCAACAGATCAAAGTAACACGCATGATGATTGAAGCCTACGATGTCTTTAAGGACATCAAATGCAAAAGCCTTAGGCAATACATGCTTTTCTACCTTTCGATGATGGTAGCCACCACCGTGACTCATCTCTACATAGCGGAGGATAAAACACTCAGCAGTAAGGCAGACGAGCTTTGGGACTATATTAAACAAAGTGATAAAAAACTATATACCGAACTGCGGGGCAGCTTTATCAATCTATGTATAGACCTCGCACAGAAAATCAACCCGCGCATTCTAGCGCATAGTCTCAATCTTATTAAGCGTATTTACAAGTTCAGTTAAACTCGCAATAGCTCAATAATTATAATTAAACTCAGCCTGGCACAATGCTTTCAGTTCAACACGTGCCCTGGGCTGAGTTTTTTTATTCACTGCAAAGCTACGGCAAAGTTACGGTAGAGTTTAATTTTCCTACACTACTATTTGCCAAGATATAATCCACTTCCAAGGTAAACGTGTCATCCTTAGCAAAAGTTAAAGTATCCCTATTATTCTCACCGTTTAACTCCGAGATATATAAATCCAAATCAACGGCACCGTTTACAGGCGTTGCAATGTACCCTATATCTCCTTGAGGTAAGATCTGACTTCCTTTGGAATCAAAAACTGCCATAGCATAACCATCACTGGGCAGTGAAAGATTTTTGTTATAAATCCAACCCCATTTAAACCACTTGCCGAATTTATTGTAACGTATCCAGATCGATTTAAGGCTTATTTGCTGGTTGACAGGAATCGTTATATGAAAATGTCCATCCTTTTTCCCATCGGGCTTCAACGCTAATGGACTTAATTTATCCGCGTCTAACCCTTTATAGGAGAAAGCCACAGAAGACTGGGTTAAAACATTAACCGCAGGAACTTGTGCTTGGGTAGTCTGCCCAGTCGAGAGGCCTTGAGAAGCCTGTGCGGAGGGCACTTGGGATGTCTTAGATTGTGAATTAGATACCGGTGGTTGCTTATTAAAAGCATTACATCCTGAAAGACTTATCAGCAAGAATAAGAGCAGCGGTAACTTCATTAACTTCATTAACTTCACCTCAATCATTATCTTCAAGCCCAAAGAGTAAACTATTCAGCATTGCCGCTGCTTAGGATATTTTTGGAGAAATCCAAAAAACCGGCAGTAGTATAAACCGTAATTGCCAGCAGCTTTTCAGCTGCAATAAAATAGTTTTTTTCTTTTATCCCTTTCGCTGCTGAAACAAGTGGATAATAAGGTGCTGACAATTCCACATTATGTCTTATCCATTGGCTGGGGTGTGTAAACGCCTTATATATCCCACTTTGTTTGAATGTAAATTTATCAAGGTTATTACTTGTCCAGCGTTCAAACTCTTGATGCCCATCAAAAATAACACCCAGTGCATGGTGAGGTACGCACATATCCTGTACAAGATGTAAAGCCGCGCCTAAGTAAAACATACCTTTAGGTACATTTTGCCCGCTCATAGTAATAGCTTTGTTGAAATAGTATTGGCATTCCGCATCGGCTCCGGGCCAATGCAATCCCCCCTGTTTTTGGGGATCAGAGAAATAGTGACAGATATTTTTCCAACGCTTATCTGCCCAAAACAATCCTTTTATTATCATATCGTCATAAGGACGGAAATAATCCAGGACATCATTTTTGCCATCTTGCTCCAGAATATGGTAAGCTTCATGCAGACAGTGCCCATGAGTCTTAAGGGGAGCATCTAAAAACATCTGCAATGGTCCGACCGGTACCAGTAAAGCCTTCGTCACAATATTTAAGGTTTGTTCAGATAAAATCCGCAACGTATAAACACCCCTACTCTATTTTAAATGATGAATTTACCGCCCTCTCCCAGCGATGAGTTCACTCTTTTGAGCCCAACTGCCTTTACAAATGACATTGTCCGATTCACATAGAGCGAATCGGACAATGTCATTTGTACAAAACCATTTGTGCTCTCAATACTGAAAATACAGCACAAACCTTTAATTATCCTTAAGAAATTTACAAATCTAACGAATTAATGAATCTGAAGAAGTGAACTCGTTAAGCTAAAGTGGACATTAATTGCTGAGCCGCCTTTCCCAATAGGCAGAGATATCATATTGTTTCTCGTCTAAGGGAAAATCCCAAACTCAGCGTAATGCCCAGCAAAAAAATGACAATTGAAACCAAATTAGGTGCCTTCCAGTTTCCTAAAAGTTTAACGAGGATAATCGTTATGGCAATACCCCAGAAAATTCTCCAATCACCACAAAAAAAATCAAATACCTTCTTGAATACAGTCATCAGCTGTTTCCCCCTGCCGCCAGTTTTCTCTTCTGCTCAATTCCATAAGGTTGTAACCATTTCATAATGATTAAACTTAAGGCTAAATAAAACATGATCAACACGAACAAGAACCCATCAGCGTATGGCCACTGAACACCTAAACCTTCTCCAGTCCAGAAAGTGCCAAAGGTAACCAGCATTATCCCTACAGAAAATTTCAAGGTGTTTTCCGGAATCTTCGTCAACGGACCTCGAATTAGCAACCCCAGGATCACGACAATGATTAATGCCAAGAGCGCTCCCACTGCAGCTGTCCAAATTCCGTTGATCTTATCCGCGGAAACTGCAGAACCGAAGGTAATAACAATAAATGCCACTTCCACCCCTTCCAAAAGAACGCTTTTGAAGGAAGTAAGAAAACCAAAGCCATTAAACTTCCGAGATTCGACTTCCCCCTGGGCCCGAAGTTTTCGCATCTGTTCTTCATAGATTGCTGCTTCATCATGCATTGATTTTAAACCACTATAACGGAGCAAAGCCTTTTTCAGCCATTGCATGCCAAAGAGGATCAGAATAATTCCAATAACTTGTCTCAAAACCTCAATGGGAATAAACATGACTAAGGTTGAACCGAAAACAGCCACCAAAACTGCCAGAGTCACAGCCGCAGCGCCGGCACCAAACAAACTGCTTCTCCAATTAATTGTCACACCAACAACCAATACAATAGTAAGTGCTTCCACAAATTCGACCATAGAAGCTAGAAAAGGCGGTAAGATTGAAGACCAGAACATTTTCATTCTCCTTTCAATAGATACACAACATAACTTTAAACTTTAAACTTTAGAGTCGTTATGGACGACACTAGTGTAAAATAGTAATGTAACGCTTGTTACATTACTATTTTACTATACCTAATAAACAGTGACAATATCTTAACTATATTTAATTGGATAACTCCCACTTCTTGTAAGTGGAAAAAGTTCCGAGTTCACTGACCGCCATTCAGCATATGGCAGCCATCTTATCATTGTCCGAAATCTCTTTTAGAATCCGGCATCGTTCTGCCGGCAGCCATAATTGGATAGGCTCAAAAACCTCGATTTCTTGAGTACTCCATACCTCAAGCTGAATATCAGGTGCTTTTTCTAATGCTGCTCTGTATTGCCATGTGACTCCCTGAAAGGATCTCTGGAGAACTATAGCCTCTAGAAATGACCCGGGGTCCTGACCTTGAGTATTTATTAATATATCTCCCGAACGGATCATTACTTTTACCTCTTGCCCCAGTGTGAGCTTTCCCAAGGTATAGATATTGAGTCCCTGACAATTGACTAAAGAATAGTCACCGCATCGTTCAACAACTTGACCGTGAAGTATATTGGAACAACCCAGAAAATTGGCTGCAAAAACTGTAGCCGGTTCACGATAGAGCTTGGTGGGACTATTTGCTTGTTCGATTCTCCCCTGGTTCAGGAGAATCACCTGATCAGCCAGGCTTAAGGCCTCTGCTTGATCATGGGTAACATAAACAGTTGTTATATCAGCCCCACGTACAATGCGCATAATCTCCCAGCGCATTTTCTCCCTCAGCTGAGCATCTAAACTGGACAGGGGTTCATCCATAAGCATTAAGGAAGGGTGAGTTACTAAGGCTCGGGCAATTGCTACCCGCTGCCGCTGTCCTCCTGACAATTGATTCGGGTATCGTTTTTCAAAGCCATTCATCTGTACGGCATCAAGAACTTCGGCCACCTGTTCTTTGATCTTCTTAAGCGGACACTTTTTTAACCGCAGACTAAAAGCAATATTTTCAAAAACATTCATATGAGGCCAAAGAGCGAAATCCTGAAAGACCATGCCAATATTTCGCTCTTCAGGAACCATTGTATAGCCCTTAGATGACCAAGTCAGCCCATCATAGCGAATATGGCCGCCATCAATATTCGTTAAACCGGCTAAAGCATTTAAGAGAGTTGTTTTGCCGCAGCCTGAAGGGCCCAGAAGAGCAACACAGCTGCCTTCAGGAATCGTTAGCGAGAGTTTATCAAGTACCAATTTGTTTCCGTAATGTTTTGTAACATCCTCAAGCACTATATTCATATGGTTACCTCCCCATTGCCAAGCAGGACCGGCTCCTGGCTCAATTCCAATTCCGAGTTTTCTTCGAACCTTTTCTCCTTACTGAAATGCTCCATCAAATAACGCCCAAGGCTATAGGCTGTCAGCAAGATGATTAACCCGATCACAGACAAGGCACTTCCTTTCGACCAGTGAGATTCACTAAAGTAATGCTGAATGGTTACTGAAAAGGTTGGACTTCCAGGCGGATAGAGCAGCATCGATGCCGGCAGTTCAAAAATAATCTTAGTAAAGGTCATAAAAAAAGTGGAAATCGCCGTTCCGGCTACCAAGGGAAGAATAATTTTACGAAGGACAATAATTTCGCCGGCCCCTTGTACGCGTGCAGCCTTGATTAAATTGAGAGGCAGTTGTCCCATAGTCCCTAACTGCAGTCTGATCGAGTAAGGTAAATAAGTTGCCATAAAGGCTAAACCGAGACAAATAGGAGTCCCATACAGTACGAGGTTCAAAGGAATAAGCCAAACACCATTCCAAGCAAAGACAAAGGCTGCCGCCAGGACAATACCGGGTACCGCAATCACTGACATGGTTAAAATATTGAGGAAAGAATTGAGAGCGGACTTTTTAAAGGACATCTGATAGGCCAAAATCACACCCAAAACCATGGTCAGGACGGCCACAACAAACGCATATTCCAGAGAACGCCCAAGAGCATTTACTCCTTCACTGCCTATCTTCAGCGCTTTGCTGTAATTTTCAAAAGTCCAATTGCCCAGGCTTAGTCCATTGGCCCAAACTTTCCAAAGGGAAGCAATTATAGTACTTCCAAGGGGAACGAGCAAGGAGACAGACAAGATAAAAAACGATCCCAAAGTCAGCAGCGGATTCTTCTTTGTCTTCGCAAAAATAGCAGCATCTTTGCGCGCCAAAATGGTGCTGTAGTCTTTCTTCCGCATCCAGAAAAACTGAAGCAGAATCGCTCCTGCCGAAATCAGAATGACCAAAAGGGACAAACAGGCTGCTGCCGGATAATTAACCGGAGACTGACCAAGGGAAACATAAATTTGGTAGGGAAGCAAGGATAATTGGGTCTGATCCATAATGGCAGCAGGCAGCCCGAAATCGCCGAAGGCCTCAGCAAAGGCTATGGAAGCACCGGCAAGCAAGGACGGCGTCAGCAAGGGCAAAACAATTTTGCGAAAGACTTGAACACGGCTGCCGCCTGCTAAACGTCCGGCCTTAAGCAAATCACTATTCACGTTTCTGATACCCTGCTGCATGCTGAAGTAGACATAGGGAAAATAGCTGAAGCCCATGATCAAGATCACACCCCAGCGAGAGAAGAACCAAGAGGACCAGCCGTTAGGCAGCTTCAGTAACTGGGCAAGAATGCCTCCATCCTGCATAAACATTACCCAACCTTCCGCAACGATGTAGGAAGGCAGGAAAAAGATCAACCAGACCAGAGCGTCTATTAAGGTGCGTCTAAAACCGGATTGTTCTTCTGCGGCAAAAGCGATTAAGGTCCCTAAAATTGAAGCTGCAATGGTTCCCGCGGTTCCTATAAAAACAGAGTTTAGCACTGCATTAAGATTTTCCCTGTCAGCAAAGACTTCCTTCAGCGACGCCAGGGAAGGCACCAAACTCATTTGCACACTATACAGATTTGGAAAGACGATTTGTAATAAGAGAGCTAATAAGGGGTAACCAATAAGGAGCGCGAGGAACGCCACGCCTAAACTATCGTAAAATGACGTTCCCAGCTTTTTTACTTTAAGTTTAGTGAATAATTGCATCATTAAACCACTTCTTAATATCATTTTCATTCTGCGCAGATTTAACAGGATCAACCTTGAGCCAATTGATACCATCGTTCTGACGGACAGAACTGCCCTCAACGCCGCTTATGACCGGATCAAAATAGGAGTCACCGCCTCCATTCTTAGGATCAAGCATAACTTTTTGCCCTTCCGGCGAAAGCACAAATTCCATAAATTGTTTGGCAGCTTCTGCATTGGGAGCTTTTTTGTTAATAGCAATAACGCCAGGTAACGTAAACACTCCGGAGGACGGATAAATGATATCAATAGGATTGCCCTCAGCTTTCGCTGCAACCAAAGCAGAGTCCTGAATCGTTACCGCCTTTACCTGCCCATTCAATAAAGATTTTATTTCAACATCATTAGTTTCCCCTACCTTCATGCCCTTGCTTTTCAATGAGCTGAAAAACTCTTTCCCCTGCGCATCACCCATCAAATTAAGCATACCAGCGACATAAGGAAACGTAGGGCCTGAAACGCTGGGATTGTTCATAGCCAGAGCATTCTTAAAGGTTGGCTTAAGAAGATCGTTCCAATCCTTCGGATACTCTGAACGAGGCAGCAATTTTGAATTAACACCGATAGCTGCAGCAGCTGTGACACCTGTCGGATAGTACGCTTTATCGGCAGGAACGAGTGATTGCCCAAGCTGCGTCAAATTCGCTGCATCCTTTGGAGTCCAGCCCTGCAGAAGTAATCCCTGGTTATCCAGAGCTTGCATGGTGGCATCACCGTCAAACCAAGCTACATCCCAGTGGGAGTTGGACTTCTCCGCTTCGATCTTAGCCGCCAGGGGGCCTGTGGACATATCGACAAGCTTTACTTTGATGCCGGTTTTAGCCTGAAAGGCCTTTGCTACAGCATCGTCATAACCCTGGGCGGAGTAAAATACGAGTTCTTTAGGTGAAACAGCTGAAGTATTAGCGGATACTTTTGAAGAAGTACCACAACCTGTTAAGGCGCTGCCTATCACCGCAATTGAGACAAGTATGGCAGACAACTTGTGATAACTAGATCGCTTCATGGTTTAAACCTTCCTTTCAATTATTAATCAATAATTGCGCTCTAGTGAACTCGTTCAGCTAAAGCTGAACATCGGGGCTTCAGATGGGGACTCTACCCCACCTGAAGTTTAGGAACCACCCCCACTTATAGAAGTGGGAGTCTTAAAAACTGGATAAGTGCCGAAATTATCTATTTTAGTTAAAGTCTTGAATTGTTATGTAATGATCTTTGAGCTAAGCGCTAAAAACATTCATCGCCATATAAGAATACCACCTTTCAAAATTTTTCTGAAAATGTAATACCGGTTACATGAATTATAGTTTAATGTGACAAGCGTTACAATTCATTTTCTGTAAAGTAAATGTTAAATTTAGGTAAACAGTTAACTCGATTTTCTGCCCCATTCTGTTTTTGCGCAAGAAAAAAAAGAACTTTGAAAAGTTCTTTTTTTAATCCCTTATTTATCCAGTTTTTAAGACTCCAACTTCTATAAGTGGGGTTGGGTCCTTTCGTTAACTTCTGGTGGGGTAGATTCCTCCTTCGCCGCTAAGTACTCCTATTGGGAAAGGCGGATCGCTCTTTTCATTTTCGAAGGTTTTACTGTTAAAATCCTCAAAACACTTCCGACATTCTTCAAGTTTCTTCTCTGTTACTTCACGCAGTGGAGATGCAAAAACATCTCTTAGCTTTACCTTTTCAAACCAAGATAAGAGTTTTTCCAGTTCTTCCTCATTCTCTTCGGCTTCAGCAAACGTAAAATTTTTACGCTCTATTTCCTTATTAATTTCAGCAAAATAATCATTGCATTTATCAATGATTTCTTCATATTCAATTTCTCTTGCTTTATTAAAACGGGAAATCATTGCCTTTTCATAGCTATCTTCCATCGCAATGGTCTGCATCAAAAGAACTTCTCCCTGATTCTCGCTGATATTTGAAGCGACCATTGATAAAGCCGTATAATTCTCATCGTTCAATGGCAGCAGCCATAACGATTGATGAATATTGACAGCCCCCAATTTCTTCAAACTTCTCCAAGTAGCTACCCTTAATCTCGATGGCTCTGACGGCAAATTGTAACTCATGATAAGCCATTTCAGCAAAATATCATCCTCCTCAGATTGCCAATATCTATGGCCCTCAGCCAATTCTTCCCTCTTTGACACGAGTTTATCATCAAACTCCTCAAACAATCAACTTAATAATATCTATACCCTTGATTTTGCTCGCTTTATCCGGTTTTTAAGCCCACCACTTCACTGCCAATAAAAGCAACTGAAAGATTTGTAGTTTAACCCTAGGAAAATTGGGAATTCTAATAATGAGTATAATTTTATCTTGGAGGTATTATGGTTTTATGTGTGGTATATGTGGGCTGTTTGGCCCAGCCAAATATATTGACGTTCCCCGGCTCAAGCAGATGACGCGAATTATGAAGCATCGCGGCCCTGATGAAGAAGCCTTTTATGTTTCGCCGACTCTTGCCTTCGGGTTTCGCCGGTTAGCTATTGTGGATATAAAGGGAGGGCACCAACCCCTTACGAACGAGGACAAGCGGATCCGTGTTATTTTTAACGGTGAAATCTATAATTACAAAGAATTGCGGGACGATCTGGTCAGCCGCGGACATTTCCTGCAGCAAGCGGGAGATGGAGAGGTCCTGGCACACCTTTATGAGGAATATGGTTTAGATTTTCCCGCAAAATTAAGGGGGACTTTCGCCATTGCCCTTTGGGATGAACGGCTCCGCCGCTTATTGCTCGTTCGCGATCGTTTAGGTGTGAAGCCATTGTATGTCCGCTATAATTCTGAGAGTTTGGCATTTGCTTCAGAACTCGGGGCCTTGCTTATAGGAACGGAGAAACCGGTTATTAATGTTCAAGCTGTGGATCAATATTTAAGTTATCGGTATGTTCCGGCACCTAACACAATTTTTAAAGGTATCTACAAAGTTCCGCCGGGAACAGCTTTATTGGTAACTTATAAAAAAGGCGAACTGCAAGTTCGAACGAAAACCTTTTGGCTGTTACCAAACGTAAAAAAAGAAATTTCCTTAAAAGAGGCAAGTGAGCTCGTACACACCACCTTAAAAGAAGCCCTGCAAATCCGCTGGCCGGATGAAGTCCAAGCAGCATTTTATTTCAGCGGCGGCTTAGATTCAAGCGGCTTAATAGCTATGCACCAGCTCCTCTGTAATGAACAGGCGCGTACTTACGCCATTGGCTTTGAACGTCCTCATCACACGCGGGATTTTCGTTATTATTCAGAATTAGATCAAGCTCGTAATGCAGCCAAAGCTTTACAGACCCAACATTACGAAAGAGTTGTCCCATTCGCTGAGGTTCAGCAGCGCCTTGGGCAAATTTTAACCGCCATGGATGAGCCAATTGCCGATCCGACGGCAATTCCCCTCTATTTCCTTAGCGAATATGCCTCTTCGCGTGGAGAAAAGGTTGTCTTCTCAGGAGAAGGTGCGGATGAGTTATTTGGCGGGTACAGCACCTATCTTGAGCCGTCAAACTTCCGCCGCTATCATCAGCTTCCGAATTGGACCCGAAACGTCCTGAAACATGTTTTCCCTCAAAAGACAGAACGTTTCTCCCTCTCACTGAGCGAACGTTACTTTGGAGTTGGAGGACTTCTGCGTTTCTCGCAAAAACAATCCCTTTATACGACAAAGATGCTCTCCGCACTGGCAGAAGAAAAATCCTATTTCCTCAATCAACACCTTCTGGACGATGATCTACTGCCTGAGGAAGAACGAATGCTGCAATTTGACATGTGCTCATGGCTGCCGGAAAATACCCTGATGAAATCGGATAAAATGACCATGCAGCACGGTTTGGAAATACGGCTGCCCTATTTGGATCATGAACTTGTTGAATTGGGCATGAGTTTTCCCCTTCCCTACAAAGTCACTCCCAAAGAAAGCAAGGTTGTCTTACGCAGGGCCTTGGCAGGCTCCTTACCTAAAGAGATGGTAACCCTGCCGAAAAACGGGTTTCCGGTCCCCCTCACGGCCTGGTTAATGGACGAACTGAAACCGGAGGTAAAGAACGTGTTATTAGATCCTGGGGCCCGCCTGCGGGAATTTTTCCTGCCGCAAAAAATCGAAAAAATGCTTCAAGCCGACTCTTCCCATTCATCCCGCCTCATCTGGGCCCTCTACGTGTTGGAAGTGTACTTAACGTTCTGGCAGCAAACACAAAATAACATCTGTTTGAAACCGAGTGCAGAAAAAAATAGAATCCCCAAAATAGGCGGAGGGGCAATTTAGAGTTTGCAGAAAGCATTCATCGAACTTATACTTTCTGACAGCATAACGAAACCTACAGCTAAGATTTATTCACTAATCTTTGTCTGTAGGTTTCGTTTTAATAAATCGCGCCGTCTAGGGTTCGCACTCTATAAATCAGTTAGAGACCACGCATCTCCTCAATTGTCGGCCGGTGAAATAGACGGTTTGTACAGAAAATTGCAGCTGCCGTAGAAGAAATAGCTGCTGCCGCCAATAATACCAGATAACCCCAAGGTATAGAGAGGATCTCAGGCGGAGGGTCGAAGACTCCCGTTAGCACCTTGACCAACATTTCGGCCACCCCAAGGCCCAATATGACACCCAAAAGGCTGCCCCCTGTTAAGATAACAAGGCCTTCACTCCAAACAAATGCTCCGAGCTGTCTCTTCTTAGCTCCTAAAGCGGCGAGTACAGCCAAGGTCCGCCGCCGTTCAGCCAGACCGAGAGCTAGGATCAGACCCGTTGAGGCTGCGGCCAACAGCACAGCAAATCCCAATTCCAGCCGCGTAAGTCCATGCAGATCCACGGCCGTCAAACCGGAACTGATAGTACGTTGAGTGGAATTAATATCAGTCACCTTGGCACCGGCCAATGAACTTACCACAGTTTTTGCCCGGGAAGCAAGGGCCTCAGGATTCCCCTTTGCCCGCATCAAAACAATTTCTGAGGCATCTGATCCGGTTTGCTGCCCAATATAACTCCTATTGGCCACCAAAAATGAGTCTTTCGGTGCCGTGGGAAATTCCCGCACAATCCCGATAAAATGAAACGGTACTACATGATACTGATGATCTTTAATATTCTGGAGACGAAGATTAATCTTATCACCGAGTTTAAGTTGGTAATCTTTTACCGTTTCTTCCGAGACCAAAACTCCGTCCGGTTGTTTGGATAACTTCGCCAAAGTTCCCTGGGCGTTTCCTCCCACAAAATAAGCATTGGCAATATTCGTTGCTTGACCGATAGTTTGCGGATCAATGCCGTACATATCCTGTAAATCGTTGCCTACATAGACCAAACGATGCTGCATCGGCTGGATAGCAGCAACCCCGGGCAACGCTTGTAATTCTCCGAATCGCGTACTGGGGGCGGACATTATTGAACCGGTAACGGTTACATCAGCACCATTCGTCAATTCAGCATCAACATGAGACTGGGCATTGTATGTGGTATTGAAAACCGCCGTCGATACGGCAAAGGATACCGCTAACGCTACTAAGATAATCCCGCGGACAATAAGTAATCTTTGCCGGGATAATGATGATGACACCACGCCGGAAAGCTCACGGGCAACAGGATTAAGCATCCGGGCCAGTATCTTGCGCCCTCCGGACATCCATGCTTCCAGAAAGCGAGTCGAAAATAAAACTGCGCCAAGCCAAAAACACAAGGGAGCCACAAAGGCTTCATAATTCACCGACGTTGTCGTGATCCCTTCCGGAGCCAGAACGACCTGATAACCTGTACTAGCCGTTCGCCAAAACTCAACCCCGGAGATAACCAACAGGAGAATATCCAAATAAACTTTCTGCCATAGAGCTTTGCGCCCTCGACCCACTGTCGCTTGCGCCGACACTACGGTGGAATGGTGTATCTCTTTCCAAGCAGGATAGAGAATGGCAGCGATGGCTAAGGCGAAACCCATAAGGGATGCACTTACGGTCCAGAACAAAGCACTTTTGCCTATCAGTTCATTTCCCGGCAGAAACATCCTATTAATCGCAAGGGTCAGAACATTACCGAGTACCACACCTCCAAGCGCCACAATCAGAGCTTCAATAGCCTCCAGCCCTATAATGGTCTGCACAGAGGCTCCTCTTATCCTCAGCAGAGCTTGTTCCTTACGCCGCCGATTCGCTCCTGATGACGCAATAGCCATGGTTAGCAGAACAGCCAGAATAGCCCCCGGCAAACCCAAAAACAAAAAGAGTACGTTTCCATAAGCCGCATCCGCTTGAACACTCCCGAGGCGGGTCGCCAAAATATTCCCTACGATGCCCCGGCCGGCGATTCTGGCTTCCAGATTGTGCGCCAATTGCTGCACAAATTGATTGGCGGCAGCGGGATCAGCCGGTAAAACATGGCCAATTCGGACATGAAATTGGGTATGTACAGAATCAGGCCGCACCGCAGCCTGCGGTCCAAAAATTCTTTGCCACTGAGCATCGGGAAGCAGAAGTACATTATCCGGGGGAGCTTGTGGTGCTGCTCCCGCCGGCAAGCCGATGGCTTGAAAGAGGGAATCTGCGTTAGGGAGATCCACAACGCCATCCACAATTACCTCGCTGGGAGGCAGCCCGACTCTTTCAATGCTCACCCGATCACCCGGCTTGACATGTAAGTTAGCTGCTGTTTGCTGGGCAACAAGCACCCCCTGATTCGCCCCCACGAGCTGCCGAAATTCCAGGGGAAAGTTGGCGCGGTAGGCTGCACTGATTCCCAGCACTTTGCCTGGCCCCGTTGTTTGCACAGTCCCGCCAGCAGTGGCGATTAATCCTTTGACATCAGCATATCCTACTTGTTCTAAAGCCGTATAAGGCGTTACCTTACCAATAGACGCTTTAACGGCCTTGGCATCCGAAGGATGGGAAAGTTGAATTTGCCAGTCTGCAGGAACCTCTTGGACAGCTCGCTGGGTCATGGAAGCACCGGCAGAAGCAATAAAAGCTCCCAGAGAAGCCAGCAAGGCGACGGTAAGCGCAACGCCGCTGATAGAACCCAGCAAACGTCCTTGACGATACGTTAAAATCCCCTTAAACCATGTTCTCAACATGTCACTACCTCCATCACACCGTGCTGCATCTGCCAGATTGTATTCATCCGCTCGGCAATGGCCTGATCATGAGTTGCCACCACCAGGGCCGTTTCAGATCCTTCCAGTGAGTCAAGCAGCACGTCAAACAAATGTTGAGCTGTGGGATGATCCAGCTGACCCGTTGGTTCATCAGCCAAAATAAGCTGCGGCCGGGAGGCCAAGGCTCGAGCTACCGCCACGCGCTGGGCCTGACCACCGGAAAGTTCCTCGGGAAGCTTATCGGCAATGGTATTCAGCCTCATCCTATTCAGAGTTTCTAAGGCAGCTTTGCGGGCTTTGGTTGCTTCAATTTGTCCCAGAAGCAGGGGCAGTTCAACATTTTCCACCACGGTCAGCGGCGGCAATAAACTCTGCATCTGAAAAATAAAACTGATTTTTTGCGGACGAAGATTCTCGCAAGTTCCTAATCCTGGCCAGGAGATACTCCCTGTACTTGGTTGATCCAACCCTCCCATCAGATGCAGCAAGGTGGACTTGCCGCTGCCGGAAGGACCTACCAGAGCAATTCGATCCCCTGGTTTTACAGAACAAGTTGCCGATACTAAGGCAGTCTCCTCTGCATCTCCGCGCCAATAAATCTTACCAATGTTTTGCAGTTCAACGAGGGACTCAATCATACTTAACAATCCTCCCGTCAAATACCCTGAGAATGCGATTAGCGTGAGCTGCCAAGGCTTCACTATGAGTTGCTATAATTGCAGCACCGCCGTTCTGGCGGTAATTTTCGAAGAGATCCAAAATCTTTTTCTCCGTCTCTGCATCGACTTCACCCGTCGGCTCATCAGCCATGAGTACCTTCGGGCTGTTGGCGAGAGCTACGGCCAGAGCAGCTCTGGCAAGTTCCCCGCCAGAAATCCGAGAAGGGCGGGACTCCCGCCGTTTATCCAAGCCAACCTGATTCAAAAGCAAGGTCAGACGTTCTTCATCGACTTTGTGTCCCAATTGCATTTGCAAACGAATATTCTCTTCCACAGACAGATGATTGAATAGATTTCCTGACTGAAGTACGATTCCTATCTCTTGAGCACGAATAGCAGCTCGTTCCGCTTCCGGTCTTCTGGTAATACGTTTGCCTAATAATTCCACATATCCGCCGTCCGGTTCATCCAAACCGGCCAGACAAGCCATCAAGGTCGATTTCCCGCTCCCGGAAGGTCCCATCACAGCCACAATTTCGCCGGAATCCACATGGATATTTGCTCCGCGTAAGGCCAGGGTTTCTTCCTCTCCGGTATGATAAAAGCGATAGAGATCAAACGCGTCAATGATTCTCATATTACCTCCACGTAAAGCTTGCAGACATCCGGTTCCACTGGTCCACATTATCAGCGCCCTGCGGTGCCCAAAGGGTTAAAGCTGCTAGCTTGCCATTCTTATAAAAGAGATACCGATTGTTCTCCAATCTTACCTGCTTACCGGTTACCGGATCAGGGTCTGAATTCGAGTCATACGTCATTAAAATTGCCGTACCGCTGGATAAATGCACTTGTTTCACACTTTTGATGGAAACGGCCCTCCCTGTTTTCTGCAGTTCCGCCGCCTGATTTTTATTCACGCTCGCCACAGTAGGTTGGGATGGTTCTTGGCTAACGACAACCTGTACACCATTCAATTTATCCTGGAATAAAACATTACTGCCCTTAATCGTGCGCCCCCATCCTTCCGGCACGACAAGATCATACCCGCCCGAAGAAGAAGTATACTTTACAAAGGCCTGTGTATCCGGAATATCACCTGTCGGGTTTTTTTCCGGTGCCACAGGTTTTTCTGAGTTTGATCCTGTCATGGCACCCTTTGGCGGCGGCTGAGTTGTACCGGTGTTATTTGCAGACGACATGGCTTTGGGTGCCATGTGAGGAGCCGGAGAACTATTCGTTCCACAGCCGCCGAGTAACGCAGTCATCGAAATCGCAGCAACAGCAATGACCAATCCTATTGATTTAGACATAAGTACCTCCTTGCTTCTCGATAGTTTTCCATTGTTTGCATCGTCTCCTTTCGGATTTAATTTATCATTGCCAGATTAAAGAACGATGAACGAAGGATTTAAAATGGATAAAGAAAAAACTGGACTCCCGTTGGAATCCAGTTAAATAATATGATGAGTGAACGTGAGCCCCTCCCACTTATAGAAGTGGGAGTCGATCAATAACGCCGAAGACTTCAAGACCATGTCCCGGAATTTCGCGAGAACGGGCCGCATCAACCCGGTAGAAGCCATTATATTGGGCTCCAGGATCCTGGCCTCCATGTCCGGCATCAATTACAATTGTTTTATTCTTTAGGCCTTCTCCCAAAACGGCAATAAATTTAACCGAGCTCGAAAGTAATGAAATTATTGTAAACAAACAGAGAAATACCGATAAAGGTTGGCGTATTAACACAATAACAGGGCGACTTCGCAACCTTCCCACCACCTTCTAAATACAGACTTAACGAACAATTAGAAGTAGTCCCGGATAAATAATCACTAAATAAACAATTGTCGTTGAAATAAAAGCGGCCATAGCCAAATTAACATTGAGTTTATGTAGTTTGGCTGTCACAACCGCATTTATTGCCGTCGGAGAACATGAGAGAATTAACATAATCTTCAGGAATTCGGGATCTGAGATTAATCTCCTGGCAATAAGATAAACGACAATGGGCGTTACTAAAAATTTAATAGTTATCAATTTCCAGATATTATGCCAATATTCCCTCATTTGACTATAATTTAATGAATACCCTATGGGAAGCAAATACAACCAAGATCGAATGTGAATTGTGTAATTAAAGATATTTCCAAATATCATAAGCCGAGGATACTTAAATACATTAAGCAAAAGCCCTAATAGGATTCCTAAAACTGGAACTTGTTTCGGAGTAAAGATAACATCTTTAAGAGCTAGTCGTGACACTTTGTTTTTGCTTGCCTGGTAATAATATTGAGCCATTGGAAAACAAAACATATAAAGGATAATATGTGAAGGGAGCATTACCAATTGTGCGAGCGCATACCCCTTTTCTCGGAATAAAATATAAACAGAGATAGCACCAATTACTCCAATATTTGATAACAAGGTTGACAATATATAACTTCCTTGTTCTAATGGATTTCTATAAGTAAATTTAGCTGTTAGATAGGCAAATACACCAGGGATAAAGTGAATAAGAAACCCTAAAATCGGAATCCATATCAATTCCGGATTCAATTGGATTTTCCAAAAACTTAATACGTTTAGAAATGTAGACACTACAAATAGGTTTAGGAATATCATTTGATCAAATAACTCTGGCAAAACATTCTTCCATTTCTGAAGTTTATGCCCAATAAGTATGGGCAATATAATATCAGTCACAAAAGAGAACATTTTTAGAATAATATCCATAATCTTACTCCAAATTTCTCTATCAACAACCCATACTTTTACTTTCCTCAATCCTTGATACTTTGGCCGTATGTTTAGAACTATGCTGCATATTAAGTATTAAGTATTAAAAGTATTATAGATATTGCCATAACTGCAAACTTTTAAATTTAATCGAACACCTAACTCCGATCAGTAGAATATAAATGGACAATAAAAACCCTCCGTAAAGGAGGGCTATCTTGTTATATTGATTGTATTTTATCTAAGATCTATAGTATGTGATTCAATAGAACTAATCCTCATTCCTGAGTGTCACCGATAAATAAACGACGAATATGACTATGAGTATCGTTAATACCGCCACGACAATCCCATCACCATATTATTGCCTTTCTTTAACCAAATGCTCAGAGGTTATCTGTTTGCTCTGTTTCATTTGATTCGGAACTTGTTACAAAACCGATATTCTCACCAATAGCAATAAGGTTCTGATCTCTCTTTGTTATAGTTAGAAAAATTACAATGCTCAATATTGCGATGAGAAATATTGAACTGGTATCAATTGTTCCTAAAGAAAGTCCTCCGGCACTTCGAGATTGTGAAAGAAAATCGCCCAAAGATGCCCCAAGAGGACGGGTTAATATATAAGCGATCCAGAATGCAAGAACTGAATTAATCTTCAAGCGATAGAAAGCAAATATTACTACCCCTATTAAACCAGCAAACATAAGGGCTGATTTCCAATAACCTAAATTTAGCTGCTCTGCTATAAGATCGCCTGCCGCAGTCCCCAAGGCAAACGTAAATAGAATTGCTGACCAATAAAAGGCCTCTCTTTTAGTTGTGTAGATAGAATGAATTGATAATGTCTTTTCATTGGCATACCAAACAACAAAAGTTGCGATGAGAGCCACAGAAAACACGATAGTCGTTATTTCTAAAGGTACTCCAAAATGGTCCACAAGGTTATCGGTTATTAGTGTGCCCACAACACTAATTAGAACAACTGAAAGCCAGTATACACTTGGCACGTATTTTTTTAATTTAAACTGAAAGAATAAAGTAATCATCAAAAGACCGCTCATTATAAATGTTGTAATAGTCAACCCTAAATTTAGGTTTGAGTTCAAAAAATCAGCGGCTGTTTCACCGACAGTTGTTGCCAAAACCTTAATCACCCAAAAGAAAACGGTAATTTCAGGAACTTTATTCAGCATCTTCCTTATAGGCTGAGAGGATTTTACTTCATTGAATTTTTTTTTATCGTTGATAAATCCATTAGTCTTCATAGACAACGCCCCTTTTTATGTATTTTTTTCTATTCTACCCAAATAATTAAGGAGATAATCCATTTGATTATCTCCTTAATTTTGGGGTGCCTTTTACAATATTTAACCAAGTAATTCATCTCATTTTACAACATAATCTTGGCAACGGGGAAGAAAGATTACAAGACCATGAAAATATTATTTCCTTATTCATAACTATTTCAGTCTTTTGAAGTCATAAGAAAACGAGGCTAAAGCATTTGTTGCTCAAGCCTCGTTTATTTATCCATTATTAATTACAATTTAATCCTCTCTTAATGTTTAAACTCTAGACTGAATTAGAAGAATTCGTCCGCGAAGCAAATCCAACAAGAATTTCAGGAGGAGACTATAGTTGTAATGAATTTTCTAAGATTATTGCGACCGCATCAATGGATTAAGAATAGTTTCGTTTTGCTGGGTATGATGTTTTCTAAACAGTGGGACATGGCAACTTTATTTCCTGCCTTTGTTGCTTTTGGAGCATTTTGTTCTATTGCGAGCAGCATCTATGTCTTTAATGATTTACAGGATATTGAGGCAGACAGCCAACATCCTACAAAAAAAGCGCGACCTCTCGCGAGCGGCCTGATTTCCCCTCGAAGTGGCTGGATGATCACGGGCGGACTAGTTGCAATAGCCTTGTTGCTTGCTGCAGTATCAGGAAAATGGGTCGTGTTGTTTATTGTTATTTATGCAGTGTTAAATATCGCTTACACGCTTCGCCTAAAACAAGTTGCCGTTCTGGATGTGTTTATTATTTCCGCGGGTTTCATGCTGCGTATTCTTGCCGGAACAATCGGTCTCGGCATATCTCCCTCATCTTGGTTATTGCTCTGTGGGTTTATGCTCTCTCTCTTTCTAGGCTTTGCCAAGCGTCGGGCTGAATTTTTTACTCTTGAAAACTGCGGGTTATCCGAGACCAAAAATCTAACGCGACAGGTCCTAAGAGACTATAGCCCCATGATGATTGACCAGTTTATGGCAGTCAGTGCTGCCTGCACCATTCTATGTTATGGCCTCTATACCGTTAATTCAGAAACGGTCGCTCGATATGGCACTACAGCCTTAATCTATACGTTACCTTTCGTGGTTTATGGTGTTTTTCGTTATATCTTTCTATTACATCGACGCGGTAAGGGTAACGACACAGCGCTTGATCTCTATTCAGACCCCCACCTATTAGTAACCGTTTTAATCTGGGGACTAGTAACTGTGGTGATCATAGCATGATCATATCTGGATTTAGCAAACGACGATTATACAGCCTTATCCTTTTCTTCGTTTTGGTGTTGGCAAGTTGTCTGATCATTGCCCAATGGGATAGAGAAAAAATTATCTCAGCAATTCAATCCATCGGTCTGACATGGCTTTGTTTGCTCCTTATGCTTTCACTTCTAAATTATGTTCTTCGGATTATTCGCTGGCAAAACTACCTTAGGTTCCTTGGCGCAAATCTCCCCGTCACTTTGAGTGCTTTGATTTATGTAACGGGTTTTGCCCTTACGATGACACCTGGCAAAGCCGGAGAATTGTATCGCGGTGTTTTTCTTAAGACTTATGGCGTAACCTATGCCGACAGCATTGCAGTTTTTGTAAGCGAGCGCATTTCTGATTTGTCGGCAATTCTTCTGCTGATAATACTGGGTATATTCCGCCAACTCCACTGGTTCATGATAATTTCGCTGATAATCGTTGCTGTGATTATCAGCCGTGTTTTATTGCCACACACTAAGTTCCTTTTAAAATTCCTTGGCAATTTATCCAGACATATATACTGCCCATCCAAAGTAAGGCGGCGTTGGCTAACACTGCTCATAGAAGCGAGGCGCTGTCATAGTCCGCGTATCCTAATCAGTGCAACGTTTTTATCACTTCTCGCCTGGTCCTCTGAAGCAGTTGCTTTTTATCTTCTTCTTTACAAATTAGGGTTCAGTGCGGGCCTGCTTTTTGCCCTTTATGTATATGCGCTGGCAACATTAGCAGGGGCAATAAGTTTCCTGCCGGGAGGGCTTGGCGGTACAGAGGCAGTTATGACTGGTTTACTTCTTATAAATGGAATGCCTGCAACACAGGCCATAGCGGCGACTGTTATAATTCGCCTGACCACTTTATGGTTTGCCGTATTTTTAGGTGTGATAGCTTTAGTTCTTGGCAAACGAGTGCTAGTTTCCGGCACTGAACAGCCGGGCAACTAATTCAATAAATTATTGTAAAGGATGGTATACAACAAATGGATCTTTCCTGGAATCGATTCCCTCGTTTAAAGCATCGTGGAGTCTTTAACTTATCTGAAGGTTTTGTCAGCTTACCACGCACTGAGTCATTCTGTCTCCCCTACGGAAACGGCCGTAGTTATGGTGATGTCTGTCTGAATGAAGATGGAGTGCTGTTGAATACACGACAATTAAATCATTTTATTCACTTTGACCAAACAACGGGCCGCCTTCGATGTGAAGCCGGGGTTTTGCTAAAGGAAATTCTCGAATTGGTTGTACCGCAAAATTGGTTTTTACCCGTAACGCCTGGGACCCAGTTTATTACAATTGGCGGAGCTATCGCCAACGATGTACATGGCAAAAATCATCACTGTGCCGGCTCTTTCGGAAACCACGTGATCCGTCTGGAATTACTGCGTTCTGATGGACAGCGAATTGTCTGCAGCATGGAGAAGGCCAAAGATTGGTTCACGGCAACCATTGGCGGCTTAGGACTGACAGGCCTGATTACTTGGGCGGAGATACAGCTGATCCCCGTGAATAACCCCTGGATATTAGCTCAATCCCGACGCTTTTCCAGCCTGGATGAATTTTGGGAGATTAATAGCGAGGCCGAGCATCGCTGGCCTTATACTGTTGCCTGGTATGACTGCCTCTCGGCAGGACGCGGCCAAGGCCGGGGTGTGTATATATCCGGGCAGCACGCGGCTGAGACAGATAAGTTCCCCCCACGCCACCCTAAGTCGCTGCGCTTCCCATTTGACCCGTCATTTTCGTTAATTAATCCTCTCAGTCTGAGACTGATTAATACTGTTTATTACCATAAGCCGATCAAGGATATGCCATCATTATCTCATTACGAGCCCTTTTTTTATCCCCTTGACGGAGTGCTTGATTGGAATCGTATCTATGGAAAAAAAGGATTTTTCCAATATCAATGCATTCTGCCGCCGGAGGACGCTCAGGACGGAATAAAAGCCATGTCGAAAAAGATTGCTGCCAGCGGACAAGGTTCGTTCCTTGCCGTTCTAAAAACTTTTGGGAATATACCTTCGAGAGGTTTAATGTCCTTTGCTCGCCCGGGCGTCACACTAGCTCTAGATTTCCCCAATCATGGTCAAACAACGCTGCGTCTATTCAAAGAATTAGACGCCATTGTGTCTGAAGCTCAAGGTGTTCTTAATCCTTCGAAAGATGCACGCATGTCGGCTCAAATGTTCAAGAGCGGTTTTCCGCGGTGGGAACAGTTTGCCGACTTCATTGATCCAAAGTTCTCATCCAGTTTTTGGAGGAGAGTCACACAATGAGTAAGCGGCAGAGAATTGTTATATTCGGCGCTACATCAGCAATAGCAAGCGCATGTGCCCGCCAATGGGCGAAGCAAGGCAACAGCATTTTTCTGATAGGGCGCAGTCAAGAAAAGCTGATGGCGCTTCTCAGCGATCTTCGGCAAAACGTTTCTTTTGAACAAACGATTGAAGGGGTAATAGCCGATTTAAACGAATTCAGTCTCCATGAAACTCTCCTTTCACAAGCGGAACAAGTCCTCGGAGGAATAGATATAGTACTCATCGCTCATGGAACTCTACCCGACCAACAGGCCTGCGAACAGTCTGTGGATTTGACTATGCAAGAGATTCGCACCAATGCCCTGAGCGTCATCGCCTTACTCATTATCTTAGCTAATCGTTTGGAGACGCAAGGAAACGGCACTTTAGCCGTGATAACTTCGGTTGCCGGGGATCGCGGTCGAGGGAGCAATTATGTGTATGGTTCTGCCAAAGGCATGGTTACCCTATTTTTGCAAGGTCTTCGCAACCGCCTTGTCCGGCGGGGAGTCAATGTTATCACTATTAAACCCGGCTTCGTGGACACACCGATGACCGCTCATTTTGCCAAGAAAGGTGTCTTATGGTCAAAGCCTGATCATATCGCTGTCGGTATTGTAACAGGCATTGCCAAAAAACGAAATGTTGTCTATTTACCAAATCTCTGGCGCTGGATCATGCTCATTATCCAGCACATACCCGAAAGTATTTTTAAAAGGCTAAATCTCTGAGGATAATGTCCGAAAACATCTTAAAATAGCTCCATCAAATATGAAGGTGAAAGAATGAATAATAGCCGAGTCTTGAGAATCAATGGAAGAAGATACAAATTGAATTTGAAACGTTTTCTTTTGACAACATTAATTTTTTTTTCAATATTAGGTACAATAGCTGCCACATCAATTCAGCGGATTAATAATTATGACCCAGTGACTCCCATTAACCTCTCAAAAGAAACGGCCAGGCAATTTATCCAGCTATTAGATTCTACAAAACAATACCATGTTTCTTCTAATGCTTCAAACAACACTCCGCCCATCTACGCTCTTGGCAATAATGGAATAATTAAGAAGATATTGGTCAACGCACGAAAAGTCAGCAAAACGAACCAAATCTATGTCTTTAGAACACCATATCAAAACGGCCGCTATTCCATTACCCTGCCGCCGGAATCCTTAAGCAACGGGCCGCAGGTCAATGATTCAGCGCTGACTATGGCGTATCCTTTTATGTTTTATGTCAGCTCCTTTAATGGACAACCCCAGTCTATTAATGCCTATAACTTGCAAAACAACAAAAAAAATATATTTGCATTTTCTAACGTTGTCAAAAACGCAAATATCCTACCTGTTAACAAAAATCAAGTAAAAGTACGATTGGTTGAGAATGCCGGAAAGACGGCGAAGGTTTTTCTTACTATTAATAAGAATACTGTTTCCAGCAGTTCGCCTAATGACTTGCAATATATGGCTCCTCCCTCCGATAACACGTCACCCTTTATTCGATTGGTCGAAGGAGTAAAGCGAATCATGGGCAATAGCACAGTGGCCTTTTTAGAAAACACCTGGTATCAAACTAAAGACTTTATTACAAATCTATTTTACTCAACAAAGAAGAGGAATCAACATAATGACTCAACCCGTTCCGGAGGCACAGCTACAGCTGATTCCCAAAAACAGGTCTTGCCAATCTCTAAAATCCCACCTCAGACACTACCCGTTTCAGACAACAGCCCACCTCTCGTAAAGTCAATAGTCTATCCGGATCCCTCTCGCTCCTATATTCGAGTTAGCTTAGTAAAGATTAACCCGAAACTGGTCGGCTTCCATCTTGCAGCGGGTACAAAAGACCCCGTCTCGGTTACGGGCATTCATGGGACCGGTATGATACCAATGTCTGTGCAGCGACAGAATAATCTGATAGGAGACTTTAATGCTGGCTTCCAAGCTAGAGATGGAGTCTATGGCTTCATGGCTGATAACCAAATCTATCAGCTGCCAAAAATAGGGCTGGCAACCTTTTGCATCTATAAGGATGGAAAAATTGATATTGGCTCTTGGGGTAAGGAAATAAGTTCTACAACCAATATGATTTCTCTGAGACAAAACTTGCCAATGTTGATAGACAACGGTAAGCTTAATCCCCTTATTTCTGATCAGGCAAAATGGGGCGCAACAGTTAATAATGCTGTCCGGGTGTGGCGCTCTGGCATCGGGATTGACGGACAAGGGAAAATTATTTATGCCGCCGGTAATAACCTCACAGCAGAAACCCTAGCCCATGCTTTACTTAGTGCCGGAAGCATTAGGGCAATGGAGCTCGATATAAACAGTTATTGGGTTACATTTAATTTCCTGAATCATGCTTCCGGCAGCAGCAATGGTTCCTTGGTTGGAACAAAGCTCGACCCCTCGATGACTAGATCACCCTACCGCTATTTATCGCCTGACACAAGAGACTTTTTCTATCTAACTCTTAAAACGCCTGCACATCCATCTTAAGAATAAGGAAATCGATGTCAAGAATCTCTATACTAGTTTCTCAATGCAAGTTTTGTAAAAATAATGAAGTGATTGCACAAACATAGATAGTCAAAAATTTTATACTCTAATTCTTTACCATCTTTCTTGCTTATGAGAAAGGCATCCGTAAAATCTTTTGGCGATTTTGTGTAGAGGACAGGATGACTATATTGACCCTTGTTCCAACAATAACGATGTGTTACCATAGGTAATAACTGGTATTATGAGGAGGTTGTATCCTTGAGTGAGACTGTACAGCGTTCTGAACAATTGTTCACATACCAAGATTACCTTACATGGCCAATAAATGAGCGCTGGGAATTGCTTAATGGACGGGCTTATAATATGACCCCAGCCCCATCGCGCCGGCATCAGGAAATTTCCGGACAGCTGCTTACTCTTTTTAATAACTATTTAAAAGGTAAAACTTGCCGGGTTTATGCAGCACCCTTCGATGTACGCTTACCCCTACTAGAAGAGAGCGATGAACAAACTTCAACCGTGGTTCAACCGGATTTATCAGTAATATGTGATAAGACCAAATTAGACCATCGCGGCTGCAAGGGAAGTCCTGACTTGGTTGTGGAGATTACTTCACCTTCCACTTTTCAAAAGGACCTGAAGGAGAAGTTCCTTCTGTACGAAAGAGTAGGTGTTCGAGAGTACTGGATCGTTTACCCAGAGGAAAGTACTATAAGCGTATTTTTTCTTACCAATGAGGGTAAATACAGCAGACCGGAAGTGTACACCGTGCAAGATTCAATTGCGGTGGGTATTTTCGGAGATCTTACAATAGAACTTCCGGAAGTCTTTGCCTAACGATGCACCTCCTTTTCTGAAATGGGTGCATTTGTCTGGTACTGCTCCCAATGCTCCGCACAAACGGAATGAACACCCAAGCGAAGAAGCGTATGGATTGGTAAAAAAAGGTCGATAATATAATTGCTTTTACTGTCGTGCAGTTTAGGGCAACGCAGGAGTGCGACCCGAGCGGCTCGGTGGGTTTGGCGAAGTAACAGGGCGACGTACAAACGTCGCTTTTGTCGTTTCTTTCACTTTGGAATCTCCTATAATTCATTGATTGATTTTCACATCCACATTGAAGCCTGGCAGTAAAAAACCATCACTATTGTTAAATGAAATATCAACGGGAACATCCGTCTCACCATTATTCACAACAGCCCTATCTGAAATTCTGATAACCTTTCCTTTAATTGTTTTTGATTTATCTGCCTGAGGAATTATGTCTACATCTGCACTCATCTTCACACTTTTTATGAATTCTTCCGGAATATTTGCTTCGACAATTAAACTGTCCAAATTTAAGAGACTTAGAACTTTTTTATCTGGGCTAACTATATCTCCAGGCACATATCCTATGTCATAGACGATCCCATGATTGACATTAGAGATAATATCACTGCCTTTGATATAGGACTTATTCAGTTTGTCCTTCATTACAGCCAAATCTGATTGTAAAATCGCCAAATCGGCTTTCTTGGAATCAACCGTCTGTTGTTTCTCATACTTCAAAGTATCAATTGACGATTTGATATCCTCAACATCGTTTCTCTTGGCATCAACTGTTTTTTTAGATTGATCAAGGTCATATTTGGAAATACCCCCTGACTTGAAAAGCGTTTGCTGCGCAGCATATTCCGACTGAACTTGATTATATAAATCTTGGGCATTTTTCAAATCGTTAAGGAGCTTTTGCAAATCAGGAGCATTACTCGTGTTCAAATAATCATTTTGAATTTCTTCGATATCATGGCTTTCGGAACTTATGCTCATTTCCTTGCTTTTAATCTGATCTTCAAACTCTGTCAAATTTAAAGTTACCAATGAATCCTGATTCTTTACCTTTTGCCCCTCGACAACATTTATTGTTTTAACAGCAGCAGGAAAATCTACCGTGATATTCTTGATATCCGTGGCTTTTACAACGCCAAACCCATCGACTGTTTTCGTTGATTTCACAGTTCCGCTCTTGACTGTTACGCTTTTGGCCGCATTATTGGTACCGCATCCGGAAACTGACATCGTCAAGGCCACGACAAGAGCTAATATTATTCTTCGTTTGATTGTTGACACACCCTTCCATCGAGCAAATTAATCGTTCTATTCCCGTATTCTGCTGATTCACTTGAATGGGTAACCTGAATGATTGTCTTAGACTTTTCTAAATTAATTCTTTTAAGCAACCTCATAACTTCTATTCCTGTTTTACTGTCCAAGTTCCCTATCGGTTCATCCGCTAAGATAATCTCAGGATCATTAATTAAGGCTCTGGCTATAGCTACCCTCTGCTGCTGCCCGCCGGAGAGTTCTCTCGGGGTATGATTTTTTCTATCGGCAAGTCCAATCAACTCAAGAAGCTCTTTTAAACGTTCGTGATATTTTTTGGCTTTTTTCCCGTCTAATAAGATGGGCAATAATACATTTTCTTCGACACTAAGATTTGGAACTAGATTGTAAAACTGAAAAACAAACCCTAAATCTCTTCGTCTCATGGCACTCTCTGCTTTATCCGACATGCTTGATAGCTCTTTGTCATTAATTTTTATACTGCCGGAAGTGGGTCTATCAAGTCCGCCTAACAGATAAAGCAGTGTGCTTTTGCCTGAACCTGAAGGCCCCATGATCGATACGAATTCGCCCTTATTAATAGAAATATTGATGTCTTTTAAAATCTCAACATTTAAGGTTCCCATGGTATAAGCCTTGAATAAATTCTGCGTAACAATGACCTGATTCATATTTCCCTCCCTAATGCAGCTATTTAAATTAATAGGGTGACTTATGGTTATTCAAATTTAATAGACTGAATAATGCTATTCTTGGAAGCCTTTAAAGCGGGGCTTACAGAAGCAATAACTGCAACAGCGAAGCTGACAATAATTGATGCAGCCATATAACTTAAGGAGTATTGCATGACAATCCTCATACTGATCGCTTGCAAAATATACGTCATATTATTTGCCAGGAGTATTCCGGCAAGGACTCCTGTGATGCCTCCCAAAATCCCCACTGTTGCAGATTCAATTAATATCATTTTCATCATTTGGAGTTTATTCATGCCCACAGACCTCAAAATTCCCAATGAACGTCTTCTCGAAATAAAACCGATAATGAAGTTATTGAAAATCCCAATAAGCCCGATAAACATAGCCAACACCAAGAAGCCCGTCAATATGCTAAGAATTGGATTTATCTTATGCAAAATACCCACCTGCTCTTCTTGCCTTGTTTGTATACTGAAATGATATTGCCCGTAGTCGTTTTTAATGGCATTTTCCACATCACGTGGATTTTTAGAAGTCTTGACAAGAATTTTTGCATTATATTGCCCACCGGTATCCGCTTGAAAGTATTTCTCAGAAACCAAAGCGATATCGCCAAAGCTCTCTGCGGTATTATAAAAGCCAATGACCGTATAGGGAATAGACCCTTTATCTTCGGACATTTTCAAGTCAAGTACGTCGCCTATCTTCAGATTAAATTTGTCACGCAACGTATACGTCAGCAGGATGCTTCTTTCCGATTCCAATTGCTTCAGCTCATCTGTGAGGTTCATATCTGAATCAATTCTCATATAATCTAAATGTTTTGTGATATCTATCCCAGCGATAGTTCCAATACTTCCATTTTTATTCGTAATTTTTATATCGTCCTTCTCAAAATACCTGTACACACCGGTTACGCCATCAACGCTATAAAGTAAGTGTTCAAGGTTTTTATCCACATTATTATCCATCTTTTCGATTAATACATCGAATTTCTGGTAATCAACGTAAATACTGACCAGCTGTTTTGATAAAGAACTGCAAAAGGTGTTGACCATCAAGAGGCTTGCTCCCCCGATAATCAGAAGGGATAAACTTGTCATCATGCTTTTATTGTCCCGCAGGTTTTTTAAAGCAAGAGTCCCTATATTTCCAAATACCAAGGTATAGATCCCTTCCGTTAGTTTAATAAACCATGCGATTAGATACGGAACCAGCAAAAAAATTCCGGCTATCGAGATAACAAGGCAAGCAGTATCCGCAACGATGGCCATTTTCCCGAAGGCGAACTTTGGCACGACAATGGACGTCGTAAGGAAAAGCAAGCCTAGTACGACATTGATTAGTTTCTTGTCTTTAACTTTTTCAACTGAATTTAAGACAATATCCTTGACAGGAATTCTTGAAACCTGAATGATAGGCAAGAGAGAACTGAATAGACATAG
Source organism: Desulfosporosinus sp. FKA (assembly GCF_002196785.1). Classification (NCBI taxonomy): domain Bacteria; kingdom Bacillati; phylum Bacillota; class Clostridia; order Eubacteriales; family Desulfitobacteriaceae; genus Desulfosporosinus; species Desulfosporosinus sp. FKA. The sequence continues at coordinate 241,246 of NZ_NAHZ01000031.1, read as the reverse complement.
GATAAAGGCGAAAATTAAGGTGCTTAGCAATAAGAGCGGATTGACCTGAACAGAAACGCCGGCACCTTGGGCAAAACCGCTTGAGATGGCGGATGACATTAAGTAAAGTAATCCTATCCCCACTCCACAGCCAAGCAAACCTCCAATAGCACCATATAAGGCGCTTTCGAGAAGAAGGATAAAATTCGTTGTTCTTCTCGTAGCTCCAATGCTGCGTAACGTTCCGATAACAGGCAGCCTCTCTGCGATGATCACTTTAAATGAAGAATAAATGATAAACATGCACATAAAGGTTACGATGGCAACAACTAATTTAAACGGGGTAATGATCTGATTCGTCAGACTGGCGATCTGCTCCGGTGAAAATGCTTCCTTTACGTCGTATTTGTTGTACACTTGAGAAAGAGAATTAATCACTTGCGGCAAATCAGCTGATTTTTTTACTTTGACGTAGGCGCAATTAACCTTGCCTTCCTCCGAATATAACTTTCCGAGAACATCTTTGGGCACAATAGCATTAAGGCCTTTGCTTTCATCGCTAAAAATTCCTACCGGATTTGCAATACCACATATTAAAAACCTCTGTTTATTGGAATTGATCGTTAAATCCAGGGTATCCCCAGCTTTTAAGCCATACTGCGAGGCAGTATTTTGGCTGATAATTATTTTTTTACCTACGAAAGAATTTAAATGATAGGTTGCGGAAAAAGAAATAGGGTTCCACCTTTGAAGATCTTCCAAAGTGATTCCTTCAAGGTTAATAGCAACGGATTGTTCATTGATCACTGGTTTGTAATCAGCAGATTTATTAATAGTACCAATAACGTACTGGGTTTGGTCACTATAATCTTGAGCGTATCTTAGGCTAAAAAACTGCGAAGGAGATTTCATGTTTGCCTTAATAATTATGTCTGATGTTCCAACGGACAATCTTAGCATTTCATCATACATTTTAGATATTGAAGCAGCAAAAGCATTTGCTGAAAAGAAAAGTCCTGAAGAAATCAGTATCGATAAGATAATTAATAACGTTCGGGATTTCTTTTCACTAATATTTTTCAACACAAATTTCAAAATCAGACCCAAGGTTTAACCTCCCATTTTGGGCTGCGGATAGCCTCTTGCGAATGACGATCTTATCTTTCCGCTCAATATATAATACAAGATAGGAATAACTTGCTAATAAAGAAGAGATAAACTTTTAATAAATCAAAAATAAACTGAAAATAAACAAGCGTTCAGGTGTCAACGTCCAGTATGATGCTGGATTTTCAGTCATCATTAACTGATCTCCTTACCAGAGCCCAACAAATGCTATCTATTGTTTTCGACGGACTTTGTTATAAAAAACTAGGCGCTCATCTTAAAGCGCCTAGTTTATCTTTATATATTAATTTTCACTAAAGGCAATAATCCTGCTGTCATACTGGCTCCGGAACGAAAGAAGCCTGGAACCAAAGCCAAAGCTTGAAATATTGTTACATTGCTGAACATATTGGTAATATGTTTTTCAAAAACATCCTAAAGAAAAATCTTTAACTTTGTCATTTTGGTACTGTAACAATCCTGTCTGTCGTAACATATCTTCAATGCGAGGGGCTTTTATCTCTGGATAAAACCATGGGATATTTCCTCCTAATCCTGAGAGGATGGCATCAGCCATCCTCTTCGATAATCTGCAAGGATTATTTTTCACGTCCTAGTTTATAGTTGTGACTTGTTGACCAGTGGTGTTGATCGTATCAATTTGGGTGTTTCCAACATTCGTAATTTTCGTATTCAGATTCATATCCAATTCATGGGAGACACCCTTGACATCGTTACCTGTGATTGCAATTGTAAAGGAATTGGCCTCAAGTGTACTTCCATTCACCGTTGCGGTCATGGCGAGAGACTTTATATCAATATTGTTAAGCTTTGGCATTTTAGCCAGCACTGGTTTCAGGATTGCATCCTTTCCTTGTAGATCGTTAGCGTTCAAATCTTCCGCCTGGTTACTTCTTTCTGCGGCTGCAGAGATGGCTAATCTGGCGAGTTCCGGGATTTGAGCACCTTCAAGTTTCACACTGATTGTTTGCCCATTTTCAACAAACTGATTTTTAACGTCGCCGACTAAAGTATCTGCTAGAATCCCCGCCAGTTTTACAGTACTGCTGGATGCAGTGAGGTTTTCTCTGGAATCAAATTTTGATTTTTCTTCACTTTTTTTCCCGCTAAAATACTTGCCATTAGCTTCGGTAAGGTAATTTCCGTTTGCTTCGCTTGTTTCATAAGTTTGGGTTATTCCGTCCACTATAATGCTGGTTTTTGAAGACTCATTTTTGTTGTCCATCTTTTTCAGGCTTTTCCCCGAAAGAATGATTACCCCGTTGTCCTGTACTTCATATTGTGCGTTAATCGTTGCATTTTTGGTGAGCATTGCAGTGGTAAGAGCTGCTTTATAATCTGCATATCCAGACCCCGTATTTGCTAAGGTTGTTGCGCTTAAGGACAAAAGCAAACACCCAGTTGCAGCTGTAACTGCCATTGTCTTGTATCCTATAGTTTTCATGGACCTACTCTCCTTTTAGCTTAAGTATGTTTGTTTAACAGCTTAATTGAATTGTACAAAAGAGAGATAACCTTCGAATAAAGAAGTAATAAACTTTTAGTTAAGCAAAAATAAATTTTATATAAACTAGAATATAAAGAAAATCTCATTGCCAAATTACAATGAGATTTTCTTTACTGTTAACGAATACCTATAAAAGAAAAGTAAGAGTCAGATCTTAAACCGATATCCTGCGCCCCATATTGTTTCAATATAGCTGGGATCACCACTATCCTCTTCAATTTTTTCTCTTAACCGATTAATGTGCACAATGACCGTAGCAACGTCCCCCATGGCATTCATACCCCAAATACGGCTAAATAAAGTCTCCTTTGTAAAAACAATATTAGGATTCGACGCTAAAAACAAGAGCAGCTCAAACTCCTTCGTGGTAAGTTTTATTTCCTCATCACCGACATAAACACGCCATGCTTTTGGCAGAATTCTTAGTTTACCAACAATAATCTCCTCCTGAGACGTTTGCTTATCGGCAGAAGTCAACCTTTCATAACGAGATAAATGAGCATTCACTCGTGCTACCAGCTCTGCTGGATCAAACGGCTTCACAATATAATCATCTGCGCCTAAGCCCAGACCCCTTATTTTGTCGATGGATTCTTTTTTAGCAGTTACCATCAAAATTGGAATGTCTGTTTTTGTTCTTATTTCACGGCATAATTCAAAACCATTCTTGCCGGGCAACATTAGATCAAGCAAAATTAAATCGAAATCCTTACTAGTTGCAATTTCCAGGCCCTCATCCCCATCTGCAGCAATTTCGATTTTGAATCCGTTGATTTCAAGATAATCTCTTTCAAGCTCGGCAATCGCTTTATCATCTTCAATGATTAAAATATGTTTCACTTTATCCCTCCACAACCGGTAATTTAATCGTAATAGCAAGACCATTTTTGTTTTGAGCCATAATGCTGCCATGATGTGCTTTGACAATCCGTTCTGCTATAGACAGACCTAAGCCGCTGCTTTCCGTGGGATTGTTGCGAGAAACATCACCTCGATAAAAACTAGTGAATAACTTCGGCAGGATTTCCTCCGGGACGCCCTGCCCGTCATCGCATATCTCGATCACAATCTCATGTCCTTGCTTGCTTACCACGAAGTCAACAGAGCATTTATCTAAAGGCTTGTATTTTGCACTGTTTTCCAAAATATTATTAAACACGCGGTTCATTTGATCGGAATCAATTTTCAGTACCGTATCAGATATACAACGATTATAATAGGATATTTTCAGACCGCGTCTTTCATAGTCCACAATTATATGGTTTAATAGCTCATCAAAATATTCCTTGCAATTGACTTTTTGAAAATAAAAAGGAAGATGCCCCGTATCCAATTTCGAAAAGAGAAACAAACGATCAACTAATACATCCATTTCGCAAGCTTTTTTGTAAATAATATCATAATAGCGTTGTTGCTTTTCCGGGGTATTGGCAACGCTGTCCTTGAGTCCTTTAACATATCCTTTAATCGCCGTTAAAGGAGTTCTTAAATCATGTGAAATTCCTGCAACAAGCTCTTTACGATCTTCTTCATATTTAAGCTGCGCCTGAATTGATTGATGCAGTCTGGCCCTCATTTCATCAAAATTAGATATCGCAGATCCGAATTCATCCCTATTCTCATACTTAATCTCAAAATCAAGATTACCGTTTTTAATTTGTTCTGCTCCATAATTAAGCATATCAAGGGGAACAATAATTTTTTTAAATATTTTTGCAGAAATAATGCCATTTGTCACAGAAATAATGAGAATTGACAAAACAAAAACAATGGTGATATAGACACCCAGAACCTTTAATCGAGCCTGCCACTCAGTAGGCTTTATCAGATAATCTGGGTTGATACTTGTTATTGTAAATATATGACTATCTTTTTGAAAGGTATAATGGATTAACAAAGAATGGCCGGACTGTACCATAAACGATTTTAGTTTAAAGATCTTATCACCGTCGATGGCTGTTGAAAGTATTTCAACTTCTCTTGTGAAATTGGTAGCGACCGTTTGATTATCACGAGTAATCGTACTGTAAAAACCGTTCTCCAATAGACGCTTCTGCAACTCTGACTGCAACTTAGCAAAATCGTCTGCAGTTTGTGAGAATTGCATTCGATTAGAATACTCTGCAATCATACTTTGAGTTTTGAAATAATTTTCCCCGTCATCTCCTAATTCTCCTTTAGATATTTTCGTGTAAGACAAGTAAACAATTCCCGTAACAATCATGATCATTATTGCAGGAACAATTATCATAAGAATATTTGATATAAAAATTCGTTTCTTTATCAGCAACAGACTTCTCCCCCCTTATGAAGATTTATTGAATGGCATCTTCTAAGAATGATGCGATTATTATCTCAAACTATTCACTTATATTATGAATAAGATTAATAGAAACACTTTTATTTGTCCAGGGTATGGTTTTGAAGTTATTGAGAAGATTTGACTTTCGAGATAAATGCATGGATTATCACTTGCCCTACGTCCAGCATTGGCAATCGCACGGCGTTTGGAGTCTTTTCAACGGAACGATCATCTTAATGGAATCATTTCTGAAGCAAAGAAATAATCGGAACTCCTTACCTTTATGGCGGAACAACCACGGCTGGTTTTGATTGTTCAGGCTCAGCCGTATCTATCAAAATAAAAACTATCCTACGTCAGGTAATTAACCAGAGCGTAGGATAGTTTTGGATACTGAGTGATAACACTACAAAAAAAATAAGTAGTTTACCTGTAATAACGTTTGACCATAGTTAGTTGCCTTCCGCATTAAGCTTTAGCATCTATTCCACGGGCAAAGGATTTTGTTTGAGCAGTTGCTTGCTTAGCACTAGCCTGTTTATCTAAATATCTCAGCCCCAAGAGATAGTACACTCCACATCAATCGACTTTCTAAGACTAGGATTAATTAAAAATACTTTATCTAACTTACCATAGTTTTCACGAATATCCATATCTAAATTATAAGGTCTTAAATCTAAGAGAATAAAATACTGAGCCTGATTATTTCCTGGTGGAGTTGACCAAGTATGGCCATCAGGGTTATATGATCGATGACACAATACAGCCTTTCCTCCAGTAACTACAATTTTATAATTATTGTGTCCCATATGATTATCTAACGCTACCATAGATTTTCCTTTTTGAAGTTGTCCGGTAAGTATTTGCTTTCCGACTTTAATTGATTCTTCGTGTTCGTATTTTATTATATTAATTTTTTTAATATAGCGCTTTCCAATACCCGGAAGATCCACTGAAATCATCCGAAATCCCTCCTAAAATCGGCCTTCATTCTTCTGTTTTCAAATTGTTACAATAAAATACTGATATTTATGACATAGAGAGTTTAATATTGAATGCTTAAAAGTAACATGCAGATAGAAAAATTCAACAAGCTTTATGAGGAAAAAGCACAACTTCTTCTTGAGGTTTGATAATGGTAAGGTTTTCATCCCCAGGCATAAGACGTTTGCCTCTTTTCAAGATAAAGCGAAGCCATGATCCCGCCATCCAAGATGTAATCAGCGCCAGCATGACAAGAATAGCAAAAAAGTTCTGGTTAATAATCCCAAGCGAGAAAGCGACTGTTGATAATACGATACCAGGCCCCCCACGTGCATTCATCGCAGCTGCAAAATTAGCACTTGTTAATTTATCTATCTTAATGAAACGACAAGTAAAATAGACAACAAGACTTTGGACTAGCGTCGCAAAGAGCAAGTAGAAAACAAAAAACCCCACATTGAAGTTTTTGGCTAAATTGAGTTCCAACCCTACAATACTAAAATAGAGTGGAATAAAGAAAGCAAAGGAGATTTCATTAACACTAGCTTCCATTCGTTTGAACAAATGCTCTGGTAACGTTAATTTGGTCGCAATGCCTGCTAGCAATGCGCCGAACATAACATCAATTCTAAGGTAACTTGCAATAGCCGATAGCATCACCATAATAAATAAGAAATATCCGACAAACGACGCCCGGAGCAGAAAATTCACTCGTTTAGAGTTAATTCGCTTAAGTATCCAAGGAACCACAAAAAGACAACCAAGTAAAAAGGAAAATGTCACCGTAAGGCTTTTGAGAATCACTCCAGTATTCACTCCTTGATGAGCACTGACAATTCCAGAAGCAATTGACAAAGCAACCCATAAAATAATATCGTGAACACCTGCAATGCCCACCACAACTCGTGCAAACCGTGAGTGCATGATTCCCAGATCAGAAAGAATTTTAGAAATTACCGGGATTGATGTTACTGCAATAGAAATCGCGATAACGATTTTTAAAGCGATTATATTATTTTCCGGTCCTAGAAATTGAGTTGGATCAAAAACATAAGTTGACAACCATCCCATGATAAAGGGTATTATCGTTGACCCAATGATGATCGCAATCCCAATTTTTCCGTCGCCCATTTTAAATTCTGCTTGGAACTTCAAGCCTGAGGTAAACATGAGCATAATTAACCCAAGTTGATAAATGAGCCCAAACAATTTGTCTTCCCCTGGGAAACCAAGATACAACCAATGAAAACCATGGGGATAAAAGAATCCCAAAAAAGTAGGGCCTAAAAATAATCCTCCGCACACCTCACCAATGACTCTAGGAATCGTCAGCCGTTCCGCAAAGTACCCCAACAAATTGGCAAAGCAGAGTAGTAAACCTAATCCTAATAAAAAATGTGCCAGATCTGCTTCTCCTAAACTAAACATTAAAAAGACTCCTTTCCATTTTTCGTTTAATATGAATACTCAATAGCTGATATATGTTTTTAGATTAGGCGATATCATTAGAATTTCATTAAAAATAGTTTGGGCCAAGAGGGGTAATGGTAAATTATACATACGTAAATAGGAACCGAATAGGTTAGGCTTTGTATTACCGATTAATGTTACCTGACATAATTTGCTGTTAATTGAAAAACTCAGTCATAAAAAAAGACTGGACTCCACTCGGAATCCAGTTAAATACTCCTGAACCATTATCGTTTTGTCTGCTTTACAGGGATCAGTTCATTCACGGTTAGATTTTTAGTTTCATTTCCCCCTTTGAAGGAAGATCTATGCAAAACCGCGCTCCATGGGGTTCCAGGTTTTCCGCCCAAATCTTCCCTCCATGGGCGTAAACAATCCTTTTGGCAATACTTAACCCAAGACCATGTCCCGGAATTTCGCGAGAACGGGCCTCGTCAACCCGATAGAATCGGTCGAAGATCAATTCCAGAGCATCAGGCGGAAAACCGGGCCCATTATCTTCGATAACAATCCTGACGTTATGATCGATATTCTGCAAATATATCCCAATCGCTCCGCCTGACGGCACATATTTACCGGCGTTTTCCAGAATAATTCTGATCAGCTGTTTAAGATAGAGAACATCTCCCCTTAACTCGATATCCGGAAGCAGATCATATTTTACAGTAAAGGAGCGCAGGAAAGGCAGATCTCTGGCGCTTTCAATAATAACCTCGCTCATATTAAGAAGAACTAAATTCAGATGCAGCTCTTCCCGAGCCAAGGTCAATAGATTTTCCACTAATTTCGTCATCATCGTTGTCTCTTCAATCATTGCGGTGGCAGAATCACGCACCATGACGGGATCTTCAGCTCCCCAGCGCTGTAAAATATCCGCATGCCCCCGAATGACCATCAACGGAGTGCGAAGTTCATGGGAAGCATTGGCCACAAATTGCTTTTGCTGTTGAAATGAAGTTTCTAACCTCTGCAGCATATGATTGAAATTTTGGCCTAACAAATCGAGTTCATCCCCGCTTCCCCGCAACGGCAGACGTCGGTTGAGATCATTGGCTGTCAAGAGCGAGATCTCCCGATTCAGCTCAGCCAATGGAGCCAGAACCTTCCGGGATAAGAACAATCCTCCGAGGAAAGCCAAGAGCAACGCAGAACCGCACAGCCACAGCAACTGGCGCAAAAGCACAGTTTCGGCGAGTTCCACATTTTCCAAATCAGCAGCAGCTTGAAGCGTACCGATGAGTTTCCCGCCGGACATAATCGGCCGAGCTATATAATAGACATCTTTGCCGTCGAGGTTCCTGACTTCCGGGCCGGCCTGTTGTTCGATGGGCAGCTGAACCTGAACATTACCACTCCTTTGGACCACCTTTCCTTGCATGGAAGTCAGCTGTATTGTCACACCCTTGGGGACATTGTCATTTAAGGCCTCAGGATCACTAATATCTCCCGCCTGCCCGTCTGCGGAATCATCCAGTGCGCCGAGAACACGAGCAACGGTAGTCTCAAGGACTTGCTTTTTTTCTTTATGTAAATCCTGACTATTACCCCAATATGTGATTGCCGAGAGAATAAACACCGTCAAAAGAAGCAGAAGAATATACCAAAGTGTTATCTTCCAGGCTAAACCCCATTTAAATCCAGGCAGCCGGAATTTTCTGATCTTCCTAGTCTTCGGCTCGTAAGACATAGCCGACTCCCCTCACCGTATGGAAATAATGAACTCCAAACCGTTCATCAATCTTGCCGCGCAAAAAGCGTACATATACATCTACAGCATTCGATTCTCCATAATAATCAAACCCCCAAACATTTTCCAGAATATGCTCTCTGGACAGAACACGATTCGGATGCTCTAAAAACATGGCCAATAATTCAAATTCCTTTTTTGTCAAACTAATTTCCTCACCTTGAAAATAGACTTGATAGGCTTGAGTATCAAGTTCAAGTTCTCGAAAGGTTAATTGGCCTGAATTTTTCTTAACCGGCGGATTTTTACGCCTTAATACGGCGCGAATACGAGCCATTAATTCATCCATGGCAAAAGGTTTTGTCAAATAATCATCGGCACCAAGATCCAAACCAAAGACCTTATCCTGAACTTCATCTTTAGCCGTCAAGAGCAGAATTGAAGTATCTTTGTGCGCTCGAATTTGTTTGCAAATTTCATAGCCATTGAGAAAAGGCAGCATAAGGTCCAAAAGGATAACATCCCATTCCTGCGTTAAGGCCATATCAAGCCCCATCCTGCCATCAGCTGCCAGCCCCACCCGATGTCCATGATGTTCTAATTCCAAAGCTATGACTTTAGCAATAGCACGGTCATCTTCAACCAATAATATATTGAGAGTTGTTTCCGGCATAATTTTCGACAGCCCCCTTCGTATCACCATCTCCATATTGCACTCTCTGACTTCAGCTTTTAGTCCCTAAGCTGAGGCATACTGAAATTCTATTTTAAATTCTCACCCAACCCTTAATTTACCACTAAACGGATGAGAATCCTAATCTTCAATAGTTAAAGATAAAGACATTATCTCCCTGGTTTACAAAGAACTTGCTTCCGTCGAAGGGTTCAAAGGAGACAATGCTGCTGCCCTGAACCCCCGACGCAGCAAGTTATGCTAGATGGTCAATCTTGTTTCCCAAATGACTTGGGCTTGGCATATTAGCCGCCTTAGCTGATGAAGATTGGGCTTCAGCCAGCCGCTCACTCATGCTTTCGCTGGCTTCCTCACTGGCTCCTGTCCTCGCCGGAACATTATGGTTAACCATTGCCATTCTGGGCAGCATACTGTTATTACTGATTCCTGTAATCATTTAATTCACCTCCTTTCAGTCTTAATCATAATTCTTTAACATTAAAAACAGATTAAGGCTGAAGCGGCTGTAACTCTACTAAAGTGGAATTCCCTTGCTTGGTCAATTGAATGAGCTCAGCCCCATCTGACGAGATGTAATTCTCATCCCCGCGCAATTTAACCTCCTTCAAATGACCGGCAGTTACAATATAGGCCGTCTGCTGATCATAAGCTATCAATTGTCCTTTAGCACCAATTAGAGTATTCGTACTGCTGCCATACGGAATCGTGCCTTCCCATTCTGTCGTCAGCGAGGGATTGTTCGCCATGTGAGTAAGGTCAGGTGTAGTTTTAACCTTCATCAACTGATTATTTTGTACCTCTCCGATATACACTTTTCCATCTTTAATGCCTAGTATTCGATCATTGTTATTTTCGGAAATAATTTGCCGTTTGCTGCCGTTGAGAGCAATGATCCGATGAACCCCGTTTTCGTTACTGTCCAGGAAAAGTGTTCCATACCGATCTGAGGCCGCCATATTGTCAATTGTCTCTCCCGATCTGCTTAAAGTACGAACGTTTTTCATCACGTCGATTTCCAAAAGCAATTCTTTGGACACACCTTTGACAGTAAGATACATCAAATTAGTTGACGTGGAAACAACCAGGTTTTCAATTTTACCCCCAGCAGGGAACGAATTTATCGTTTGATTAAACCGATCGTCAGGAGCGGCCGTCTCATCGCTGTTGGGGAGGTCCAGAGAATATAGCTCAGTGATTTGCGGATTTCCATATCGCTTTACAATCCGAGGTGCCCCAGTAATCTCTTTGGTGACAGTCTTGGGAACGTCTCGAACAACTTTTTGATTGGGATCTTCTGTTTTCGGTATTACCGAACCAGACCCAGACGTTGCAGCCGGCACTCGAATCGTTCTTTTGGCAGGATAAACAGTGCTATAAGTTACCGGATGAGGGTTTTTCCTGGCATAAAAATAAAGTAACATGTTGCGGTCCGGCAGCCATTGATACATAAGAACACCTAAACCTTTATCATTACTGGGCGGTGCTTTCTTAAAGACCACTTTATTTTGTTTAAGATTAAAAACTTTCAGGGTACCGTTTTCCATATAAGCAATATAATCCTTAGCATAAGAAACCTTAATATTGGTAAGATCGGCGGCAGGGATAGTAGCTTTGAGCTGAGTGGTAATCGGTTGAGCAGTGACCCCAGGCGGCGACAAAACGTTTTGAACTTGTTTATTTAAGATAGAGTAACCGCCAAATTGCAGCAATGCTGAAGCTAATGTCCAAACAAAAAAAGTACGTAGTCTCTTCTTCATCCCAGATTTCTCCTTTATAGTTTACGGAGACGCAGGCCGAGCCTCCCTGAAAAAATTTGCCGAAAGTAAGCCTTAAGGGGTAACGACAAAGGCAGTGGGAATATAGCGTTCTCCAAAAATATCCCAGAGCTTGTTCTCAACATGTCCATTATAGACAAGTTCCGCTGAAGAACCGCCGTCAAGATTAACTGCATTGACTGCATGATAGTTTTCAAAAACATTCATCAGGTCTCGTAAGGTCGCTCCAATACTCCAAGTTGGCTGTCTGCCGTCAATGACCACAAAAATAACCGTTCCATCAGCCATTTGCCCGATTCCTGTGCGAGGTGCAATCCCCCAGCCGCCATCTCCTGAAATGACAGGGTTTCCATCGACAATTAAATTTGGCCCGAAGGTAACAGCTTCAAGAATATGTTTCTGGGCTATTTGTGCCGCGGTCATATTGCCAATGATCAGCTTGCCTTGATCATTAAACCCTACAATATTAACCGCCTGATTGCCCACATTATTATGGACTATATTCCCATTTTGCACGGTGAGTCCGTCCGGAAACGCTCCGTTTCCTTTACCATTGGGATCGTAGAATCCACCCGCATTAATGCCGGCAACCGCTCCCGTGTCCTTTACAAGATCACTGACCCTTTCACCCGTTACGCCAATCTCTTTAGTTACTGCCACCTTCACTCGTTTCGGGTCTTTAATCAGCATTACTTTCCCTTTGAAGCTTGGTCCTTGAATATCTTCAATGGTAATACCGGAACTGGCATCAGCCATTACTTCTTTACGCCCAATGCTTTGACTGCTGCTAACTCCTTGAGAATCATTCAGATTCATAATTCGGTCGATTTCTGCTTGGGAGAGAAATGCCTTGACAACCTGGGGATGACGGGAAGTATAAACAGAACCAACTGCCATCACTTTAAGGGCCTGAAAAGGACCCCAGAACAAAATAAATGGAGCTAAAAGCACAAAAAGAATGAGGTTATAGGCCAAAAATGCAATAATTACTTTCGCTCGAATTCTGCGTTTTCGTTTCATGAAAGAACGTCTTCCCCTTTTCTAAACTAAATCACTAAGAACTGCTCAACTCTAAAAGCTATGCTATTTTACCACCCAAAGATTAAAGCAAGATGAAAAATGGCGAAAAATGATGAACAAAAAATATTAATCCAGAGAGCGTTTCTAAGAAAAACTAAAGGTTCGTACTTTATCATGAGGATGAACAAGAGGTTCGAAACTTGTTCTTCAACATTTGCTGCGACAGCAAATCCTTTTTATGGAGGTGAAGCTAATCATAGGACATTTAACATTTAGTTAAAGACCTAAGAAATTAAATATAGGGAGAATCAAAGTGGAAACTATTTTATCCCACCTTGGTCAATTTGTTGTCAGTGTTATTTCTCTGTTCGGTTATCTAGGCGTTTTTCTGGCCATGGCCATTGAAAGTGCCTGCATTCCCTTACCCAGTGAGATCATTCTTCCTTTCACCGGTTATATGGTCTTTCTTGGCCGTTTCACTCTATGGCAGGCAACTCTGGCAGCCACCTTGGGCAACCTCTTTGGGGCACTTATTGCCTATTATATCGGACTGTGGGGAGGCCGACCGTTCATAAAGAAGTTTGGACGCTATATTTTTATCCGTGAGCGAGAATTGTCCAACACCGAAAAATTATTCGAACGACGCGGCGAATTAACCGTATTTCTTGGCAGGCTCTTGCCTGTAGTACGAACCTTTATCTCCCTGCCCGCGGGAATCGCGAGAATGAATGCTCTCAAAATGGCTGTCTACACTGTCGCCGGAGCCCTGCCCTGGTGCTTATTGCTTATTATCACCGGCCAGAAACTGGGAGAAAATTGGAATACCCTTAAACCACTGTTTCATCGTCTCGATTTAATCGTTGCTCTTTTAATTTTGCTGCTGTTAGGTTTCTGGATTATCCGCAAGAAAAAATCGCTGAAGTCTAAACAATAGTAATACATCTGTTTAACTAATTAACTGGAGGCATAAAAAATGAACAAAAAAACTATAGCCATGGCTGCAAGTCTAGCCATTGGAGGCTCTCTGCTCTTTGGAGCCGTTTTGACAAACGCTTCGCAATTATCAGGCTATGAAGCCTATAAAAACGCCATCAACGATACGAAAAATGTCCAAAATGAAACTATTGATCTGACAGCTTCCATTACCGATAATGGCAACAGCTTGGCAAGCATTAATTCCAATCTTAAACGCAATGAAAGTTCTAACGCTATGAGTGAAGTAACTACCTTTAAATCAGCTAATGCCACTCAAACCTTCAGCAGTTACGAACAGGACGGGAAAAGAATCATTAAAAACAGTAACAGCGACCAATACTTAGTAAGAGACGACAATCATGCTATAGCTGTCAAAGATACCCAAAACCCAGTTGTCGAAAAGAGCATGGGAGTTGTCATCGATACCCTGGTCGGTAGTATGCAGAATAAAGTTACTACAACTGACAACGCGGACGGAACAAAGACTGTCGCCATCAACATCGGCGAAAATGATGTAACGCCTCTGGTCAACGCTTTAACTTCTTTAGCTTTCACGGCAGAAAATCACAGGGGCTCCTACCAAAACACCAGCAATGAGAAAAATAATATCAAAGACTTCAAAGATCTTATCCCTCAGCTGCAAAACGATATTAAAGTTGTGAGTGTTAACTCAACAGGTAATATTAACAGCAATGATATTATTACAAACCAGACTGCAACAATCGTTGTTTCAGGGACAGATGCTCAAGGAACTCAACATCAACTGACATTTAAAATTGACTTAAACCTGTCCAATATCAACAGCACAACTCCGGATAAAGTTGATTTAACCGGAAAGCAAGTAAAAACCGTCAGTTTTCATGATGAGGAAAACTAAATAACTTGGATCATGAATGGGGATTCGGATTCTAATTGGATTCTAATTAGATTCGGATTTAACCAGATTAGATTACTCTGAGCGAATTGAATTACCTCGGACTATAAAACAGATGACAGAAAATGAGCAATGTTAGTTTTGCTCATTTTCTGCCAATAAACAAACAAAAATGGGTGAAGCAAGTGGAAAAGGTATTAGAAGTGGCCGGACTTACCAAGATTTATAAAAATGGACGAGGGGTAAAAGATATTACCTTTGATGTTTACACAGGCGACATCTTTGGTTTCTTAGGCCCTAATGGAGCAGGAAAAACCACGGTCATGAAAGGCATTACCGGGTTAAACACAATCCAAAAGGGGAATGTTAGAATATTAGGCTATGACCTGAACTTCCAATTCGAAAGTGCCATGGGAAATGTCGGTTCTATAATCGAGACTGCCGATGTTTATGAATATATGACTGCCTATGAAAACCTGAAATTTGTTTCTCGCTTTTATAAAAATGTTAACGAAGAAGATATTGATAACCTCTTGGAATTGGTGAATCTGACAAAATACAAGCCAGAGAAGGCCGGCAAATTCTCCCTGGGCATGAAACAGAGGCTAGCACTTGCCAGAGCTTTGCTGCCAAATCCCAAGTTAATAATTCTGGATGAACCTACTAATGGCTTAGATATTGAAGGTACAGTGCAAATGCGCAATCTAATCAAAGAACTTGCAGAAAAAAGAAAAATGACCTTCTTTATTTCCAGCCATTTAGTTCATGAGGTTGAACTAATGTGCAACAAAGTTGCCATTATTCATGAAGGACGTCTTGTCAACAGCGGCATATCCATCGAGAGCATAAAAAAAGATTTTAATTCTCTGGAAGACTTCTATCTGGATCAGGTCAAGGAAGGAGGAAAGGTTTGATGGATAGCCTGAAAGCAAATGTCATAAATGAAGTTAGAAAATTATTCTTAAAGAAAAAGACTCTTGCCTTTCTGATCCTCATGGCTATGATGAGCTTTTTGACAGCACTCTTTATATCCAACATTCAGGCCAAGCTCATATTTATCGCTGTCAATTCAATCAGCTATCCTTTAATGCTTTTAGCCATCTTTACGAATAGTTTTCTGCCCTTATTTGTTTTTATGGCAGCCTCAGATTTATTTCCCGGCGAAATAGCAGATAAAACTTTAAAGCTGGTTCTTACGATGCCCATAAGCCGTTTCAAGATTTACATCTCGAAACTAATTGCCATTAGCAGTTATGCCCTCTTGAATTTTTGCGTAATTTTCTTTGTTTCCCTGCTTTCTGCACTTTGCTTGAATATCAAAATAACAAGCATTACAAATGTTACCTTCAGTTACTTAGCCGATCTTGTTCCAGCGCTCATTCTGATTATTTTTGCATCATTTATTGTCCAATTCTTTCGGAGCGGAAGTACAGCTCTCATCAGCTCTATCTTCATATTTTTTGCTATCAAGACCTTGTCACTATTTAATACCTTAGTAAATAACAACCTTTTTACCACCTATTTGAATTGGTCCTCATTGTGGCTGGCAAGTGGAACAAATCCATTCCGAGAACTAAACTTGCTCTTGCTCCTTTTAGCCTATGGAATTATCTTCTTTACTGCCGGATATTACTTATTTGACAGAAATGAAGTATAATCTATTTTTAATCTAATTTTAAGATTCTTGTAGTATCCTAATAGTTATTCACTCAACTCAACTTATTAAACTGACTTAAGGAGGAACCCCTGTACATGAACTCATTTGACCTTCAAGGATACCACCTGTTTAACCAATTTGCCGGACACCACGCGATACTCGATAAGATGTTTTCTTTCTTCGCCCAATACTCTCTTGAAGTTTATGTCGTTCTCTTCATCATCGCCTGGTTTACTATGCCAAGATACGAGACTAAGCAGCGCCACGCCCTGCTCATCATGGGCTTATCCGGTGTCTTAGGTCTAATCATCAACGTCCTTCTATCGCACATCTACTTCAGACCGCGACCTTTTACAGTACTTCCAAAAGGGACGTTTACTCAGCTTATTCACCATAGTGCAGACGCTTCCTTTCCCAGTGATCATACAACCGGAAGCTTTGGTTTTGCTGCAGCATCCTGGGGAAGGGCACCCCGTTGGATTACAACCAGCTTTACTATCTTAGCGATACTTAACGGAGTTGGCCGCCTCTATGTTGGTGTACATTGGCCAACGGATGTCATTGCCGGAATGATTATCGGTACGCTCTGCGGCCGCTTGCTGTGGAAGTTCAGCTCCTTCTTTCAGCCAATCACAGACTTTGGACTGCGCTTATTCCATTATGGAGCATTTGAACGAAACGCTTATAAATAAAAAATGACCAAATAGAGATACTCTATCAAGAATTTTAAAGTACAGCCCCTAATGGCTTCATTATGCCATTAGGGGCTGTACTTTTTTTAATATAAATATAATTATAAATGCCGTCCAATCTAAGCGGCTGGACGGCATTTATAGTTTCTATATTATTGTTCTTTTAACGAGAGGAAATGAGTTCTGCTGCAGGGAAAGGGTTTTCTCAGGATAATTGTTAAACGATCTTTGTCGTCCACTCCTCTAAATTCCACACATCCGTCACCCAATCCTCATAAAAATCAGGCTCGTGGGAAACAAGAACCACCGTTCCGCGATAATTTATAATCGCCTTTTTCAGCTCTTCTTTGGCTTCTACATCCAGATGATTCGTCGGCTCGTCGAGAACCAGCCAATTCACATCTTTAAGCATCAGCTTACATAACCGTACTTTAGCGTTCTCTCCACCGCTCAAAACCATCATCTTGCTGGAAATATGCTCGCTGGTTAAGCCACACTTAGCTAGAGCTCCGCGGACTTCGGCATTAGCCATACTGGGATACTCATCCCAAACTTCTTCTAAGGCCGTCTTCTCATTCCTTCGGCTCGATTCCTGCTCGAAATAACCCGGATACAGGTAATCCCCAAGTTCTACAGCTCCGGAAATCGGCTGGATATATCCCAAAAGAGTCTTCAGCAGTGTCGATTTGCCCAGTCCATTAACCCCGCGAATCGCGATCTTCTGACCACGCTCCAGCGTCAAATTCAAGGGACTGGTCAAGGGTTCATCATAACCTAGAACAATATCTTTGGCCTCAAAAATCACTTTTCCCGGTGCCCGAGCTTCACGAAACTTGAAGGTCGGCTTAATCTTTTCCTTTGGTTTCTCGATTAATTCCATTTTATCCAGCTGCTTCTGGCGGCTCTTGGCCCGACCTGTCGTGGAAATTCTCGCTTTGTTGCGGGCAATAAAATCCTCTAAGCGATCAACTTCCTTCTGCTGTTTGTCATAAGCCTTAAGCTCCTGCTGTTTGCGGGTTTCGGCAAGCTGGACAAATTGCTCATAGTTCCCGGTATAACGAGTTAAACTGGCATTTTCCACATGATAAATGACATTAATCACATCGTTTAAGAAAGGAACATCATGGGACACCAGAATAAAAGCATTTTCATAGTTAATCAAATAACGCTTCAGCCACTCAATATGCTCAGCATCCAAGAAATTTGTCGGCTCATCCAGGATCAAAATAGTAGGACTCTGCAGCAAAAGCTTCGTCAATAAAACCTTCGTTCTTTGACCGCCGCTTAAATCAGTGACATCTTTGTCTAAACCGATTTCACCTAAGCCTAAACCATTGGCAACTTCTTCGATTTTGGCATCCAGCATATAAAAACCGTTGTGTTCCAAAATGCTTTGGATTTCCCCCACATCATCCAGAAGTTTCGTCATTTCCTCTTCTGAAGCGCTGCCCATCCGATCATATAGGGTCATAATCTCCGCTTCTAAATCAAACATCCCTTGAAAAGCTTCTTTGAGCACATCGCGGATCGTCTTTCCTTTGCTTAAGACCGAATGTTGATCCAAATATCCGACGGTAACCCGGTTTGACCATTCGACTTTCCCTTTATCAGGCATCAGCTTCCCGGTAATAATATCTAAAAAGGTAGTTTTCCCTTCTCCGTTAGCCCCAACCAGACCGACGTGTTCTCCTTTTAATAAGCGGAAACTTACCTCTTCCAAAATCTTGCGCCCGCCAAAACCATGACTCACGTTTTCTACATTTAAGATACTCATTGACCCTTACTTCTCTCCTTACTTATCAAACATGCCTCCGACTTTACGTCGTTTAATGCCTTTTCGCGTTTCACCGATCTTTTGCGTCGATTTAACGGGGCCTCCCTGCTGCGAACTCTTCAATTTTTTAGCAGCCAGAATCTTCTTCATCTGTTCAATTGTCTTATCATCCATTAATTTATCTCCTATCGATCTAATTTTCCTCGTTGCGCTATCGAACTTTTTTTATCCATCCATTGACCAAATCTACGAGATCGTGAATTCTCACGTCAAGACAAATTGTCACTTCTTCAGTTCTTTACTTTGCTCTGGGCAATTTTTTCGGCCAGCTCATTTAAATAAGTCCAGCGCTCAATCAGTTCATCGAGCTTGATTTCCAACTCTTGCTGAGTCCTCGCTAACTCATTTAGTGTTCCAAAATCACTGCCTGCTTCATTCATCTTTTGCAGATTTAGTTGCAATTCCTCTTCAACTTGAGCAATGCGCTCATCAATTTGAGCAAATTCCTGCTGCTCCTTAAAGGTCATCTTCAGAGGGCGTTCCTTTCTCCCTTCACCCGTTTGGCGATCCTCTTGAGTTCCTGCACCGGTACTTATGCCGGAAGACTTTGCGGAACTATTCCCGGTCTTGTTCGGATTGGCAATCGCCGCTCGTAGGGCCGCTTGCCTGGCCTCCTGAGCTTCTTCCTGGGCTGCAGCGTAGAGCTGCTCCCGATAATCCGAATAGTTTCCCACATATTGACGAATTAAACCTTCTCCCTCAAAGGAGAAAATCTTCTCCGCCATCCGATCCAGAAAATAGCGGTCATGGGAAACAGCAACGACTGCGCCCGGAAAGTCATCAAGATAATTTTCCAAGACCGTCAGGGTCTGAATATCCAGATCATTGGTAGGTTCGTCCAAAAAAAGGACATTCGGAGCTCCCATCAAAACCTTCAAGAGATAAAGCCTGCGTTTTTCTCCCCCGGAAAGCTTACGAATAGGAGTCCACTGGGATGAAGGCGGAAACAGAAACCTCTCCAACATTTGCGAGGCCGTTAAAGAGCCGCCATCTCCTGTCGGAATTACCTCTGCCACAGCTTTGATTTCCTCAATCACACGCCATTCCGGATTTAAAGCAGAATTTTCCTGAGCGAAGTACCCAATTTTGACCGTTGAACCCACATCAATAACGCCTTGATCCGGGCTCAAACGACCTGCCAACATATTTAACAATGTTGATTTACCACTGCCATTCGGACCGATAATTCCAATCCGGTCATTGCGCAGCAAAACATAATTAAAGTCTTTGATGACAGTCCCCCGGTTCGGAAACTCCTTGTGCACCGCCTGACATTCAAGGACTTTTTTTCCCAGGCGGGAAGCCCCGGCAGTGATTTCCAAGCGATCACTGTTTTCTGAAGGTTTTTCAGCCTGAAGCTTTTCAAAGCGTTCGATCCTGGCTTTTTGCTTCGTCGAGCGAGCCTGAGCCCCTCGGCGCATCCAGGCCAGTTCATTGCGCAAGAGGTTTTGGCGTTTTTTCTCGCTGGCCTCCGCCTGTTCCTCCCGTTCCACTTTTAACTCCAAAAAACGGCTGTAATTGCCGGGATAAGGATACATCCTGCCTTGATCTAATTCCAAAATGCGCCCTACGACACGATCGAGAAAATAGCGGTCATGGGTAATCATAACTAAGGCACCCTTGCGTTTATTCAAGTATTGTTCCAGCCAATCTACCGTGTCATTGTCAATATGGTTGGTGGGCTCATCCAAAACTAAAATATCCGCCGGGTTAATAAGGGCACTGGCCAAAGCGACCCGTTTCCTCTGTCCTCCTGACAATGTTCCTACAACCAAGTCAAATTTAGTTATTCCTAACTTCGTAAGAATCGTTTTCGCTTCATTTTCCAGCTGCCAGGCATCCAGCTCGTCCATTCGTTGACCAAGAGCTATTACCTCTTGCTGAAGCTTGGAATCCTCCGGCTGGTCATTCAATCGTTCCAAAGCACTTTCATACTCGCGCAGCAATTTCATAACGGGGGAATTTCCGCGAAAGACCTGCTGCAAAACTGTGGCCTGATCATCAAACTCAGGATTTTGCGGCAGAAACTCTAACTTGACGTTATTGCCCATAGTGATGCTGCCTTGATCCGGCGGTTCAACTCCCGCCAGAATTTTAAGCAGAGTAGACTTACCCGTTCCATTTACCCCGATGATCCCGATCTTTTCCCCTTCATCAATGCCAAAGGAAAGATCCTGAAAAAGGATCTTTTCACTATAACTTTTCGTCAGATTTTCAACAGTCATGATATTCATGTCAGTTCCTCCAAATATCTCATTATATCATGCTTTGCGCCAGGATTCCCGCATAAAAGTCCCATAACGATGTCGCCGCCTTAGGACATTCGTTATGGGACTTATTTTAAGGTTTCTTGAGCTAATTAAAGTAATTATTTTAGATTTAATTCAGTCGTAAGGCTCCCACTTCTATAAATGGGAGCGGTTCCCACACCTTGCTTCAATAGGGTGTAGAGTCCATCCTTCAGCGCGATAGCATTTGATATGGGCTAAGCGCTTTCAGTGAAGGAGTTATTTAACCAACCTTCTTGTTAACCATGATATCAAGAATAATCCGATCCACTTCCTTGGTGCCTTGAGTCGCGAGGCGGCCAAGGTTAGCTATAGTTTGTTCGGCCGTCTGCTCAATAATGCCGTCGGTGGACTGAATGGCAAGCCCCTCCATCGCCATGATCGCGGACTGCACCGCAGTGCTCGTACAAGTAGACAATTTTAAAGCACATCCAGCCTTTGCCCCATCACAAAACATCCCAGCCACATTACCCTGCATATTCTGGATGGCCCTTTGGATTTCATTCTTACCGCCGCCTAACAAATAGGTAATACCGCAGCTGGCACCGCTGCCCGACGCCGTTGCTCCGCAAAGAGCCGAAAGGCGGCCGATTTTGGTTTTGATATAGATAGCAATGAGATTGCTTAAAGCCACGGCCCGTATTAATTGATCCTCAGCAGCGCCCAACTTTTCCCCTACAGCCACAACAGGCAAGGTAGCTGAAATCCCTTGATTTCCGCTGCCCGAGTTACCCATGACAGGCAAGGGACATCCTGACATTCTGGCATCCGAAGCACCAGCGGTTAAAGCCATAGCCTGGGTGATCAAATCATCCGCAAATAAGCCTTTGCGGATATTCTCCTTGATCGTTTTGCCGACTTGTAAGCCATACTCATTGAATAAGCCTTCTAAGCCAATGGTCTTATTCAGCTCTATCGCCTTCTTAATAATCGTCAAATCCTCAGGGTTTACCGCTTGCACAAAGTCCCAGATCGTGTCAAGAGATAAAAAGGAATACTCCGTCTCCTCGTTGTCATCCTTTCCCTCCTCAGCCAAAGTATTAAGAATCGTTTGGCCGTCAACTTGGATAAGAACAACACGAGTATGCTCATCAGCAACAATAACTCTGGCAAACGATTCAGGCGTCGCCAAAATCACCTCAATATATAATTTCTTTGTGGTCTCTGCAACCTCAACAGTGACCCTCTCCTCCCTGATCATAGCCCTGGCCTTTTCAACATCGAGCGAACTCAGGCCTTCCAGAACCTCCAGCCCTTTGGTGCTGTCTCCGGCAATAACACCCAAAGCAGCAGCCAAATTAACGCCGCTGTTCTTTGTCCCGGGAATAGTGACAGACATTGCATTCTTAATAACGTTTGCGCTTGCAAATACGTTTATGGACGTGACCTCTCCTCTGACATACGTCTTAGCTAAAGCGGCGGTGAAGGCAATGGCCATAGGCTCAGTACATCCTAAAGTAACGACAAGTTCCTTCTCCAGAAGCCCTAAAAATTCAACATCGTACACTAATTATCCCTACTTTCTCAGCTAAAATAAGTGCATTTTACTTTATTCTTCCCAATTAAGAAAACTCCTTTATTTAGGATGATTTTCTCTTCATTTGGAACAAGAATTACTGGAACGAGAATTATAAACTGAGAAATACATTATATAGATTCATTAGATTTATTGAACTTGGGAAGGCTATTTTGGGATCTAAAATAATTATGATAAAGTTAAAGGAGGTTATCGCTTATGTTATGCGCCGAAGTATCTGTTTATCCGCAAAAAACAAATAGTTCCAGCGATGTCATCAACAAATCAATTAGCTCTCTTTCCAACGAAAATATCAAGTACGAAGTTGGTTCACTCAGTACTCACATCGACGGAAATGACGAACAAGTATGGAATGGCATCAAGAAAGTTTTTGATGCTGCCAAAACCTCCGGAGAAGTCAGTATGGTCGTAACTATTTCTAATTCAGCTCATTAAACTAAGAATCCTCTGGAAGCCTCTCGCCAAGACATCCAGGGGATTCTCAAGTTTCAGCACCATGATGAGGTTTGAAATGATTAACCAAAAATTGCATTAATGATTAGTAATTCAACGAGTCCAACAGCCCAGAAAATAGTCGTGGTCACTGACCATATTCTAATTTGTTCCTTGGCATCCTGAATACCCAACATACGGTTAACGACCCAGTAATAACTGTCATTAAAATAAGAGAAAATCAGTGAGCCCATTGCGCAAGCCATAGAAGCAAATACCGGATTGACATCTAAAGTGGCAATGATAGGAGCAGTGATCGAAGCTGCAGTAATCATGGCAACAGTACCGCTGCCCTGAATGAGCCTTACCAGAGAGGCAATGACAAAGGGCAATAAGATAGCCGGGAGTGAAGTGTGGGCGATCAGCTTAGCAATATAATCTCCTGCTCCGCTGTTTCGCAGAACCATTCCCAGTGCTCCGCCACCGCCGGTAACCAGAATAATAATACCGGCTGATTTAACACCTTGTTCCATTTTTAAAATAGTATCTTGGCGAGACATTTTATTGGTAAGGCCGTAGATAGCTGTCAATAATCCTATGCCAACAGCAATAACAGGCGCACCCAGAAAATTGATCACGACAGCAATACTTCCTGTTAACTTAGCTGCCGTGGCCACCGTACTGAACAAGATTAAAATAATGGGGACAATAATCGGAGCAAAGGCCATAACCGCTGACGGCAGATTGTCATCGTTCTCTAAATTAAAGTTATGTACAGGTTCTTGATAAGCAGGTCTCTCCCAACTCTCCCCATCCTCAGAGGGCACCTGATATATTTTCTTACCAATCCAGCGAGCATAAATAATGGCGGCAATCGTCATAGGAATAGAGAAAACAATTCCCCATAAAATCATACTTCCCACATTGATTTTAAAGAGTCCGGCAACGCCCACAGGACCGGGAGTCGGCGGGATTAATGAGTGAGTAATAACCAATCCTGAAGCCAAAGCTACACCGAGTGTGATCACTGATTTTTTAGTTTTCCGGGAAATTGCCTTAGCCAGAGGCGAGAGGATGACGAATCCAGAATCGCAAAAAATAGGAATGGAGACTAAAAAACCGGTAATTGCCAGAGCAATTTCTTCTCTGCCCTTGCCCAATCGTTTGACAAAAGTCTGAGCCATTTTTTCGGCGGCTCCGGAGGCCTCAAACAGTTCACCCATCATGACCCCAAAACCAATAATGATTCCAATGCTGCCAAGGGTGCTGCCGAAACCACTGGTAATAGCATCGATAACTTTGTTCGGAGGCATCCCTCCGATGATACCTGTTGCCGCCGCTGCAATAATAAGAGCAGGGAAAGCATGAATTTTGGTTTTTAAGATCAGAAAAACTAAAGCAATAATTCCAATAACCAGTCCGATGATCATCTGACTTCCAGCGACTTGCATACCCTTTTCCTCCTCAATAATTGTTTATCTAATATCAGTGAACTCGTTCAGCGGATACTATTGAAGCTAGGCGCATAATCTGCCGCCAGACGAATGGCTTCAACCATGCTGACCTGACTGACCTTTCCTGTACCGGCGATATCAAAAGCAGTACCATGATCCACAGAAGTTCGAACAAAAGGCATGTTATTTGTCACCGAAATTGTCCGTTCAAAATCGACCATCTTAGTGGCAATATGCCCTTGATCATGATAAAGGGAAAGAACCGCATCAAATCTTCCCCGTAAGCCAAAATGAAACACCGAATCAGCAGGAACCGGGCCAACTACATTTATACCCTTAGCCTGGGCCTCTTCAATGGCCGGGGCGATCTCTCTCACCTCTTCGTCCCCAAAAAGGCCGTGTTCGCCGCTATGAGGATTTAAACCGGCAACCGCAATTTCAGGGTTTTTAATACCCAAAACACGAAGAGCTTCAACACATCGTTCAATAAACTCAAAAACACTTTCCTTAGTTATCAGTTCGCAGGCTCTCTTGAGCGAAACATGCCTGGTTAAAAAGAAAACACGCAGATTATGGACCTGGAACATAGTTAAAGGATTTTTGGTCCCGGTTAAATCCTCCAATATTTCCGTATGGCCAATGTAAGGTATTTCTCCGGCTTTTAAGGATTCCTTATTGATTGGAGTCGTGGCAATAGCCTCAACCTTATTTTTCAAGGCCAAGTCTGTAGCGACCTTAATATATTGGAAGGCAGCTTTACCGGCTGGGGCTTGAACTTTCCCTAATTCCAACTGGTCGATATCAATATTTTTGAGATCAATCAAGTCAAGAGTTCCTTTAACAAATTTCCCTTGCTCCGGTTCTTCGACAGTATTGATTTCCAGGAAGATATCACAGATTCTCATAGCTTGTTCGAGGGTTTTTCGTTCTCCAATAACAATGGGCCGGGCATACTCATAGACATGCTCATCATTCAAGGCCTTGACGATTATTTCCGGTCCAACTCCGGCGGGATCTCCCATCGGTATTCCAATTAACGGCTTCATCATTTGCTCCATCTCCAGTTTGTTATTTTTACGGGTTCAAGTAGTATTCATTGGATACTTTGGTCAAGAGATAATCAACACATTTGCAAATAGCATTGTTTTCCCCTACCAAACCACCTTTAGTGATAATCGGGGTATTGTCATAATTTCCTTTACTAATTCTGCCATAAACCGCTAAAGGAATAACCTCGTCTTTAACTTCTATGCCCTTGGCCTCCAGTTCTTTGCAAACTGCAACCGTAACATCACCTCCACTGGTATACAGTCCGCCTATAGCTGAATGACTTTCAGCTAAAACTTTGCTTGTTATCTTGGCTAAACCGTTACAGATTTTTTGAGATACCTCCTCTTCAGTTATTTGGAGTTCCTGGGCAACAAGTTTCAGGTCCAGGATTTCTTCCTCAAAGCCGCCGGAAACGACTCCAATCACATTGTAATTATGAATTTCTTTGATCAGATTTTCAGCCACCCGGTCAATCTCTCCAACAGAGGTTTGGTCATCAAGCAGTTTTTGGGCACTAACATCAACCAACAAAGCTGGATGTTTCAGTTTGAATTCTTCCAACTGTACTCGGGTCAGCTCCGTTATACTGCCAATGGTCAGCATCACTTTTTGTCCGGGTCCTAATTTGGGCTGTCCCAAAAGTTGAAGCGCTAAAGCGGCAGAAAAAGGTCCGGGATCTATAGCGACAGTCTTAAGCTTAGACTCTCGAACTGCCCTGGCTATATTAGAAATATCCTCATCAGTAGTTGCATCTACCACAATTACTTTTTGACCCATTTGCTTTTCTTTGAGAAGTGCATCTCTAATGGCATCGACGCCGCGAAGAATTTTAGCCAGATCTATGAATCCTACGTTTTCTCTCAATTGACATTTAATTAAATCCACAATCTGAGACGTGTGAACGGGTGATTTAGGATCTCTGGCTACGCCTGTTTTCTCCAAGGGGACAGAATTTACCATCAGGTAACCACCGATGCTTACCCGCCCGGAACCTGGAAAGGCCGGAACCACTACGGCAATTGTTTCGTCCGGCAAATTGTCTAAAACTGCGGCTATTTCCGCGCCAATGTTACCGCGCAGAGTACTATCAATGCGCTTACAAAACAACCCAACGTCCGTTCCTGTATCCTGAAAAAACCGAACCGCTTCTTTGACCCTCTCGTAGGCGGTATCTTCATCAACACCTCTGCTGTCGGTATTAATGGAAATCACATTCAAACCTGAATTCTCTTTTTCATCGTATTGATGCAAATCCAAAAAAGTCGCAGTTTTAAAACCTTGTCTGGCCAGCAGGACACCCGTAGCATTAGCTCCTGTTAAATCATCGGCGATAATAACAACCTTTGGCATTAACTTCAGCTCCGATCTAATTCCATCAAGACTCAAACTTGCCTTATCTCAAGATTGAAGTCTTTAATTTTAGTGACAGTTTCCTCATCCAGGTTAATATCGGTAACAATGATATCCAGATCATCCAAGTCACAAACCTTAGAGAAACTTCTTTTGTTAAATTTGCTGCTATCGACAACTAAAACACGGGTGGCAGCCGACTTGAGCATTTGCCTTTTGACATCAGCTTTTTCTAAAGTCGGGGTACATACGCCCTTTTCCAAATCAATAGCGTTTGCTCCGACAAAACAGATATCTCCATTTATTCCCTGCAAGAACTCGGTGGATTTTGATCCCATACAGGTACCTGTCCGATTCTGGACATAACCTCCGGTACATAAAATTTTAAAATCCGAATGATTAGCAAGATAAGCAGCAATCATAACATCATTGGTCACAACCGTAAGATCTTTTTTGATTGTCAGCCTTTTGACAATTTCCATAGTGGTCGTTCCTGAATCTAGGAAAACGATTTGTCCGTCCTGTACCAAGAAAACCGCGTACTCGGCAATTCTTTCTTTTTCTTTTTTATGGCTGATACTTTTGTGTTTGTAGGGTACTTCAGCGGCTAAACGAGATTTTAGGACCGCCCCGCCGAAAGTACGAGTGATTATGTTAGTGTCTTCTAAATGATTAAGATCTCGCCTTATGGTCATGGGAGTAACATTTAAATGTTTGGCCAATTCTTCCACAGTTGCACTTTCGTGCCGCTCCAGGTACTGCATTATCAGGTCTCTTCGCTCAATCTGAAACATAATTCGCACCTACTATTTGTTCATTATTGTTTTATTGTGTTCAAATGCAAATGTTGTTGTTCATTAAAGTTTCATTATGTTTATTTGTGTTCATTATACCACTTTTCACTCATTTGTAAATGTAAATAATAATCAGATTAATTTTATCTCTTAATGAATTAGTGCCTTATGCTCCCTCATCAAAAATCGTACCCGAAATACATTAACAAACGCAGAGCCCTTCTCGCTTAAAATAACTGCAACGAACGAGGATGAAATGCCCGTTGGCGAAAACTTTAAGATCGAGAATCATAAACAAGCAAAAAAGAGTCTTGTGAACTTCAGGATCAGAAATTCACAAGACTCCTTTTAAATCATGAGCAAATTCCGAAATACATGCTAGATCCCAGAGGAAAGCATCCTCTCCCACAAAAGTGGGCACATCAAACTCTCCAGACAATCCTGCCGTTCTTGATCACCACATCAACAGGATTATTGCCAAAATGATAGGGTAGATAATCGAGATTAGGAACATTCAGAACTAAGATATCTCCTTGCTTGCCGACTTCCAGGCTGCCTGCCTGAGAGGCTCTGCCCACCGCATGGGCCGCATTGATCGTTGCCGCTGTCAAAGCCTCCTCCGGAGTCAGATGAAGATAAAGACAGGCAAGAGTCAGAACAAAAGGCATAGATTCCGTCGGCGATGATCCGGGATTGCAATCAGTCGCCACAGCAACAGGCACTCCCGCTTCGATCATTGCCCGTGCCCGAGCATAAGAATTTTTAGCAAGATTAAAGGAGGCTGCCGGGAGGAGGACAGCAATAACTCCCTGTTCAGCCAGAGCTGCAATGCCTTCATCAGAAGCCTGCAGCAAATGTTCGGCGCTAACAACCCCCAGTTTAGCCCCCAATTCAGCGCCTCTGGCGGATTCTAATTCATCCGCGTGAATTTTAAGCTTTAAGTTCAATTCCTTGGCTTTGCTTAAAATCCTCTCACTTGATTGGACACTGAAAACTCCCGGCTCACAGAAAACATCACAAAACTCTGCCAGCCCTCGAGAAGCAACCTGAGGCAGCATATCCTCCACAACATAGTCCGTATACTCATCTTCAGTATAACCAGAAGGGATGGCATGGGCGCCCATAAAGGTTGGAACGAGGTCCAAATCCTGCTCCAAATTTAATTCCTTGATTAAGCGTAACATTCGCAGCTCTTCCTCAACGGTAAGTCCATAGCCGCTCTTAACTTCTGCCGTCGTCGTTCCATGACTTAACATCGTCTTCAGACGGCTTCTGGTTTGCGCTTTTACCTCCGCATCAGAGGCCAGCCGCGTATCCCGAACCGTTGCATGAATTCCTCCGCCTTGCTGGAGAATTTCCATGTAGGGTACACCCTTTAATTTCAGGGATAACTCATTTTCCCTCGAACCTGCATAAATGACGTGGGTATGCGGGTCAACAAAGCCAGGTGTTACCACTTTACCCTGGGCATTAATTTGTACAGTATAGGGGCCTACCCATCCCTCTGCTAAAATATCCTCTGTCGAACCAACTGCAACAATCTGACCTTCGCGCAGAGCTACTGCGCCGTTTTCAATTAACCCGATCTCCGCCATTCCCTCTCGGCGCGCCGGAGAATCAGAGTGTCCTCTCATCGTCACCAGCATATCAGCAGAATGAATCACAAGATCTGCGCTCGGCATGATATCATCTCCTCTAGAATCTGATCCTTAGTTCCTCCTAAGCCTAAAACCCAAAAACTCTCTTCTCTAAGAGCTGTTAACTGAAAAAATATGTTGATTTTAGAGCAATTTTAATGCGCCCTTCGGCATCCTGATATATAATTCTCTGAGATAGACTTTCCCCTCATACTATACCAGTTAAGGCATCGATATCAAGATCTTTTGCCGGTCATTTTTTAGGCCAGGCCTCCTAGTGAACTCGTTCAGCTAAAACAAGGTATAGGAACCACTACCACTTCTACAAGTGGTAGTCTTACGATGGATCAAACGAAAATTTTTTTGTTAGTTTGACAAGTTTCCCCTTACTTTGCAAAAAGATTGTGAGATTATGAAAGTTGAGTATTAATACACATTTATCTAATGCCCTGTCAAATATGTCTAACAAGAAAGCGAGAAGAAACAAATGCTTGTTAAAAACAAAATAGCAATTATTCTATCCCTTGCAATGGTCTTCGCTGCGGTAAGTTTTACCCTCCCACAAAAAGCGCTGGGGGCACAGAGTACTGTCATTACAGGAATTAAAAAGTTAAAAACAAATAACATCAACGCAGTCATTCTTGGGGATTCAATTTCGGTGAGTCAAGGCGCTTCAGATCCTTTAACAAACGGATGGAATTCAGATCTTAACAACTCTTTGAGCAAATTGTATGGGCATCGTATCATCTGGGACAACAAAGGTTCCTCAGGAACCCTTGTAGATTATTGTTTACAGCGAGCCGTTGAAATTAATAAAGATACCGACGCAGTGTTTATTTGCGTGGGGAGAAATGACCGAAATTTTTATCAGCCTGGCCAGTTCTCTTTAAAATATACCCGGTTAATCCGTCTCATTCAGAAGGAAGCCCCCCAAGCGGATATATTTTGTATTGTCGAACCCCCGATGGTATCTACTGATGAATCCTTATTTAAAGGTATCCGCTCCCAAATAATTATAGCCTGTAATAACACCGGGGCAGATTTATTGGATGTTTGGAACGGTTTTCCTGAAAATCAAACGAATCTATCCGGCATTCTGTCAGACGGACTTCATCCCCTAGACATCGGATATAATCTGATGGCCAGTTACATCTCCGATCAATTAGTCCATATCATAAATAAAGACAATTGAATCAGTTTCATAATACCAAAATCGAATTCTCAAGACGATTTATAGACGATAAACTTGTTGAAAACAACTATATAGTAGTTCCTGCATTAAGAAAACCATTTATGCATTTAACTCAAATAGATAGTGAACTCGTTCAGCTAGATCTAAACGTCGAGACTTCGGTGGGAGACTCTACCCCCACCGAAGCAGAGTACGAGGGCTCACTCCCACTTATAGAAGTGGGAGTCTTACAATTAAATAAAAAAGGTTTCGGGAAAACGCCCCGAAACCTTTTTTATCACCTATTTCTTAAGATAGCCAACGTCATATATCTACGTCTGAATTCCAACCCCAGGGACTGTCACCTAAAGTCTTCCTTCGCTTGGTTCTAATCCGGCAAAACAATCAGCGGCTTTTCTTTTGCTGGCCTGTAAAGCAAAAAATTCCTGCCGATGACCTGAACCAGCTCAGACCCGGTTTGTTCAGCCAGATCAGCTGCCACACTCTTGGGCTCCTCCAGGCAATTTTGCAAAACCCGGCCTTTGATCAGTTCACGAGCCTCTAAAGCCTCATTGGTCTGAGTGACGACGTTTTCCCCAATTCCGCCCTTACCGACTTGAAGAATTGGGTCCATTTCATTACCCATGGCCCTTAAATAACGTTTTTGCTTACCTTTTAACACAAAGTTTCCTCCTTAATTCGATCTCTTGTACTCAAGCATCATTCATATCTCAAAGCTGTAATCGGTTCAAGTTTCGCGGCTTGCAGCGCCGGGTAATAGCCAAAGAAAAGTCCGACTGCCAAGGAAAACGTCACAGCAAAAAGAATCGCCCATCCGGATAACAGAGGCGGCCAGTTTAAAAGATCCGCCGCCGTCAGAGCACTTCCCACGCCCAGGGCAATCCCCACAATGCCCCCCGAGACCGCTAAGACAATCGCTTCCAAAAGAAATTGCAGCAAAATATCGCGCTCTTTGGCCCCGACAGCTTTCCGTAAGCCGATTTCATGCGTTCGTTCCGTCACCGACACCAACATAATATTCATGATGCCAATCCCGCCGACCAAAAGCGAAATCCCGGCGACCAAGCCGATAATACTCGTTAAAATTCGGGTAATTTTATCGGCAGACTGCACTAACTGCTGGACATTATAGGCCTGATACTGATCAGTTGTTCCATGGCGCACATTCAAAATTCGTTTGGCGCTGGAGATAACGCTGTCCAGATCAGATTCCTGATATGTGGCACCCTCTAACTGGTCAACCCGGGTCGACTGAAAAATATCGGACCAAGTCCCCCAGGGAACATAAGCATAGGCATTCTGAGGACCCACTTCAAACTGGGAAAAGGCTGAGGTATCTTTAGCCAAAACTCCGATAACTCTGCACGGAACGTTTTGGATCATCACCTGCTGTCCCAAAGGGTTACCGGCTCCAAACAACGAATCCGCCAGGCTTTGGTCAATGACCACAACACGGCGCTCCGCATCATATTCCTCCCCGGAGAAAAAGCGTCCCAAGGCCACATCCCGGCTGCGCAAACCGGCAAATTCCGAAGTTGTTCCCACAATCAAAGCTGAGGAATTTTTTTGATTAACTTCCAAAGCAGCATAGTTAACGCTTGCCGGAAGCAGCGTCTTAACCTGAGGTAAGGACCTTTTTAAAGTTTCACAATCCTGCAGGGTCAAGACGTTATCCTCGGTTTGCGCCGTTTGGCCCACGGATTTCGGGTACAAAACAAAAAGATTAACGCCGCTTTTTTCCATTTCCTGCATTATAGCAGCTTTGCCGCCCAAGCCGATGGTTACCACAGCAATAACGGCAGCGATTCCTATGACAATACCCAACATAGTCAGGCCTGTCCTCAGCTTGTTGGTCCGCAAACTAAACAGGGCTCCCCGCAGGGCCTCATACAGACTCATGCTCCTTCACTCCCTAAATCAGGAGTTACAGTCTGGCCTTGAGAAAGTTGATTCGTAGGATTGAGAACAATCAGATCCCCGGATTTTAGCCCGGCGGTAATTTCCTGATCGGTATCATTGCCGATCCCCACCTTGACCTCCGTTTTCTGAAGAAGCCCGTTCTGAATACGATAGACATAATTCTTGCTTCCCTCCTGAAATAAGGATTCTAGAGGAACCGCCAGAACATGTTTCTTCTCGGCCACAATAGCTTGGACAGTTACGGAATAACCCGGCTTCAACAAAGCCGGCGCTTGATCTAAACGGACCGTCACCGCCACAGTTGGAGAAGCATTGCCTTGAGCGGATGGCTGAATAACCGCCTCAGGTGCAATTTTAGCAATAACTCCCGTCAGAGAGGTGCTTCCCAGAGTCTTGCTGGTCACTGTCACTTTTCCGCCTACCTTGAGCTTAGCAGCATCCATTTCATTCAGCTGCATTTGCACATTCATATGCTTCAGATCCGCTACCACCGCTAAAGGCTGCTGAACCGGCGCCGGATTGCCGGCCTGAGCATTGACCTCAAGAGCTGTCCCGTCAAGGGTCGATTTATAGATGAATTGGTCTCTCTGAACCTGAGCAACCTGCAAGGCTTCCCGGGCCTGCTTTAATCCGGCCTGACTCTGAGCCAGAGTTCCTTCGGCCTGGTGGACAGAACTTCCCAGACCGCTGCTTGACAAAGCACTAGGAACCGCTGAACCCGCTGCTGCCGGATTGCTGGCGCTGATATTAACGGTGCCTGCACCCGTTTGAGCGGCTCCGGCAGTTGCTGCAGAGCTTTGAACAGCATTCTGAGCTTGCTTCAATTCTGTTATATTACTTTGGGCAGCATTGACGCCGGCCTGCGCTGCATCAACATTCGCTTGAGCCTGTGCGACTTGGGCATTGGCCAACGTCTGGTCAAGGGCGACCAGGACCTGACCGGTTTTGACAGAGTCTCCAACCTTAACTGAAACCTTGGAAACAAGACCGGGGTTTAAGGCGTATACATCCTGGCGGGTATTAGGAACGACATTTCCCGTGGCATAAATGTCTTCCTGCATCGAAAGCGGAGATACTTTGCCGGCACTGACCTTCAGCGGACTTTGAGCATTTCGCCAAAACCACCAGCCGCCAGCCGCCAGAAGTACAACTACGATTCCTATTCCCCACCAGAGACGTTTCTTCACAGTATTACCTCCAAAGGTCCAAATTCTTTTTGCTGTCTACTCCCATTCAAAGCTTACTCCCGCAATCTCAACACTATCTCCCTCTTTAATTCCCGCTTCACGCAGAGCATCGTCAACCCCCATGGCTTTTAAGATATTTTGAAAACGGTAAATACTCTCTTCGTGGTCAAATAACGTCATGGCCACATGTTTCTCGATTTCTTTTCCTGTAATCAGATAATGATCGTTGTCTTTAGTAATTTCGAAGCGTTTTTCCGGCTCTGCTTTTGTTACCAAATGTTCCTCATCATAATTTGTAATTTCCGGCATAGGAATATCCGGTAAACGTTGAGCAATCCGATAAATCAAAGCTTGTAGTCCCTCACCGGTTGCCGCAGAGATGGGGAAAACCTCTTGCCCCTCCTCCAGCTCATCCTTGAGGCGCTGAAGATTTTCTTCCGCTCCCGGAATATCCATTTTATTAGCTGCAATCAGAAGAGGACGCTCAGCTAAGGCCGGACTATACAGTCTAAGCTCCTCCTGAATAATGCGGAAATCCTCCAGAGGGTCTCGTTCTTCCGACCCGGAAATATCCAAAACATGTAAAATCAAGCGAGTTCTCTCCGTATGCCGCAAAAATTCGTGACCTAATCCCGCTCCGGTATGGGCGCCTTCAATCAGGCCAGGAATATCTGCCATAACAAAACTCAGTCCGTCTTCGAGGTCAACGACCCCGAGATTCGGTACAAGGGTCGTGAAATGATAATCGGCAATCTTGGGTTTTGCAGCCGAAACCTTAGAAATCAAGGTAGATTTCCCCACATTGGGGAATCCGACCAAGCCCACGTCTGCCAACAGTTTTAATTCTAATCTCAGCCAGCGCTCCTCACCCGGTTCACCATTCTCCGCCAGGGTAGGGGCTTTGTTCGTATTGCTCATAAAGCGGGCATTTCCCCGGCCTCCTCTGCCGCCGGCGGCAACGATCACCCGTTGTCCATGTTCTGTAATATCGGCAATCACATTTCCGCTGTCATCATCCAAAACTACCGTGCCCACGGGAATACGCAGAACGACATCGTCAGCGCTTTTTCCGGTCATATTCTTCGACTGCCCATGCTCGCCCCGATCCCCTTTATAATGGCGTTTATAGCGGAAATCCACCAGAGTACTCATGCCCTCGTCACCAACAAAAACAACATCACCGCCCCGGCCTCCGTCTCCGCCGCTGGGGCCGCCTTCCGGCACGTATTTCTCCCGGCGAAAGGCGACAGCACCTGCTCCGCCATCGCCTCCCTTGACATAAATCTTTGCACGATCATAAAATAACGACATGGCTATTCTCCTTGTATCCCAAAATAACTCATCTTCTCAAAGAGCACTTTTTCTTCATCCTCCAGAATAAACTGGCAAGAAAAGCCTTGGTTCTCTTCAAATAAATAGACTTCCGAATTTAAATCCGGCAATCCATTATACTGCTGTACCTCGTCTAAACACTCTCTAGTGTACCCGAATAAGCTCTCTCCATATTCTTTTTGCCAATGATCCTGCCAAAAATCTTCCAGTCTCATCACATCCGGAAAACTCAAAGAGGTCGTAATATCCAGCTTTCTAAGGCGAATGATCCAACCGAGCAGAATTGCCGAAAGCACCGGGACGGGAATTTGGCCAATCTTCTGCTCCTCCTGAGGCTTGATCACACCGAGGATATAATCAAAGGCCTTCTCCGGCTGCTGAAGCTGTATATTCCCCATTACGACTTGCCAGTGGTTAAAAAAATCATGCCGCTGCAGGCGATACCACTGAACCATCTCTTCTAATAACTGATGTTCAAGTTCTGACATTATCATCCTTTCCTCTCTTTGGTAACATAATTCCCGCAAGGTATGGGAACCTCTCCCACTTGCAGAAGTGGGAGAGTCTTAAGATTGGATAAATTAGGGTTAAGATTACTATGTATTTCTTGTATGTATAAAGAAAACTCGGCTTATGCCGAGCATAGAAAGCCCCTGGGGAAATCCCAGGGGCGTAAGGGAAACAGCTTATTTTGCAACAACCGCCGGTGTTTTGCGTTCCGCATAAACGCTCACTTGTTTGTGCACCCTGTCTTTATGCTCAAATTTAACATAACCATCAATGAGTGCAAATAAGGTATCATCTTTACCGATGCCGCAATTTTTAGCGGGATGGAACTTCGTTCCCCGTTGGCGAACGATAATTGTTCCGGCTGTAACGAATTGTCCGTCGCCTCGTTTTAACCCAAGACGTTGGGCATTACTGTCCCGGCCGTTTCTGGAACTACCTACCCCTTTTTTATGGGCAAAGAGCTGCAGATTCATGTTTAACATGGAGTCCACCTCCTTTGATCAATTAATATATATGCCGGCCCGTAGACCGCTTCTATTTGTTCGATACCAAGCTTTAAGGTTTGCAGAATCCACTGCGCCTGATCCAATTCCTGCTCAGAAATTCCTGTCAGCTGACAAGAAAGAAAGCCTATGTCTTCCTGCACTTGAGGAGCCTGAGAAAGGAAATGTTCCAAACCATTGGCAGCTGCGATGCTCAGAGCAGAAACCCCAGCACAGACAATATCTTGTCCTGCTTCCGCATATCCGGAATGACCGGAGATTTCAAAACCGCGAATCCGCTTCAGTTCATCCAGCCAAACCAGGAAACGAATTCCCTCTTCTCCTTTAGGCTTGGAGTGCTTCGATGCGAACTTTTGTGTAAGGTTGACGATGTCCTTGTTTACGACGATAGTTTTTCTTCGCCTTATATTTGAAAACAATAACTTTCGCCCCTTTGCCGTGCTCTACAACTTTAAGCACTGCGCTAGCACCTGCTACAACAGGAGTACCGACTTTGACAACACCCTCTTTTTCTAAGAGCAGAACTTTGTCAATAGTCACCGTATCTCCGACATTAGCTTCCAATTTCTCAACGAAAATTTCGTCGCCTTCTTGGACTTTAAACTGTTTGCCGCCGGTTTCAATTACTGCGTACATAATTACATTACACCTCCCATACCCTAGACTCGCCATTGCAGGCCGGCTTTAAAAGCTTAAAAACCTGTTAATACCTGATTTGAGCGGTTGCGGTGAGAAGCCACCACATTTAGTTATTTTAGCATTTAATCGCTTTATTTGTCAAGTGAATAAAGTTTAAGCCTATTGTGAACAGATAGAGTTATCGCAAATGATCAAATGAAGATTATTTGTTGAACAAGATTATGTCGAATACCAAAATAAGATGCAAACTAATAGACTTTAGAAATAATTCCAAGATATGTTATGGATGTTAAAGGAAAATTTAGCTTGACGTGGAATATATAGTTATCCATTTAGTGTGAGGAGTGAAAACGATGCCCTGGAAGCACCTTAATGATTCTCCCTTCCATCTGCCATCCCGCCAAGACTTATTAATTATTGCGGGAACTGTGGTTATTTGCCTTCTGATTATAGGATTTTTTGTCTGGCGGTCTTAAAAGCTGGATCAACGAAAAAGGGCTCAGTTGAGTGACATGATATGCTCCCCTTCTGAACAGGGGGGGCAGTTCAAAACCTCAGCTGAGCCTTTAAATTCTGTGAAACAGTTCTACAGTTCTTCATGCGTTTGTATCTTGGCTAAGGGTTCTAGGATGGATCACTGCCTTTAGTCAATAGGGTATAAAGAGCATCCAGCCCAGCAATTATTTTCTCGAGTTCATCATCACTGGCACCCTTGAGTGAATCCGAAATATAATTGTTGAACAGTTCTTTGATTACGTTGTTTTTTTCAAATTCCGGGGAAAGAGATAAACGAACAATTCGCCGATTATTCTCGGGAATCTCACGAATCACAACTCCCTGACCAACCAAACGGTTAACAATTCCCGAGACCGTACTCTTAGATAACCCAATACATTCACTCAGCTCATTTAAGGTAGAATAAGGGTGCTTGCTCAGGCTAAAGATCAAACCTAATTGCGGTCCAGTAAACCCATATTGCTGTGACTTTTCGAAAATTTGGTCTCGGTAGATTTTCTGAACCGCTTTGAATAAAAATACGATTCGCTCTGAAGGGCTCTCTGGAGGACTACTCCATAATTGCTGCGACTCCTGTTTCTGGTTCATGAGCCACCTTCTCTCCATCTTGAGTTGGACCCTTCTTCTGCTCAGCTGCCTTTTTGGGACTCATCATGAGAACTAACACGATCGCCACGAAAACTATCGGCACAGTAAGAGCAATCGCATGATTCATGGCATCCAGATAAGCTTGACCATAAATCACCTGTCCAAGGGTTGCATAAGCATTTTTCAGGGCATCCACTTGCGGTAACCCGTAACTCCAATAGACACCTTTCAACATGGTAATGACTGAAGAGGCCGTCCGATTAAAAGGCGTTATCTGTTCAGCCAGTCTAGCATAGTTAACATTGGTGGATCCAGAAATGATCGTCGTCATAAAGGTGATAGCTACAGCTTGCAAAATACTGCGGATCGTCGTGGAAAGGGCGGTTGCTTTCCCGTATAAATGCCTGGGAACAGCGTTCATCGCCGCCGTGTTGACAGGCATCATAGCCAGCCCAAGACCGACTCCCCGGATCGCCGCAACAATCGTAATATAAGTCGAGGGGGTATTCATATTAAAGAGCGACATTTGATAGGTAGCAAAGGCAAGAATCAGAAGTCCGGGCAGGGTAACCACTTTAGCCCCGAACTTATCAAATATCGCACCGCTGACGGGCATCATCAGACCTGAAGCAATGGCTGAGGGAAAAAGAATCAACCCTGTTTCCATAGCCGTGTAACCTCTTAAATTTTGCAGAAACAGAGGAAGTACATAAACTCCACCCATCAGAGCCAGGGTCGTAATACCCGTAATAAATTGGCTGAGGGTAAAATCATAGATCTTAAGAACACGCAATTCCAGCATAGGGTTAGGATGGTTTAGTTCATTAACCACAAAGATCATGAGGCCAAAAACGCCAAGGGCTATCAACAGCGGGTATTTTACATTTCCCCAGTCGATAGTATCTGCTTCACCAAGGACATAAAGAAGGCTCACGATACCCACAATCGAAGACACTAAACCAATAAAGTCAAAATCTCCTTTGTAGGGAACTAAAGGCGTATCTTTAAGTAAGATACTGGCAAAGATAACCCCAAAGATACCGATAGGAACATTAACATAGAAAATAAAGCGCCAATCCATGTATTGAATAATATATCCTCCCAAAGTAGGACCGATAGCCGGAGCAGCCATGGAGGCAATCCCCCAGAAGCCTAGAGCTTTTCCCCGCTCATGAACCGGGAAAATCTGCATAATGTAGGACATTCCGACAGGCATGATAGCTCCGCCGCCCACTGCCTGCACAACTCGGAAGATAACCATCACATTATTGCTCCAGGAAAAACCACATAAGAAAGAACCTATCGTAAATAATCCCAGAGCACCAATAAAGAGTTTTTTAATACCAAACGTATCACTTAAAAAACCGGTAATCGGGACGACGGCACCCATGGCCAGGGTATAACCCGTCAGCACCCACTTAATAGAGTCCAAATCCGTGCCGAAAACATTCATCATTTTAGGAATCGCAATATTAACAATACTGCTGTCCAACATAACCATGAAGGTACCTATGACTACCACAAATAAGGCTAACCACTTATAAGAGCTGTCACCTGCGCCTTCCGGTTCAGGATGGTGATGTTCAGTCATACTTATCTCACCTCATCACTTGATGTGAATATGGACCACAGCATTTGTCCCTGGCAGAATTGAAGCATCGTTTTTATCAAGGATAATTTTTACAGGTATTTTTTGAATAACCTTGGTAAACGTTCCGCTTGTTGAAGTCGGCAGCAGAGAAAAGGCAGAGTTTGCAGCTTGACCGACATATTTGACCGTACCCGTAAATTGTTTGCTGCCAAATTGGTCAATCGTAAGATCGACTTTTTGGCCTGCTTTAACAGAACCAAGTTTTGTTTCTTCGATATTCGCCGAAACATACAGTTTCTTAGGATCAATGAGGTAAGCAATGGTTTGACCAGGGGCGACAACTTCTCCCACAGTTGCTTGTTTCTTAATTACAATTCCATTGATCGGTGCCCTGAGAACCGTTTCATCAATGTTGGTATCCGAAGGATTATCAATGCCCTGGCGGCCGATAATTTGGCCCTGAATCACTGTATCTCCTTCTTCGACATCTAATTCTACCAGCTTTCCGGAGATCTGGGGACTTACAGCTACCAGGTCACCCGTTACGGTAGCATCCTCAGTGGAAACGTAATACGTATTTTGATACCAGTAATATCCTCCGATCCCAGCAAAAGCTATGATCATTACTACTAGAATTGCTAAAATCATTTTCTTGCGCTTTTCGTTCATCTTATCTTATCGCCTCCTTACTTTTTAAGGCCTATTTCTGCCAGCATACCGGGTTTTAATGCGGGATCCGGATTATTAATCTGGATTTTCACTAATACACTTGTATTTTGGGAATCAACAACAGAGTTGACCATTGAAACAGTCCCTGTGAAATTTTTATCAGGAATCTCGGAAACTTTCACATCAACGTTTTGGCCGACCTTAACACTGCCAGCAAGTCCCGCCGGCAAAGAGGCATTGACAAATAAAGACGTATTATTCGTAATCGTAAGTAAAGTTTCTCCGGGGGAAGCCAATTCCCCGATATTGATACTTTTTGCACTAATTGTACCCGCTATAGGAGCAGCAATGGTTCCATTGGACAACATTGTTTTAGCATAATCCAAGGCCGACTGAGCCTGTTGAACTTGAGCCTGCAGGGCATCGATGGCTTCCTTGGTTTGCCCCTTCTTTAACAAATCCAACTGATCTTGGGCCGAGTTATACTGTGCTTGAGCAGCTGTGAGCTGAGTCTGAACAGCATCTAATTGTGCTTGCGGAAGAGCTCCCGACTGAAATAGCTGTTGATCCCGGTTATAAGTCGTTTGCGCATTCGTATAAGCGCTTTTCGCTGCGTCTACCGCTGCCTGAGCCTGAGAAATCTGTTCAGGCCGCGCTCCGGCTTGAGCATTGGCCAGATTCGCCTGAGCCGCTGCCACTGCTGCTTGGGCTTGGTTCACTTGGGCCTGAATATCATTCGTATCTAAGGTGATTAAAGCATCTCCTTGTTTGACGACAGAACCAACGTCTACAGAAATCCCTGTGACCTTAGCAGCGATCTTCGACGTAATATTCGCCTTATCGTTGGCATTGATAATTCCCGCCATAACATAGACAGGTTTCTTTGTTTGAGCATCAGTACTTGCTTTAGCAGCTGATTGACCTGCCGGTTGACTCGTTGTACCACAGCCCGTCAGAACAACAGCCAAGGCCAGCACGATTAAAGCAACTCTTTTCATTCCAATCCCCCTTATGTTTGCACTGCAACCGTTCGTATGCATATTGTTTGCTAGCATGACTAATTTTCTTCCAATCTGCCGCTCTTGTCAAGACCTAAAATTCATCATTTTCCTAACAACCCCCAAGCACCACCTCAAGGGCATGTCCATATAATATTAGGATTAAACCAGTGAGTGAAGGAGGGCCGGAGGTTTGAGAAAAAAAGAGCAAGTAATCTATTATGGTCAAAAATTAAGAAGCGCCCGCCTTAAAGCAGCAATTGGAACTCAGAAGGAATTAGCCGAAAAAACAGGCATTCCCGCTAATATTATCAGTGATTTAGAACGGGGCAAACGTCGCATGAGCCCTTCCTGGGCCCGACGAATCGCCGAAGTGTTAGGGGGAGAATGGACAGATTACGCAGACTGAGCGGGGTGTGATTTTATTCCCTGTCTTTCCCAGACTGTGACAGGAAGTCATAACCTTCAATATACTGAAATTAGGACAAGCACTCTTCCCAAGAGTGCGGTCTAATTATTAAGAAAGGGAGTGAAATCATGCCAGTTGTCGCCAGTGCAAAAGATTCCGTAATGGTCGTAACCTATCAGATTGGTTTGACCGCGCAAGGTTCCCCGAAACTCAGCCAGCGCAGTTTCCCAAACGTAAAATCTGCCAGCTCAGACCAAGATATCTATGATGTAGCCGCAGCCCTTTATAGCCTTCAGGACTACCCCTTAATCAGCGTCAGAAGGGACAACCGAGTTGACCTGACTCAGTAACGAAGGATGAACAAGATTCAATAACAAAAAAATAACCCCCAGAGAAAGGAGGAATCCCCGTGGCCAGCACAACTAAGAAAGTTCTGAGAATGACCTTCAACAACGCTGCTGGAAGCGCCGTAACCATAACCCTGCCCCAGCCCAAAGAAGATTTGACTGCCGCCGGCATTGAAGCCGTCATGGATCAAATCATTGCCAAGAATATATTCCTCACCGCCGGAGGTGAACTCATTTCCAAACGGGATGTCAAAATTGTTGACACCACAACCAACGACCTTTTCGATTAACTGAGTATGATTGATCAATTACGAATAATTGAATAAGTTATTGCAAAGATAGCATTGAATAAAACAATAGGATTAGGAGTTATAAACAGCACTATTTAAGAAGAAAAGATAAGATAAGATAAAATCAAAGCGAAAGCACCGGGTTTACTGCCCGATGCTTTCACTTATCACAAGGTGTCTGACAACATTGCTTCTTATCACACTCAACCTTATTTGAGCCGCATTGTTGGCAAATCAGCCTGCGTTCCTCATAAGTAGCTGTCATTTCATTTCCACAAGACATACATTTAAAATAACAAACATTTTTTGTATAATGGCCGCCTTCAATCCTGATCGCTCTGTTTTCCAGTAACGCTCTGACAACTTTTCTCCGTGCTTCATCAATAATATTTTGAAAGGTCTGCCGAGAGATCTGCATCCGGGCAGCACACTCTTCTTGGGATAGTTTTTCAATATCCTTCAGCCGCATAGCTTCTAATTCTTCTATTTTAAGTTGGATCTGTTTAAGCTGGCTCTGTTCAGCCCCCTCCAAACAAGCGCATTTACCCTTAGGACAGGGAGCGAAAAATTTATTCTCAGGTATATATTCAACCCTTCTCCATTTCACCGGTCTAGGCATAGGGTCTCTCCTTTCGGTTTAAGCTGCTCTCAGATACCTAACTTGAGAATAACACGATTATTGTCAAATGCCAATAATCGTGTTATTATTTTCATGAATTCAGTTACCCCTTAGGGGCGGGGTTTTAATCTATAAGCCGAAGGAGACGTTGTGATGGGCAAGAAAGTAGTCATAGTCGGCGGAGTAGCTGGAGGAGCCAGCGCCGCAGCACGGTTACGTCGTCTGGATGAAGACATGGAAATCATCATCTTTGAACGTGGAGAACATATTTCTTACGCAAACTGCGGTTTACCCTATTATGTCAGCGGAGTCATTAACCAAAGAGATGCTCTGCTCGTTCAAACACCCGAAGGAATGAAAAAACGCTTTAACATCGATGTCCGAACCTTTAGCGAAGTCACCCGAATACTTCCCGCAGAAAAAATTGTCGAGGTCCAAGAAGCTTACGGTAAAACCTATCGCGAAACCTATGACCAATTGATCCTTTCTCCCGGAGCAGCACCGCTTCGCCCGCCAATTCCCGGAATTGACGACATCGAAGCATTAGTCGTGCGCAACGTTACTGATATTGACCGTATTAAACAATATATTGATGAGAAACAACCTCGCTCAGCTGCCGTTGTAGGCGGCGGATTTATCGGCCTGGAAATGGCAGAAAATCTGCAGCATAAAGGAGTAGCCACCACACTGATTGAAATGAGCAATCAGGTCATGGCCCCCTTGGACTATGAAATGGCAGCCATACTGCACGAACATATTTTTAACAAAAACGTTGATCTGATCTTAGAAGACGGAGTAAAATCCTTCACCCAAGAAGGAGATAAGACTCTTATCACCCTGCAAAGCGGTAATCAGGTCGAGACAGAATTGACAATCCTGGCCATCGGCGTCAAACCCGAAATCAAACTCGCTAAGGAAGCTGGACTAGCTATCGGCGAATTGGGCGGAATCAAAGTCAATGAAAAGCTCCAAACCTCAGATCCTAACATTTTCGCTGTCGGCGATGCCATTGAAGTAAAACATTTTGTCACCGGAAAGCCGGCTCTCATACCTCTGGCCGGTCCCGCCAATAAACAAGGCCGCATCGTTGCCGACATCATTGCCGGCCGTGACAGCAAATATGAAGGAACTCAAGGAACCTCCATTGCCAAAGTCTTTGATATGGCAGCAGCCTCCACCGGCGCTAATGAAAAAATGCTGAAACGATACGGAATTCCCTACGAAGCCATCTTCACGCACTCCGGCTCTAATGCCGCTTATTACCCCGGAGCCACTCGCTTATCCACAAAACTGCTCTTTGACAAAAGCAACGACCGAGTCCTGGGAGCACAAATTGTCGGCATGAACGGTGTCGATAAACGAATCGACGATATTGCCGGAGTCATCCGCCGCCAAGGCACCGTCTATGACTTACAGGAACTCGAATTAGCCTATGCTCCTCCCTTCTCCTCCGCCAAAGACCCAGTCAACATGGCCGGCTATGTGGCTGAGAACGTCATCAATGGTGATGTCCGTATGGTCCATTGGTATGAAGTCAAAGATATGAACCCCAACGATGTCTATATTATCGATGTACGCACCATTGAAGAGCGTCGAGGGAAATTCATCCCCGGGTCCATTCATATCCCCATCGACGAACTCCGCGACCATCTCTCTGAATTGCCTAAAGACAAAGATATTGTTGTCTACTGCGAAATCGGCTTGCGCGGTTACGTCGCCTATCGGATTTTGACTCAACACGGATTTACCCGCGTCAGGGATTTGACCGGTGGTTGGGTGACCTATTTCCCTCCGGTGTTTGGTTAAGAAGTGAACGTATTTCAGATTTATACTAAAGATATTTAGTGATATTAGTAATTTTAGTGAATTAAGTAATTTGAGTAATTTAAGTATTTTTAGCGATTTTAGATATATTTATATTGGACATGTTAGTCATGTATTAGAATCTCTAAATCATATATAATTGTTCAAAAAGAAATCCCTGAAGGCAATTAATTTACGCCTTTCAGGGATTCTCTGCTTGTATAGGAACGCGGCAAACAACTTCAAATTGTACTAAATTTCATAATACCTAAAAGCCTTAATTACAGATTCCCCTATACTTAGATAACTCAGCAGTATACAGCTCTCGATCTTTTGTCATCTTTTTGGTCATTTCGACAGGATCAATATCAGTGGCCTGATTCGTCAAGGTCAATTGTTTGTAAATAAGCAATGCCTTGAAGTCCAGATTGTACGCCGATAAATAAGATTGTAACTCGTAGGGATTGATCGCTCCGGTTGGATCGTTAGGAACTTTTAAGTCGTATAGTTTATCATTGATAATTGAAACTTTATTCAGACTCGCCTTCACAGAGTCGAGATTACTTGGGTCGGTCGTATTAGTAAGGTCATCTATTTCGTGTAAAAGAACCTCTGTATCGTCAAAGAACTTAGTAAATGCTGCTTTATCTAATTTCGCAGTTTTATTAACAGGATTACTTGTATCTTGAGTTTTACTGACTTGTTGCTTAGTGCCATTAGTTGTACTACCTT
The DNA here is from genome assembly GCF_002196785.1 of Desulfosporosinus sp. FKA. NCBI lineage: Bacteria > Bacillati > Bacillota > Clostridia > Eubacteriales > Desulfitobacteriaceae > Desulfosporosinus > Desulfosporosinus sp. FKA. Next base: position 196,281 of record NZ_NAHZ01000031.1, on the reverse strand, counting down.
GACTATTCGTAGTTTGAGCTTTATTAACCGGCTGATCAATGTCTTTAGATTGAACCGACTGCGCGGCATCTAACGTCGTTTGCGAAGAAACCCCAGAATTTTGGGTTTTGGAACTTCCACATCCGACTAAAACAATTGATAGCAAAATAATTACAGCGAAAAGCTTCTTCATGTTCACACCCCTCCAAGTTTTATTATATACCAAATTGAAGGTGATGTGGCTTTTAGCCTATTGTCCAAAATACTTTCGGAATTTTCCGACTTTATTGAAAGGACAGAACTGTTTTGTTAGAATGGTTTTTAAATGTCTGAGCGATGGGAATCATTCTTGTTTTGATCTTTTTGTTCGAATAATTCAGGTATATCTTTTTCTTTAGAGTGAGCACCATAATTAAAAAGTAATATAATTGTCAAGAGAACGAGATAAATTAATACGAATTTCATGTCGATCCCTCCGAAGTCAGAAGATAACTCATAGTCAATGACCAAGGTATAGGAATCACTCCCGCTTGTAGAAGTGGGAGCCTTAACATTGGATAAAATAAATCGCTTACCTAAAAGGCAAAGCGATAATCTGCAATTTGTTAGTCGGCGGCTTGGCAGTCATCAGCTTTACCTGGGAAGACCCTTAGCTTTGCGTCCTTAGCTTTCACTAAGTTTGCCTCTATCGCATCTATATAACTATTAAGCGTTAAGTAATTGTAACATGAAAAATGAAAATATAGTGTCGAAATAAATCTTTTTGATGTAAAACTTTACTGAATTTCATAATTTTCTTCAAATCCATGATAGTTTCCCGCTTATTAGTCAATATTAATCAGGCTATAGGGAAACTCCTGCTATATTGGAGTAAAAAATCCCTTAGTGCAATTTTTTTGATATGCATTAAGGGATTTTTGACAATTTGACGCCGGGTTTCGAAATTCGACAAATTGTTTCATCTCCAAGACTCAGCTTCATTAACTACACGATTGTTTTGATACCCACGGAACGGGCAGTCGCGCTGCGAACTAGCCCGTTTCTGTTTTTCATGAGCTAACAACATGATCGTAAATAAAGTAAGCCCTTTCCGGGGATTCAGCCGCCCACACAATGGAGGACACGTTCCTTTTCCGGCCTGAGTGCTGGGCTATTTTGTTGTTAAAAATAAAATCAAAAATTGACGATTGTAATAATAAGCGTTAATATAAATTAATTATAAAGAGTCAATGGGTCCGTAGTACTATTCGTATAGGCCGTTGTGCTTAGATTAATTTATATCATTTATGCCCATAAGAACATGGACATTTATTTTCTTAGCACTTATTTCCTCTGGACATCAAACAAGCATATAATCAGGTGACTAATATGAATGATGATAAGAACCCTCTGCGTATCGGGGATATATTACTTGAAAAAGGTCTGTTGACTGAAGAAAAATTAAGAATTGCCCTTACATATCAGGAGAATTATGGCGGCAGGCTGGGAAATATATTAGTTGATTTCGGCTGGGTGGATAATAGTGTAATTGATAAGATATCCGAATTAATTCCTCCGAAAAACAGGCTCGGTGAGATACTTGTTCAGCAAAATATTCTGACCGAAGCACAATTAAATTTAGCCTTAGAATTCCAGCGCAAAAGCGGTGGACTTTTAGGCGATATCATACTTTCACTTGGGTTTGTAGATGCCCCTACCTTGTTCAGAGTAATCGCTACCCAACAAGGCATGGGACGTATCGGATCCCAATTTCCAGTTTCCTCATTAAAAATCCCCGAGCACATAGCGCGCGAATATAAGGCAATTGTCATACATACAAGTCTAAATCGAGCAGTTGTAGCCGTAGCAAAATACCTGAGTGACGATAAAATAAGCTATCTGGAATCAACGCTCGGATATACTATTGAGCAAGTCCTCGCCTCTCACCAGGAGCTGGAATTACTATGGAGACAAGCCTATACAGATGAATTAATGGACATAAGCATCAAGAAGCTGGCAACTGACAGCCCGGATCTTTCAGCCTGCACTTTACTTACAAAAGAACAAACCATCGGTATCGTTCTTAGCTTAATTATGCTTTTTGCTTGTCTGTGTTTGGATGCTTTTAAAACTGTTTTAACGATTAATATCATAATTCAATTTATCTATTTCTTTGTATCTATCCTCAAGTTCCTGATGATTTTACGCGGAACCCGCACCACTTCCCAAATTAAAGTGTCAGAGGAAGACATTGCTGCCATCGACGAACGAAATCTTCCAATATACACCATCTTAGTGCCAATGTATAAAGAAAGTAGTGTCATACCGGCCTTGGTAGAACATCTGGAACGACTTGATTATCCCAAATTCAAGTTAGACATTCGCTTGTTAATCGAAGAGGATGATAAGGAAGCACAGAAGCTTCTTCAATCCTTAAAACTTCCCTACTATTATTCATGTATTGTTGTCCCTCAGTCAATGCCCAAGACAAAGCCGAAAGCCTGCAATTACGGACTAATCCACGCTAGAGGGGAATATGTTGTTATTTATGACGCCGAAGACCGCCCCGAACCTGATCAGCTTAAGAAGGTCTACCTCGCCTTCAGCCAAAGTCCGGATACCTGCTGTTGCATCCAGTCAAAGCTTAACTATTATAACAGCGAGCAAAATCTGCTTACTCGTTGGTTTACCCAAGAATACAGTATGTGGTATGACTTATTGCTGCCCGGACTCATGCAGCTGGATATTCCCATTCCTCTGGGGGGAACTTCTAATCATTTTAAGACAGAAATTTTAAAAAAGCTCAATGCCTGGGACCCCTATAATGTCACAGAGGATGCCGACCTGGGTATACGTTTATATGGTGAAGGTTACACGACTGCCATTGTCGACTCCAGAACTTGGGAAGAAGCGAACAGCCGTTCTGGTAATTGGATAAGGCAGAGATCGCGCTGGATCAAAGGCTATATGGTAACTTGGCTGGTACACATGAGATCCCCCTTACGATTATGGCGGACAATCGGAACCCGCGGAATGCTCGGTATGCAAGTTGTCATTCTTGCCACGCCTCTGCTCCCGCTGATAAATCCCATTTTGTGGTCATTAGTTTGTTTGTGGTATCTAACCCATTATCACTTGATTCCCCTGCTCTTTCCTGGAATCATCTATTATATTGCAGCTATAGAACTTATTTTAGGTAACTTCCTGTTTGTTTTTAGTAATCTTGCCGGTGTATATAAAGTAATCAATGATTTGCAGAAGAAAGGTGAGTCCTCTCTATCATTTAGTTTGGTTAAGTATGGTATTATAACGCCTGTATATTGGGTGCTGATGAGCATAGCGGCCTACAAAGCTGCCTGGCAGTTAATTTCCAAACCTTTTTACTGGGAAAAAACGGTTCACGGATTAACTGACGACACCAAAGCTCAAACATATCCCATTCCCGATAATAAGGTTAACCTTGGTGTTTGATGTAAATTAACAAACAGCCAGTAATAATTCGTTTGTTCTCGATAATTGTTATAGGAGCTTTGTTGATATGAAGGAGTTGGATATTAACTCAAGTACTGATAGTGAAAATAGCAAGAGTGAGAGCAAAATCAGTATAGCAGTTTTCTTACTGATATTTCTCCTGGAAATGGCAGGCGGGATATACTACGGTTATTTTCAAGACACGGTATTAAATGACGCCTTTAGCAGAACTGCAAACGCATATTATGTTCTTTTCATTAAACCATTACGCTTTGCATCCATCGGGTTGGTTTGGAATCCTCTGCCAAGCATGCTGCAATTACCTTTTGTCTGGATAGCACGCTACTGGAAACCGATGGTTCTCAATGGGATTTCTGCATCTATCGTCACTTCTGCTTTTGCCGCCCTATCCTGCAGCTTGCTTTATAAGACTTTCCGCAACTATCATATATCACGATTTAAGTCCCTGACGTTATTAACCTTCTATGGCATGAATCCCTTCATTTTCTTTTACGGCTTTAATGGAATGAGTGAAATGCTTATATTTTGCATGATGATTTACTCGATTTCATATCTCAATCTATGGTTTCAGGAAAGCCTCCCTAATTACATCATGAAAATAGGCTTCGCCCTGGCCATTGCGTTTTTATGCCGATATGAAGCCATTCCCTATGCGGCAGCTGTTGGCTTAGGAATAGTTCTAATTATTCTCTTTCGATATAAGGGAAATCCCGGTTTTCCCAACTCGAACCAAAACTCGCTCAAGGAAAAGTACTATTATATTGAAGGAACAGGGATCATTCTATATACTCCACTGCTCTACGCAATTTTTGTTTGGATAATGTTTAACTGGATTATAACCGGTAATCCGTTATATTTTTTGAATTCTGCCTACTCCAATCCTTCGCAAAGCCAATACGCCGCTTTTATAGGAACTCCCTTAAAAGCACTTCTCTATGTTTTTACTAAATCTATTCCCTTTATTCCCGTATTCGTTGCCATTGTCATTCTGCGAGCTATGAGCCGTCGTTTACTCAAAATAGATTTTTTAATCTTACTTTTAATAGTCTTGACCATGCTTTTTTTTCACTTTTTAATGCTGCTTGGCGGCAATTCCTATGGATGGCTGCGCTTCTTTTCCTATGTGCTGCCTATTTCTATGGCTTGGATCCCTTACGAACTCTCAGAAATCAAGGATCACTCCAGTCAGAATTTAGCGTTCTTATTGCTTGCCTTTTCTTTGCTGGTTTCGTCTTATTTAACCAGCTATTATTTAAGCAATCCCCAGCTCGCACCAGAAGAAAACAATCTAACGATCTCAAGCGAGAGTCATCAAATATCAGACTATATCAATGACAATCTTCCGGATGAAAGAATCCTTACCGACTCCTTTTTGACAGGAAGCATCATCCTAAATATAAATAATATCGATAATATTGTCACAAGCGCCAGTCTTGGCTTTTACGACATCGTAGCTAATCCCCTTAAATATGGAGTTACATATATCTTAGTACCTGACCCATCAGGAATCGGGCATCTCGATGCGATTAACCGAGAATATCCCGCGCTTTATGCACACGGCCTGGACTGGTGTGTTAAAGTTAAAGATTTTGATGGATTCAGATTGTTCAAGGTCATCTATTAAGCGTTCAATCAATGACGTCTTTAGTGAAAACATAGTCAACCGTTATTCACTCAGTTTTAATTCTTCAGAGTGCTAAAATTTCCCAGAGTTACATCCATTACAGTTAATAACTATTGCGCTATCTAACCTCCTAACAGAACTTTAGATGAAGGTGAAACATGTTAAGTATTATCATTCCAACTTACAATGAGATGAATAACGTTAATAAGACAGCAGCTTATATCACGAGACTTTCTTGCCTTGAGCCGTATGAAATCATTTTTGTCGATGACAGTAACGACGATACGCCTCTTCTCCTTGAAAATCTTGCCCAGACCGATCACCATGTTCGATTTCTTCACAGGAATAACGAAAAAGGCTTGGCAACTGCTGTTATCACCGGATTTGAACTCGCTCAGGGAGATATCCTGGCTGTAATGGACGGCGACCTTCAACACCCACCAGAATTGCTTCCCTTAATGCTTCAAGCAATCGAGGATGGTGCAGACATCGTGATTCCCAGCCGCTTTCTGCCGAGCGGTAACAACGGGGTGAATTTCGGACGCAGAATTATTTCCGCAGCCGCACGATCTATCGGAAGACTATCCTTAAAGGCACTTCGCCATATCAACGACCCGACTAGCGGCTTTTTTATGTTCCGTAAGCCTATTATAAAGGACATCATACTCCGACCTTTAGGCTGGAAAATACTTATTGAAATTCTGGTCCGGGCAAATTACAAAAACGTAACCGAAATCCCCTACAAATTTAAACCTCGAGACAGCGGCACCTCAAAAATGTCCATAGCTGAGCAATGGAATTATCTTCGCCACCTCATGCGCTTAATCATTGAAAGTCCACAGGATCGACGATTTTATTTATTTTCATTGGTAGGCTTAATCGGTGTGATCGTCAATTTACTATTTTATGTACTCCTCGTTAAGGAAATGAACCTGGCTCCTCACAGAGCCGCCTTAATCTCAGCAACGTTGGCCATGCTCTCAAACTATGGCTTGAACAAGCTTCTTACCTGGTCAGATATTAAAAACGGCCATTTGCTGAGTGAATTTTTCAAATATGTTATCGCTTCATGTATAGGGATATCGGTCAATATATGTTTGTTATATCTTTTGTACTATCGCTTAAGATGTAATTACTTGTTTGCAAACGTAGGCGGGATTTTTGTGGGGGCAATCTGGAATTATATCATTAATAACCATTGGACATTTGCAGGGAAAATTGCCACTTCCGTTTCAAGATCCAGAATAAAAAAGATGCATGTTAATTTCTAAAGTCAAGATATTAACACAGTCATAATTATGAAAGAAGTTTCATTGGAAAGGATGAGGTCAATGAGGAAATTTATAGCATTTGTTCTTGCCCTTTTATATTTAGGCCAGCTCCTTTTACCTGGAAGGGTAATTGCAGCAGTGACAAATAACACACCGGCTACTTCGAGCACTGTCGTTCTATTCACTGAAGATCAAAATTTTAACCTGCCGACGAACTCAGTATCATATTGGTTTAATCTTCCCAAAGGCGCAGATATCGCCGACTGCAATGTTAATTTGCATATTTCTTTTTCCACCACTCTACTTGCCAACCATTCAAATGTAAGTGTTTTGATCAACAACTCTCCCGTCGATACAAAATGGATTAATGAGCTGAATGCCCCGAAAACAACTTGGTGGAAAGTCAGCATTCCGCCGGCAATGCTTAAAGAAAATGCCCTCAATGAACTTAAAATTGAGAGCAAGCAAAGGTCGATTTTAGGGGATTGTGCAGATATCGACAATTCCAGCAACTGGATGGTTATACATAAGGATTCCACCATGGGCTTTACAATTAATGAGTATGCGGATGCTGTACTATCTAATGCCTTACCCATCTTCGGAGACAACTTTTTAAATAAAACCGCAATCTCAGCCAATTACATTTTACCTAAAACTGTGAATCAAGATACTCTTTCCTCCCTTCTCAAATTATCCTCTTCATTAGGCAGAAACTACAATGACAAAGCAAATTTGAACTACAATGTTCTTTCAGGAAACATAACAGGCAATAATCCTCCTGGTAATAGAATTTTTCTAGGTCCGCTCCAGGAATGGTCGTCAAACCCCCAGCTAACCCTGCCCGCGCATAAACTATCCGCGGCAGATGGATTTTTATCAATTCGAAGCCAGACTACTGCCGGTACAACCCCAACTCCACACAGCAGTAACCTATTTAATCTCTTGGTAACCGGCGATAATCAAGATAGCATCACTAAAGCTGTAGACTTTTTAGCCCGCAAACCGTTAATGGATCAGATTAAAAGTAATTCTTTAACCGTCAGCTCAAATACTAAACTAGATCGTACACCCTTTGAACTAAAAAAAGACGGACTTTATAAGTTTTCAGATTTCGGTTATAGCAGTATCAACCTCGCAGGAGCGTTTCACCAAAAGACATATCTGACCTTTGTTCAGCCCCAAGGAATTCAAGGTGCTAAAGGATCGTATCTTAACATCAAATTCAATCATTCTAAAATCCTAGTCTCGGATCGATCACTCATGACAGTCTATATCAACGGAACTGCCGTCAACAGCGCCAAACTTTCAGCGGCCAATGCCGAAGATGGAACATTGAAGGTAACCATTCCAGACGATGCCCTAACGTCACCTGTGATTAATGTCGCAATTGACTGCTATAACTACCTTGGTGTTGTTGACTGCTCAAAAAATTATGATGACACCGCTTGGACAGTCATTAATCCCGATTCGGAAATTTGCTTGTTACCAGGGAAAACACTCTTAGAGCCAGATTTAAATTCATTCCCCTATTTTTATACGCAGGAAGACGTTGGCACACCGCAAGTTGCTTTAAGTTTGCCCACGTCTTGGAACCGTTCGATCCTGGAGACAACCTCTTTACTGGCATCTCGTGCAGGACAATCATCTAATACCACAATGGATTGGAATATCCTCGGGCCTAACGACTCTTTAACGAGCAACCAGAAAAAAATGGATATCATTTATTTGGGTTCCTATAGAACCATAAATCTCCCGCAAGCAATAAAGAGTAACTTATTTGTAACCCCGACAGGAAATGGAACGTTCAGTATCAAAGATGGCCTGGGAATAGAACCGGAAACGCTGCAAAATAAGCTTCTGGTACAAGTCATTAGATCTCCGTGGGATTCTGCAAAAAGACTTTACGTCATTATGTATGACAACGATAAAGACCTCAATATATTCAAGAAAATCCTTAGCGATGGCGACCTGCGCGCCAAAATGACCGGAGAAATCGCGGTCATTGATCCTGATTATGAAATACATAATTTTAACTATACGAAAAATAACAGTGTTAATAATTCAGATAATAGGTTTATAGATAGGATTCAGGCCTTGGAGGATTTTACTCATCTTCCGTGGTGGGGTCTCTTAGCTTTATTTATTGGGCTGATTTTTGGTTTAATTGCCTTCGGCATCTATATTTATAGAGTGACAAAAAAAGGGCCTAAGAACAATTCTAACTAATTACCCCGAAATCTTCACCTTATCTTCCAATACCGTCTGACAATACGCGCTTTTCTCAGCGAACTTATCCCATTTTCTCGGCGAGTGGGTGCTCAGTTTGCCTTACACAATACTCTTCAACCTCAGCCCAGGTCATGAAAAGTCTCACTATATCTTCTTCCACAAGCTCTTTTCCCAGCTGAACTTCTATGAACTCAAGATCGGTAACTGCGCGTATCCCATGCTTAGTCTGCACCTGAATATTCAACACATCACCCGGTTTGACAGGATAGATAACACCGTCTAACACAAACTCCCCAATCCCGCTCACAATCGTCCAAACCTCACTTCGGAAGTAATGCATTTGATAGCTTAAATTCTTACCGGCTTTAATCCCAATCCGTTTCGTCAAAACCTCCTGACCTTCCGGCGACTTCGTATGGTCTAAAACCTTATACCAGCCCCAGCGCCGCTCCTCGAACATCGGACGTCCGGTTAAGCCGTTAATAACCTCTTTGACTCTCGGACTGGCTTTCTTATCGGAAACCAAAATACCGTCCGGGCTCGCTGCTACAACAATATCAGATAGCCCTAAAACGGTTATTGGGATATCCAGCTCATTAATCAAATGGGTATTCAGCGAATCCTCACTCAAAACCCCGTTGCCAATGAGAACTCCGGACATTTCCTCTGTCAAGGTGTTCCAGGTGCCAAGATCCTTCCAATCCCCGTCATAACGGAGGGCAGCAATATGCTTAGCTTTCTCGACCACCTGATAATCAAAGCTGATCTTTGGCAATTTGCTGTAATCTTCGCGCAGCGCTTCATAGTTGGGCGAAAACCCGAGCTCCTCAATCTTCTTAATTACAAACTCAAGTCTAAAAGCAAAAACCCCGCAATTCCATAAGGCTTGCTGCTCTATAAGCTCTGCAGCTTGCTCTCCTTTCGGCTTCTCCCGAAAATGACTCACTCTTACATACCTTTGGTTTCCCTGACCGCCTTCCGGCACAATATAGCCATATTTTTCAGAAGGGTACGTCGGTACGACTCCCATTAACGCTAACTCTGTCCACGAATCTTGCAAAACCTCCTCTAAGTCCTTGACCCCCTCAAAAAATCCTGTTTCTACGTAAGGATCTACAGGAAGTACTGCAACAACCTCATCAAGTCCTATACCTTCTACAGAATACAGATAAGAGCAAGACAGGGCAATCGCCGGGAAAGTATCCCTTCTCTCTGGCTCGACAATCAGCTTAACATCGGTACCCAGCTGATTTTGAATTATATCCACTTGTGACTTACTCGTAGCTATGTAAGAAACTTCTTTGAGGCTTGAAGATTCCAACTGTGACCAAACCCGCTCAACCATTGATTGCGGTTCACCAAGCTCGCTCCTCAACACCTGCAGAAACTGCTTAGATCGGGTATCATTGGACAAAGGCCACAACCTCTTCCCCGAACCCCCTGAAAGTAAAATTAACTTCATTTTCTTTCCCCATCTCTTGTCTTCGCCTAATCAACTATTTATTAACCACGTTATCCTGCTTAAGAAAACATTGTTCGGCTTATTCCTTATACAATTATATAAAAGTGGGCACAAAGTAAATTAATTGTTATTAACAATAGTCTTTATTTGCTCTGAATGAAGTTCAAGGAAGCCCTCCACAAAATGTACTCCTTCTTCAAAAAAATACAACCATATTATACCAATAACATGGTTGTAAATAAAGCCACTACTCCTTGTTGGGCACACTGTTTTAACTTCGAAGGTCTTTTCCGACCCGAGCATTATTTAACTTAACAAATAATGTCAATCCGTTATAATATAGTCCCAGTTTTCAGGAAAGTACTAAACCCACGATACCTATAAAGCCTTATAACAAAATAGATGATTACAATCGCACCTATTATTTCAGGTATATAGATATATGGATTGATGATTAAACGATGGTATTCCGGAGGAACCCAAGCCAAGGGGCCTTTAGCTGCTCCATGAGCAGCAGGTTTATTAAATGCTCCACTTAAAAACGGCCAGAATAATATTTTGGGAAACATCCACATTTGATCGAAGATAGCATGTAATATGCTGCCTCCAGCTAATACTAACCAGCCAATCTTTTTATATCTATACAAGCGATATAGGCCTATACTAATTAAGACCAAGACAAAGGCCAATGTATGTGCATAAACCCGCCCACTCTCGAATCTATTTCGGAATAGAATCCTCCCAATGGGTTTATCAATAAGATCTGGCAGCAATGAACCAATAACCACAAGTCTATAATCTATCCTCTTTTCACTCGTACTTTTCTCAATTACTCTTGCGGTTAAAGTCGTTAAACCAACATGGCCAAAGACAAACATAGTTTAAACCTTTCTTTTCATATCTCCAATTAGTCGTGCGTCATATATGCGTGATTCTTGGAACTAGACAATATTCTGTTTACGTCATCTACCAATTTTTGAATTTCTTCTAATTGTAATTCGGAACCTTTAATTATTTTTTCATCTACAATCGCCTTATCATAGTTACCTTTATATCTTCCAATCGCACCTTTAATTCCTGCTAAGGAAAAATCAGAAAATTGTTCTGTTCCATCATTAATTAATTGTAAACTTCTGGGGGGAGCAGTTGTTGCATTGACACTATTCACTGCTTTTTGAACCTCATCTAAGGTTAAATCAGATCCCTTCTCTTTTAAGGCTGCCGCTATTGCACTGTCATATTTTTCTTTGTCAATTATATTAGCTTTTGTCACCCCGGCTTTGGAAAAGTCATTATATAGCTCTGTTCCTTCATTAATTGCCGATAAGGCGGTCGCTGCTCTTGCGTTTACATTGTCTACTGCAACTTGAACTTCATTTAGTGTCAAATTTGAACCCTTTTTATTAATATCTGTTATAATTTCTGCATCATAGAATCTTTTGAGTGCGCCAATAGCTCCTTTTACTCCCGCCATTGCATAATTAGAAAAATCCTTTGTTCCTTCATTAATTAAGTTTAAGGATACTACAGCGGCGGCCTTATTAACCTTATCTACTTGGGTTTGAACTTCGGATTTCGTTAAAGGAGGTCCATTGGGTACTCTTGCTGCTTGTATTGCCGCATCATATTGTGCCTTGTTTTTGAGAAAAGCGTCTTTTATTCCTGCCGTAGCGAAATCATCAAAACTTTCCATTCCTCCATTAATTAACAAAAGTGCACTCCAAGGAGCTGTAACATTTACGTCGTCTACAATTTTTTGCACATCATCCAGTTTTAACACCGTGCAATTCTTTCCTCGTGCTGTCGCTATGGCAAGATCATAGCGATCCTTGTTAGCTTTAGCTGCTTTTGTTATTCCCGCTGTTGCGAAATCAGCAAAATTTTCAGACCCGGCATTAATTGCCGCTAAGGCCCTTGAAGCAACTGCTGCGTTAATGTTATCCACTTGTTCTTGTACTTCAGCTAATGATAAATTACTTCCTTTCTTTTTTAAGGCTGCCGCAATTGCCGAATCATATTCCGATTGATTTGTTTTAACTGCCTTGGTTATTCCAGCCGTTGAGAAGTCAGTAAAGATTTCCTTTCCTCCATTAATTTTGCTTAAAGCGGCAGCAGCAACAGCCTCGTTTACTTTCTCTATTGCTTTCTGCACGTCTTCTAAATTCAAATCTGACTTTTTCGTGCCACGATCATTTGCTATAGCAGAGTCGTAACCTGCCTTGTTAGCCTTAAGCGCCTTCTTGATACCAGCAATTGCAAAATCCGTAAAATCCTCTGTCCCTTTATTAATTGCGGCTAAGGCTGTTGCTGCAGCTGCTGCATTTACGCTGTCTACAGCTTTTTGAATTTCAGCTGTAGTTAAACTAGCCCCCTTGATCTTCAATGCCTCCGAAATAGCAGAATCATATCCTGCTTTGTTTCCTTTAACCGCATTCCTTACACCGGCGATTGCAAAATCAGAAAGAGACTCTGATCCTGCATTAATTGAAGATAAGGCAGTTGCGACATTAGTTGTATTTACGTTCTCTACTATTTTCTGAACTTCAACTAAGGTTAAGTCTAGGCCCTTAATTTCCTTAGCATCTGCAATTGCCGCATCATATTCTGCTTTGTTGACTTTAAGGGCTTTGGTTATTCCGGCCTTCGCGAAATCTTCAAATAACTCTGTTCCACTGTTAATTGTTGATAGTGCATCTGCGACAATGGTTGTATTTACGCTATTCACGGTATTCTGCACTTCATTTAAGTTTAATCTGGATCCTTTAATTTTGAAAGCAGATGCAATAGCCGAATCGTAGTTCGCTTTGTTAGCTTTAACCGCTTTGGTTACTCCCGCAGCGGCGAAATCATCAAATACCTCTGTCCCAGCGTTAATGGTTGATAAAGCGTTTGCAGCAACTGTTTCATTTACCCTATCTACTGCTTTTTGAACTTCAGATAGGGTTAAACTAGACCCTTTAAGTCTCAAAGCAGACGCAATCGCGGAATCATATTCTGCTTTGTTGGCTTTAATAGCTTGAGTGACTCCAGCTGTTGCAAAATCAGCAAAGACCTCTTTCCCATTATTAATAGCTGATAATGCTGTCACTTTTGCCGATGCAGATTTATTACTTTTACCGAGATCATTAGCCATATACCTTATGGTTCCTGATCCAGTAGTTTGGGCTTGTACAGACCAAATGGGCACACCATTTACGAGGAGAAGACTTATTGTGAAAAAAGCAACTTTAACCTTAAGGCGACTAGAAAGCACATTAGTTCACACTCCTATATGAAATATTACAAAATAACGATCTATTCCCCCCCTTTTAAAATTCTGACCTTTTATGTAAATTCTATCCATGAATTAAAATTCCTGTTAATATTCCTGCTTTTTTCAAAAAAAAATACCCCTCTAAGCAGCATTTTTTCTGCCAAAAAGGGTATTTTCTATCGGTTGTGTTACCCACGACCATGATGTGTTATTTCCATGAAGTACTCTGTATACTACGACCTCGTCATCAATTTAGTCTAAAACCTCTTAAGCATAATTTTACTAAATTCCTTTAAATCGTCGAGATAATGCTCAATGACTTGACTTACAATCTTTAAATTGAGAGATTGATAATTATGGATCGCGATATTCCGGAAACCTACCATTGATTTTAAAGATTCAGCTAACGAATCCTCCAGGCAATTATGCTGGTGAAGAATATCAAACGCTTCACGGCTATTTTGCGGAATTCCCCATTTCTCTTCGGCCACTATATGCATAGCTAAGTCAATAGCTGCCTCACAGCTTCTTTGTATATTCAGAATGATTGAATCCTGCTTTGTATAGTTTTCCAAATTTTTAGGGTTGTTTTCATATTCCTCATGAATACGCTCAATACAACGCTCAATAATCGAGCATTTGTTATAAACCACATCATCCCCCATAGATCGTCCCCCTCTCTTTTATCTTTTTTAGAATAAGTGCCCGTTCCTCATTAAGAAGAGCGTACTCTTTGTACGTACGGAGGAAATAATATTTCCGTCGCGTCTCATCCTGACAATAAAGTACTTTTCCGAATCCAACCACTTGAACTTGAAACACAGTACTAACTAATTTCAAGTTAATACAATCACAACTCTTACCTAGTAAATCGGCCAAGTCTTGAGCTATACAAAAAGACTGATATTCATTAACGACCTGATCGGTCAGATAAGCAATATCAATATCACTATCCCCGCGGGCTCTGCCCTTGGCATAGGAGCCAAATAGAATAATGAGCCAAGGAGCTACAGATTTTCTTAGCGTATGGATAATAGTCTCTATTTGCTCTGAATGAAGTTCAAGGTGGCCCTCCATTAAAATTCGCTCCTTCTCCAAAAAGATACAGCCATATTATACCAATAATATGGCTGTAAATAAAGCAACTACTCATTGTTGGGCACACTGATTAAATTGAGTTTCAGCATGCTACATATCGTATATGGCATCAACATACTGCGTCCGATAACAGACGTTACGTTAAGAAAGAGCCCCCTTCGTTCACGGTTCAAGACAGTTTCATGGTTGTACTGAGATATTGTCGAAATTTCCAAGATAACAAAGGTTCCAGGAACCGGCGCGTAACGGTGAGCGGCAGCGAACTGTTACGCCGAGTAGTTCATCGGTAATAAGACCTCCCTATTCTACGCTTACCACGTTCCAACATCTCTATCTATACATATACCTTTAGGTAGTTCCTCTGGGTTTGTAGACTTTCCGATGCCTAAAACATCGCAAGGATTTTCATACTAGAAATTTTTACTCATCCTCATCTACCAAACATAAATTTGCTCTGACATTTCTATCAGCTGGGTCAATCCCCCGTACATTCGGAACTTCGTCAGTAGATTTTATCTACATTCTTACCATGGATATTTTTTAGACTTCCGCACTATAGACTACGCCATCCACCTCTGGATAGGTTTCCTAAGAGATTTCCTCTTGGGGTAGTTCTCGCGCGACTTCACCGAGCTTAAGACGCTTCGATGCTTAATCATATACACGCCCATCGGAGTATTAAAGAAAGCCTTTCAGGAACCTGTCCGGAACGACGACTGCCGGGAGTCGTTCCGGCGGGTATTATTTCCGGAATATAACTATGTGGATCAGTGATTAAGCGGTAGTATTCTGGAGGAACCCAAGCCAAGGAGCCTTTCGCTACTCCATGAGCAGGTTTCTTAAATGCTCCACTCAATTACAGCCAAAATAATATTTTGGGAAACATCCACATTTGATCGAATAAGTCGTGTAATATGTTGCCTCCAGCTAATACTAACCAGCCAATCTTTTTATATCTATCCAAGCGGTATAAGCCTATACTAATTAAAACCAATACAAAAGCTAATGTGTGCGTAAAGACACTTCCACTTTCAAACCTATTTTCAAAAAGAATGCTCTCTCGAGCAACGAAGAAATGAAACCTCCCGGAACCCTTTCCGGGTTCGACAAACCCCGAGAAGTTTCATCCTCCTACCGGCTTAGGGTAATGTTCTTACTTCACCCCATAATACTCCACATACCAATTAGCAAATCTTTGCAATCCTTCTTCTATACTCGTACTCGGCTTAAACTCGAAATCCCTCTCCAAAGGCGTACTATCACTATACGTCGCCTTAACATCCCCGGGCTGCATTGGCAGAAACTCCTTCTTTGCCACGATCTCCCAACCGACTGCCTTACTCAACGCCTTTTCCAAGGCAGCAATATAATCCATCAATTGCTCTGGTTGATTATTCCCAATATTGTATACTGCATATCGTATACCATTTAGGATGCTGTCCTTATCAACCTTCTTCGCCGGTGGATTGCACAAGATCCGTGCCACAGATTCAATGATATCGTCGATATAGGTAAAATCTCTATAACAATCCCCAAAGTTAAACACATTGATCGTCTCGCCCTTAAAGATCTTCTGAGTAAAACCAAAATAGGCCATATCTGGTCTTCCCATGGGACCATAGACTGTGAAAAATCTTAAGCCTGTCGTAGGAATACCATACAATTGGCTATAGGTATGCGCCATCAACTCATTGGACTTCTTAGTAGCAGCATAAAGGGAAACAGGATTGTCCACCTTATCATCGGTTGAGAACGGCACCTTCGTGTTTGCGCCGTAGACGGAACTAGAGGATGCGTAGACTAAGTGATCGACCGAGTTATGGCGACAGGCCTCTAAAATATTATAGAACCCGATGATATTGCTCTGAATATAGGAATCTGGATTCTCAATGCTGTAGCGAACTCCAGCTTGAGCTGCCAGATTCATGATAATATTTGGCTTGTACTCCTCAAAGACCTTCGTGACCGTTTCCTTGTCAGAGATATCCCCTTTGATGAAAGTATAGCGTTCATATCCTTCCAGCTGCTTCAGTCTGCTAACCTTTAAATTTACATCATAGTAGTCGTTCATATTATCAATTCCGACTACTCGGCATCTTTGCTCCAACAGCTTCTTAGACAAGAAAAAACCAATGAATCCTGCGCCGCCAGTAATTAAATAAGTCTTGTTCGGGTCTAATTCCCTATATCCTTCAATCATTATGTGTCTCCTTGTATTTGATTGTCTTATTATTTAATTGGAAAGCTCGCCAGCGGTGAATTAATCTCACCGTGGTTATACCCTCCACTCATCTTATCCTATTGGACGCCAGATTACTTCCTACCTATAGAGTAATACTCCACGCCACTTTCTCTCATCTTGTTCACATCATAAATATTCCGTCCATCATAAACAAGGGGTGTGCGCATAAGTTTCTTATAATCTTCCGGCCGAACTACTTTAATTTCTTCCCATTCGGTAAAAACAAAACAGACGTTAGCACCATCAAGTGCTGTTTCAGCGCTTTTTACATAGTGGATACTCCCCTTGCCATACTCTCCATCTCGCTCTGAACTTGTCTCAGGGAATCTCTTCCTAAAGTTTTCACTACCAACCGGGTCATAGGCATAAATATCAGCACTTTGAGCTAATAATAAAGGTATATTATCTAACGAGGGCGCTTCTCTTAAATCATCGGTTCCAGGCTTAAAGGTTAACCCAAGCACGGCTATTTTTAAACCATTGAAGGTGATGAGTCGCTGACAAGCCTTCTTATATAAAAGAACTTTTTGATCGTTATTTACGTTAATCGCAGCCTTAACCGTCCTTAGCTCATACCCATGCAAAGTTGCCAGATAATCCAGGGCTTTGGTATCCTTCGGAAAACAGCTCCCACCATAACCAATACCGGCATTCAAAAATTTGCTGCCAATTCGACTGTCGTACCCCATCCCTCGGGCGACATCTTCAATATCAGCACCAACCAGTTCACAAAGGTTCGCAATATCATTCATATAGGATATCTTCAAAGCAAGGAAATCATTCGCAGCGTATTTAATCATCTCAGCCGATCGTCTTGAAACGGATACAATCGGCAAACCAAAGGGTTCATATATCGCCATCAGAGTATCCTCAGCCTTTATGCTATTCGTTCCAATAATAATTCTTGCCGCCTCCAGCGTATCTCGCACCGCTGTACCTTGAGCTAAAAATTCAGGGTTAGACGCCACTTCTACGTTTACATCATTCACTAAAAAATCCTTAATAAACTGTTCTACCTTGTCATTGGTACCCACTGGGACTGTGGATTTTACAACAACAAGGCAGTCCTTTTCTACAGTTTCCGCAATTTGTCTTGCAACGGTGGCTATATATGATAAGTTGGCTGATCCATCAGTCTGCTCCGGGGTTCCTACGCCAATAAAAATGGCATCTGCATTCTTGTAAACAGACTTGTAATCCATCGTATAGTTTAATCTCTCTTCATTAAGAGACATCAATTCTTCTAAATCTTGTTCGTAAATTGGAGAAATGCCTTGCTGCATCATTGTTATTTTTTTCTCATCAATATCAACACAAGTCACGTAGTGTCCTCTATGAGCCATACATACTCCAGAGACTAAACCAACATAGCCTGTCCCAGCTACAGCGATGTTGAGAGGTCGAGCAGTGCTTAATGGCGTTTGAGATTGTGGGGATAGAGTTTTAAATGTTATATTGTGCATAATTGTTCTCCTTTTAGTACTGATTTGGTCTTCGAGGACACAATGTCGAATTTTCCAAGAAAACAGAGGGTCCAGGAACCTTTGCGTAACGGTGACCATCGGAAGCCGTTGCGCCCGAGTACGGCTAATTCCGAGAACTACCAGATCCCTAGTGAAGAGCGACCGAACGGGAAACCCTTCACCGAACATTAGACTCTCTTAGTTTGCGGCAACATCAGCCACTCACCCACTTTTCCATCCCATTCTTCCGGTGAAAACTGGGCGTACCCACTTGCGGGGAAAAATGTTATCTCACCAAAATAAACTTGCTTATTAATTTCATAAAAATCAATTCGCGAAAAAGGAATACCTTTTGCCATTATGGCGGCTAGTTCTTTCATTTTTTCAAATTGTGATGGTTTTTCAGGAAGGGTTTCAAATGGAGCATAGTCCGTTCTTACGAACGGTGTTTTTTCCCAGTCCAGTGTCACATAGCTTATATGCGCTGTAGCATGATTTTCCAAGCCTTCAGAAAGATACAAAAACTTGGGTTTGCCGTTAAAGCAATAGAATTTGTAATCCTTCAGACTTTTCCTCGGCTTCTCCTCCATGTATTTTTCGACAATAATGCGTGCTTTCACTTCTTTATACGGCCATTCACGTCCATACAAAAATCCATTGCGATTCAACGCTTCACTCAGCTTTTTCTTAGCCGAGCCACGATCCAGTTTACTTTTATCTCTGCACACAAGAACACTTCCGGAGTCATGTGTACATTTCAAGGCAAACTGATTCGGAAGACTATCAAAATCTATCTCATCAAAACTATCCCAGACTCCCAATGTTGGAATAATATATTGGTCACCAATGATGTTTGCCACATACTCTTTTGCGGCATATTTGTCAACCATAGTTATGTATTCCGGCGTATGGTCGTATAGTTTCAGCCACTGAAGCTTTTCATTAAATAGCTTTGGATCATCCACATTTAATTTTTTCCCTGTATGTAGCCGATATTGTATTTTCAGATACTGTTTGTCTGGGATAATTCGACTCCATTTTTTCACAATCAACCATTTAAAAAGCTCATTTAATCCTCCTCGGCGTAGTACTTTCTTGCAACGTACTACAAAACTACTCATTTTTTCATCCTCGCCTTTCATAACTTATCTCTCTCGTAATATTGCTTTCAATAACCTTCGGTTTCCGCGATTTGTCTTGCAACTGTTGCTATATAGGACAAGGTGGTAGACCCATCCGGTTGCTCGGGAGTTCCTACACTTATGAAAATAGCATCTGCATTCTTGTAAGCTGATTTATAATCCGTCGTATAGTTTAATCTCTCTTCATTAAGAGCCATCAATTCTTCAAATTCCTGTTCGTATTTGGAGAAAGAGGTTGCATCATTGCTATTTTTTCTCATCTATATCGACTAACTTTCGAAGAAAACGATGGGTCCAGGAGCCGTTGCGACCGAGTACTTTTTGATACTGCCTTCTAAGAATTCGCATTTTGAATTCCTCTCGTTTTATGCTTAATTTTTACAAGTATCGGCAAGATTTTTCTTTGCCAAAAAACATACAGTCTTTCAACGACTATCTGAATATGTCGCTCACCTATAATCTGCATTCTATAATTTTCAAAATCAACGATATCCCTTTGATACTGCGAACAAATATGTATGAGTTGCTCATAACCTGCGGCCTTCTCTGCTCTAACCCATTCATGAGCATGAAATACTGTGGTATAGTACCCTTTCGCTCCGATCTTAGGTACTCCAGATGACCGGCAGGGTAAACAAGTAATTTTTCCATATACGACGGGCTTCATGCTTTTCCCATCGGACATATACTTAAATCCATTATCCGATAAAGCTTTTATTGTATTCCAATCATATGAATGCGCGGGGGCAAAAAATATATCTGTTTCAATCCCATGTTTCAGAAGAATTTCTTTACCTTTTTTTATTTTTTCATACTGAATTTCGTACGAATGCCCTGCAAATTCAGAACGAGTGCCACTATTAACGATTCCTTGAACGTTAATGTCAAAAACATGTTGAAACCCATGCATCGCAATAGCATAACCGCAACTCTGTAATAATTTTATATAATCCCAAAAGTCTTCTCGAGGGGGATCAATCTTTAAATCAGGGTCACTACAGTCTGGAATCACACCTATTAGAGGTCTGACGTTAAACTGAGTAAATATATCCTCTGCACGACCCCATTGTATCCAATTCATTGTTGGACAAATATCATCAAATCGAATCAAAATTTGTCTATTCATACTTTTTACATCCTAACCTACATTTCACCGCTACCGCAGGCACACGAAATAGTAATAAAAAATGAAACGCGATTTTTTTACCATTTTTTTAATACTATTTTTTAGGAGAAGATATACTACAAACCACGGTGAGGTGAGTGGTAGACCGCTCTTCTTAGCTTAAATCAGTATAAAAAACCAGTGTGAGAATCGCCTTTCGCGAATGGACAAAGCCGTCACCGACTTTGATCCGGGTAGAAGGGGCACCTTCGGTGACCCAACCCCCACAGCACCCGGCTTGAAGATTTCCCGCACCGGGCTCTTCAGAAATTGACTTACAACATTGCGTAAGCTTTTAATGTCATATAGGGTATCGAAAACTTTTGTCGCAATATTGGAAAAGTGCTTATAATTGCTTAAGCCTGTAACTTAATAATACTTCGTTTAAGTCTTTTTTTCTCAGTCTTTCGGCCCACTCTATTTGTAGTGCAATAGTGGGTGAAGCCGAGAAAATATATCAACTCTAACCTTTTGTTTCTTTCCTTAGCATGCTAAGTTGCGGAGTGTGCAAACTCGACTAGGCGCGTTTTCTCGGTTCCAGAGTTAAAGCAAATTTCTCCAGCCTTTTCTTCAGTGTTTATTAAAAACGTTTGGCATCTGAACGATACTGAAAGCAGAAAGAAAAAGCTGTTAAACAAGCATCAAAACTTCTGATTTCTCAAGGTATAATAAAGGGAAATCACATTTCTATGTTTAAAGTAAAGCTAAATTTTCATGGGCCTTAGAGGCTTTATTTAGTGTATTTTAAGGCTGAAATAAGTTATTTTCACGCTACACATATTAATAATAAAATCAATATATATCCTTAATATGTAAAGCAAATAAAATTCTATGCATATAAAAACGAATGCGGTTCTTCGATGTATAAAAAAAATATTTGGATGCTACAAGGGGAAATCCACCTAAATTGTAATCCTGCCAAAATTCGTCACGTTTGTCACCAGGATCACTGGGTTTAAATGCATTCGCCTGTTTTTCAATAATTTGATCAATACAAACTTCTTCTTTTATAAGATAATCAATTTTACAGATAACTTCCTTAGCCTTCAAACTATGTAAAATAATAGCTGAACATCCTTTTCCATCATCGAAATCCGGCAAAATTTTATCCACTCCCCAAAAGTCTCCCATTGTAATATCTGAAGGTTTAGCAGGTGTGGCATATGGGCATGTATGGCAATACCGTCTAATGCATAGATTTGAGAAAAAAACAGATCTCCACATCCGAGATACCCATGAAAAATTGTCCTGTCGCGTTCCTTTTTGATAGAATAATGTATTCAGATGACTTGAACCTCTAGCTTGTGTACCCCAACCATATTTTTTGCTCCGAAAACGATATCCATATACTTTTCTGTGCGTCTGACTTTCATAAAAGATTAAATAATCATTCCACACTTTAGGAGATGGAACACCATGACAAAAAAAGTCAACTGTAAAAAGTTTTTCAGTACTGATTCGTTCTTTCTGCAATACAGAAGCAAGACCTGAAACCTGACAAGATGTACCAGAAAAAAGCACATATTGATCATTTTTCAGAAGACTAATAGTTTCTCGAATACAATTTCTCATATCACTCTGAACATATTTCGAATCCTGCATTCTAAGAACATCATTCCAATTATTGCTAACTATATGTTTGGGAACCAAATGATCTAATACACATCCGCACACATATCCGTGTTTTTCTTCTAGAAAAAATTTTGCTAAAGCTGGAAAAAATGCACCAGATGCCGAATTATTGCGTTCATCGTGTTTCCACATTGCTGCATAAGCTTTATCCTCATGACCTGTACCAGAAGACTGATATAAATTCAATGCCGGACATGTCCTAACACATAAACCACAGTCAATGCATTTACTCACTAAAACAGATGGAATGAGGAACCCTTCTTCATCAGGGAAAAATTCTATAGCTTTAGAAGGACAAACTACTTTACAAGCTGAACATCCTGAGCACTGATCAGAAGATTTCATACTGATATGCATAATATCACCTCATTACTGATGTTAATCGAATAGCTTTACTTAAAAAAAACATAGATTCTTCTCGCATTTTATTTATGTGTTCATAACACTCAAAATAATTTATCTTATTTTCAAAATCAGGATCTCTTTGGATAAGACAATCCTTTAAACCAAGCTTTTCTAACAAGGAAATAATCCTGTTCCCTTGATTATTCGTCCAAACTTTTTTTTCAAAATATAAAGAAAACAACAAACCGTGATAGGAATCTGTAAAAATTGCATCTGCAGACTTAATATAGCTCATCCATTCAGCTGGAGAGTACAATGCTTTATTACAGGTCCCCTTAGTTGTTTTAAACCCGATAACTATTACCTTTTTACCATGTCTTTGTGCATACTTCTTTGCAGCAATAAGGATTTCCGGATAAGGAAAATAAACAAAAACATAATTTTTAGCTTCAATTGGTTTTGTATACTTATCCCATTGTTCAGGTGTGAACAGCATGGTAGGATCTACAACACACTCACACTTCAATCCGTATTCGTTCTCAATAAACAGGCAAGTATCTTGCTCTCTGGTACTCAGCAATTTGTATTTTTGTAGAAATGAACAAATCTCTTCTTTTTTATCTGCAGACCATTCAGCTCCTATAGATGAGCCATATGAAAATCCCACTTTATTTTCAATTGAGAAATCCTGAAAATATGTATAATCCTGACCATTCACATCTAAATTCCAAATCATATCTGAACCAGAAATAAAAGCGTCATATACCTCATTCGCCTTACTGATATTATATTTATCATATTTTTCAGTACTGTATAAAGGGCGCACAAACTCTTCACATCCACTAATTTTCTTTTGCATCTTCGGCCAAATCATCAATCTTGAAAATAACGCCTTTGCAGGATTTTTTGATGGATGAAATGTAAGTTCTTTATTTATAATATTTTCGCATTGGTAATCGACCAATTCACAGTCCGCCCCCAAACCACGTATAATTTCACATAGTGCAAAAGCCTGTAGCACGGCTCCGAAATTGGGGATGTTATGATATGTCAGAATTCCGTATTTCATCTTTTTTGCCTCTCTTCATTTTCGTTAAATTTTGTAAAATATTCCAAAAATAACAAAACTCTTCAGTATGACTATAAATTGAAAAATAGAATCCTGCATAAACTAAAGTAGTAATTAAAATCTTTATAGCAAATCCACAGATACCCTCTATACCAACAAACGAAAAAATCCAAGTCAACACTACTCCACATAAGCTCAAGAAAATCAGCCACTGTATAATTAATTTAAAGTAGGAAAAAGCAGACTTCTCAAATTCCATATGGTAAATAACCCACACATCTACAAAATATGTTATTCCTCTACATAAAATAGTCGCTAAATAGAGACCAGAAACCCCCATTGGCTTGACCAATACAAAATCCAGGCAAATATTTAAAACTGCAGCAAACCCAAACACCCACTTATACTGTGAAAAACATCCCATAGCGTTGCGTGTAGTGTAAAGAGGGTAATGTATACTTCTAAAAAAGAATTCTATCAATATCAAAGTAATAAGAGACTGAGCCATTGCATATTCATTTGAGAACCAGATTTTAGTCACAAATTCTCTCAGCAGAAGCAACATACCAATGCATACATATCCGTATAAACTAGTATTTAGAAAGAAAATCCTTTTTAATACCTGTTCAGTCTGTTTTTTATTACCTGTGACAACCAAATTTCCTATAGATGATGTAACTGAATCAAACACTTTGTTCATAACAGTATTTATAATTGTAAAAAGCATCGTATAGTTTGAAAGAATCCCAACATATTTAATTCCTATAAAAGCAGAAATAAAAATATTATC
This sequence comes from Desulfosporosinus sp. FKA, assembly GCF_002196785.1. Lineage (NCBI taxonomy): Bacteria > Bacillati > Bacillota > Clostridia > Eubacteriales > Desulfitobacteriaceae > Desulfosporosinus > Desulfosporosinus sp. FKA. The sequence goes on along the minus strand of NZ_NAHZ01000031.1, from coordinate 172,046 downwards.
GGTTCCACTGAACGCAGTACTTGCAACTTTTGTCAATAAAAGTCCTTTTACATCAGTTATTAATCCTTTTACTTCCTCATCTGTGAGAGTTCCTTCAACTGTTTCAGTAATATATGGATATTCCTTGTTCGCACGGATAGAGCAGAACACATTGTTCAGAAGATTACATGCAATATTAATCATACAGTAAATAACAAAATCATGGCTAATTACAAGAAAAGCACATTGAGCAACATTCATTAAAATATTAAACACTTGTGTGTAAATATTAACAATATAGTTTTTTTGATCAGCAATTAACACTGACTTTTTATACACATAAACATAAGAAACTAATGTTTGTATCAAATAAAGAACATATAGAAGCGTTAGATTCTCTTTTACATTAGGTGCCTCAACAAAATAAGGAAGCGCCGGAATTAATAAAACTCCAATTACAGTAATAACAATAAGAATAACATTATAAACCTTCTTATAAAGTCTTAAATACTGTCGAACCTTATTAAAATCATTGTTAGCCAATGGCGCATACATCCGATAAACCAATGCGCTACCAAAACCTAGCTCTGCAAAGGATAAAATAGTTAATATATTAGTAAATAACCCATTTATTCCCAGATACTCTGCGCCAAGCATATTAGTAAAAATCGTTCTACAAATAAAGCTTAACAATAGGTAAACAAATTGGCATAGCATAGTAACCATTGTATTGCGTATTGTTTTTCCCGTTCTCGAATTCTTATCCACTATTATTCCTTCCCGTCTGCAACATCTTTATACATAGCCTCAAGCTTTGCTATCATTACTTTTATATTCCAGTTATTCAGGTCGTCAGTATATTCCACTCGTTCTTCGTTGTGGGCTATCTCCAGACTTGTTTGTGCCCAATATTCTGCAGAGTCCTGCAAGCTCATATAACAGATCTTGTTTGAAATTTCTGTAGCTCTAGGCACTCCATCTGATGCCACGCATGGTATCCCAGAAGCCTGCATTTCAATTATTGAGATTCCCAATCCTTCTGTAATAGATGGAAAAACCACAACATCCATGATTTTCAAAAGTTCGGCCACATCAGTGCGATCATTTAAAATGAGCATACTATCAAGCATTTTAAGTTCAGCAAGCTGTTTTCGTATACTATCTTCAGTATCCCCTTTTCCAATCATTAGCAAAAATGCATCATCCTGAACTTTCTTTATTTCAGAAAATACCTGTACAAGAAACTTGTGATTTTTTACCGGTGCAAAACGTCCTACATGTCCTACAACAAATGCTTTCTCTGGTATATTCAAATTTTTTCTTTTCTCAGATTTATCTATTTCCGTTTGGAATTTTTCCAGGTCAATACCGTTATTTAAAACGATCGTATTATTTATATTCAGCAGCAAATTGATTTCCTGCCTCATCTCTTCGTTAAGTGCAATAATCTTCGTTGGATAATGTCCGATTATCCATTTCAAGCTTTGTATATCTTTCGAAAATGCCTCTCTCCACCGCTTAACTTGATAATGTTGTGTAAAAAAAATATGTGTACCTTTTTTAGGTCTTGCAAATTTTATATAACTATTAACAACAAGATGAGCATGAATCACGTCTGGATCCTGTTCATGAATATACTTTCTTACATAAAAATACCGAAACACCTTATTCACAATACGAAAACGATTGCTGAGGAATTGTAATACACTGGGTATTCTTTCACAAATATATGTTACCTCTACCCCAGCATCCTTCAGTATTTTTTCATATGGTGAATTCTGATGGTCAAAGCACAAAACGTTTACACTAAACTTGGTTTTATCAATCCGTAAAGCGTATTCTTTTACAAGTGTCTCTGCACCACCCATATTCATTCCATGAATAAACTGCACTACCTTAATCACCAAATTTACACCTTATTCTTTCAGTTATCTAATTTCAAACCCACTCATTTTTAATTTGGATTCTTAATATTATTTAGTTACAACAAGCTTTTTCAATTTCAGTCTGCTCATTAAGCCATTCTATTCCACCCAAAAGAATTAAATATCCATAAATAGATAATATCGTTGATGGCCGTTGATAAAGTGATATAAAGAAAAAGGCTATTATTATCTTCGCATCTATATTTTTCTTTCCGAGCATCAGTGCAGCAATTAGCCACTCCAAAACCAAAACAGAAAATCCAACATAACCGAACTGCACGATTAATTCTTTATAAGAAGAGCTATGTGTATTACTTGTATATCCTTCTCCGTAACCAAATAATGCCTTTCCATCGGCTTCAAGCGTTTTGACTAATGAATCTAATTGATCTGTAGACCGATTGTCGCCTGCAAAACCTGTTTCAGTAATTTCAAATCGTGCAGCAAAAGTATTCAATACTTCGTTACCCCAATCTATTCTCGGTACGCTAATAAAAACAACCGCAAGTAAAACAACCCAAATCACATTTTTTATGTTCTTTCTAATTAAATAAAGTGCAAAAAAAGCAAAAATCAGTAAATAAAATGCAAATGATAATGTCAATGCTCCAGTGGCAATGAGCAATATTTTTTCCCATAATTTACTACATCGAAATCTTGCTATCAAGAGAAGCGCACATAGTGTTCCAAGAGCCCCAGGTTCGTTAAAAATGCCGCAAAGTCTATTTACCATGTTTTGGTTATAGATAGCAAAAATGAGCCATTTAATATAATACATTCCATATGTTGCAGCACCATCAGAATAAAATGTAACCATTTTGAAGCCAATATTTACATTTAAAATGTAGAAAAACCAAAGAAATAATGAAATAATATTGGTTCCTTGTACTATCCAATAGAAGCAATTAAATATTCTAATTTTTACATTTGTATCAAATAACAAAAAAATGCTGATTGACAAAAGTGTAAACACTCCATACGTAATACTATGGTCCGTATAGCTATGAATGAAACAATACAACCAATAAGTTAAGGGCAATATAATCAAAAACATATTTCTTTTTTTAGCTCTCATAGTTTTTAAAAGCAAAAGTATTCCAAAAGGAATGCACATATAACCGACCATCTGGTTTAAATAATAGAAAACAGAAGAATATTCAACAGTATTAAACGCTAACCAAACCCAGCGAATGGCATATAATGCATATAATAATACAGTAATATTTGTAATGCTTATGCTTATTGAACGTTTACTTCCCAAGTACTCTGTATCTCCTTTCATACATTAACTATCAACTACAGAATATATAAATCTTTCCCATTGGTCATAAATTTTCTGTGGATTTAATCTATCTGAAATCTCAGATGCATTTTCTCCCAATTGATCTGCAAAATTCTTATTGGCTAAAACTAACTTCATTGCTTCTGACATTTTGTCAATATTACCCACAGGTACCAACAATCCATTAACTTTGTTCTTAATCAAAAACCTCGGTCCTCCAATTGGACAATCCGTAGAAATACAAGGTAACCCTAGTGCCATAGCCTCCATTAATGCGTTAGGCATTCCCTCATAATCTGATGAAAGGACAAATAACGAGCAATCCTCAATTGATAATCCAAGTGTTAAAGTATAACCAGGCAAATTAACACGCCTACTTAAGCCAAGATTATTTATCAAATCCTGCAGTTCAGCTCTTTTTTCGCCTTCACCATAGATAATAAGATCATATTCCGGAAATTCATCTGCAATTTTAGAATAAGCCTCTATTAAGACATTAAAGTTTTTTTGTGTTTTTAGACGTCCCGCAGCAACAATCCTTTTAGTACGTTTTCCATTGTAAGGGGCATGAATAAATTCTTCGTTAATTGCATTAGGAATAATTGCTGTTAAACAAGCTCTAATACTATCTTTATACCAAGTTTTTGCATTTTCAGTCTGAAATACATATCCATCAGCTCTTTTAGCAAGTTTTATTAATATTTTTTTCATATAACCAGTGTAAGTTGAAGGGTCGTTTCGTTCAGAAGCAATCACTTTCGCTTTTGTTTTTGACCGCAATAAAAGCATCATTGTAATGGTTATTGGAAGCATTACAACATAACAGTCACATTCTTTATTCTTCAAATATTTAGAAAGGCGTTTAAATCTAATTAATGCATTATATAAAACGTTCTTACGCTCATTCCTTGTAATCAACGTTGTTTTGGTAACACGTTCATCAAGTTTATAAGTATCTGCAACATCCGACATAGTTAATACTTCAACTTCATGCCCTTTACCTACTAAATAATTAGCAAGGTTACTTATCACACGTTCTGCCCCACCACCAGTCAGGCTACCAATAAACAATGTGATCTTTAATTTCTTATTTGTCGGCATAGCTTTAATATACCTTTCATTAAGGATTTAAATATCTTGAACTATCAGCCATTCACAATTCTGATGTAATAATCTTGATAATGTTTACTCATCTTTGAAGCACTAAAAGCTTCATGCGCTACTATATATGCCATATTTCCCATCTTTTTCGCATCATTAGCATAAGCATTCTGAAGTTTTTTCATAAAGTCGGTTCCATTACCCTGTCGATATAATGATCCACTTTCTTCATTTACTTCTAGGATTTCTTTGTGTTGCATAATATCTGACAAAATTACTGGTAAGCCGGTTGCCATTGCCTCCAATACGCCATTTGGTAATCCCTCTGATTTGCTAGTCGAAACATATACGTCACAAGCTTTCAGATAGTGATTAACATTAGAAACGTGTCCAAGGAAAGTAATTTTTTTATATTCCTTATATTTCATTCGTAATTTGTCTAATTCTGGACCGGCGCCAAGCATAAGTAGACATGTATTAGGGTTATTGCCAAACTGCTTTAGATAGTTCTCGAGTAAAAATGGCACATTTTTACGCTCAATAAACTGACCAGTATATACAAAAATAAAAGCCTCTTGAGGTAATGCAAGTTCCTGCCGTATAAGTTTTTTCTCCCCTTCAACTGGCAGTGTATACCGATTAACATCAACACCATTACGAATATAATCAAGATCAAGTTTTAGTTTCTCATGATATATTTTTCTCAGACTATCAGAACAGGCTACAGTTTTACTCGTTTTTTTCATTGCGGACAACTGCATCTTAGCTAAAATTGTTCCTTTAATCTTACCGAACTTTGCAAGATAGTCCTCATACACATAATTGTGCAATGTAATCATCTGCTTAAATTCACCCATCTGAGACACAGCATAATCCGGAAATACTCCTGTCGAATGAATAATATCAGGGTTTATCATCTTCAATTTTTTTCTCAGCGCTCCATCCTGTCCGAGCATGATAGCTTTTTTACCAGTCTTCACAAGATAATGCTCGGAAACATACGGAAGAAATTCAGCCATATCACTATCTTCTTGTTCATCGTACAGGGTAACTAATATTGGCTCAAAAATATCCGAATCAAGATTTTTAATGATATTAATAACAACCTGAGTTGGTCCACTCCTTCTACAGGATGTCATAAGATACACAATCCTAATACGCTTTTTACTCTTATCTTTCGGAGCAACCAACTTACTTCCCGTTGTATCTGAATATGCACTATCCAACGGAACCATATACAAACCACGATGACCTTCAAGCACAGAGTCAAAACAAATCTTCTTTCCGTCTCTGCTCCAGCGAGGATGAAGATCACAACGTGTGTCATTATCATATTTAAAAGGTGCAAATACCTTAGCAATTACCGTTCCGTCTTCTTCACTTTCTTTGAGTAGTTTTATGTCAGCAATACGAGCTCTATTCGGATAAGAATCAGTAACAATTAGGCTGCCATCTGGACTATAGCTCGGATGACCGTCGTTACTATATTTGCTCCACAAATGTTTGTATTCCTGTGTTTTATCCTTCATCAGATAATAGCCAGGACCACCATCATGCTTGTTCTCAAACGCGAGAATTTCCGCATCGTTCTTCCAATAACAATGGCTGACCATATCATCATCGGAAAGTACATACATATCTGTACCATCGACATTACAAGTAACAAGCCTCGTATACTTTCTAGAGCCATTAAACCAACGATAAAGCACCATAAAACGCTTCCCATTTGGGCTAATCATGATATGATTAACTTTATGTTCTGCATCCTTCTCCTGCATTTCAGGACGAGGTCGGAAGGTCGCAAAATCGTTGTATTTAAGGATAGGCGACACAGCCCCCGTCATTAAGTCAATGTGCCAAATGCACGGCTTGTCCGGCAATTTCTCATTTGCAGTTGCTTCCAGCGCATTGAAGTAGCCGTAGCCAGGGCGAAGTCTATATAATCTCGAGAAGTCCAATGAAAGAGCGAATGTTCCATCCGCAGCAACTGAATAAACTGGGAACGGAATTACACGCTCAGACTTATCAGCCAGTGTAAGAATTACGGAGCAATATTTATCATCTCTGAAATCGTTGTACAATATCCGGCTTTCATAGTCCGGTCCCAGCCACTGAAGCATGCAGCTCTGCTGTACATTCCAAGCGTGAGTCTTTGCTAAGACTTCTGTCTTGTTCCCGTTCTGAGTATCAATCAAGATTATCTCAGAGGGCTCTTTGGGACTGACGTCAGACCACGTGTCCTTTGCTTTCATGCAGAGCATGTAACGTCCTGTTGCATCCCACGGAGACTTGTCATAGTAGCCAAAGAAGTACTCCGCGCCGTCATCCGGTGAAACACGGACGATATCCCCTTCCAATTTGATTTTCGAAGAAAATGTATACATAGCCAATTGATACATACGCTTGATAGCCCTTTTTACAGATGGGAACTTATTTAGTTGATAATTAATTTTCTGTTCAAAACTCATAGCCTTTTCTTCTCTCAATATATTCTCTGCCTTCTCTAGGCAGCTTTATTTCCTCAAAAACTTTTTATATACCCAATGTTGAAGCTTTACCGGCATCAGGAACATCCCGGTCTGAGCTACTGCAATCATCAGGTAATCGCCGAAACTCGAATAGCCCATCTTCCAGAACTTTTTTATCGTATTGATGTAAGACTTGCTATTCTCCCAGCACTTCCGCCGCTTAGCCAAATCATCATTAGATCGAAACCACAGTAGGCTCTCTTCAATGTTTCCAGCGAAGCAACCGGAGAAAATCATTCTGCCGAACAGATCTACATCTTGATTTCTTCTTAAGTTGCCATAACCGCCCACCTCGAGCACCTTGCTCTTCTTATACATCACCGTTGGGTGGTTAAAGGCGCTACGCTTCTTGGCATACTCATATATCACTTTATGCTCGGTAGGAACAACTCGACGGGAAACAACCTGCGAAGGGGCAGAATAAAATTCATCCACACTGGAGCCAAGCAAAGACAGGTCTGGCGTGTATTCATACACCCTGAGCTGCTTCTCGCATCTATCAGGTTTAGCTATATCATCTGTATCCATACGGGCGACCAGTTCATTTTTACAGTGCTGTAAACCGAGATTAAGAGCCATTCCAAGTCCGAGATTCTTCTCACTCGGCACGATGTTGAAAAGTGCAGGATTTGCAGTTGTGTACTCTTGAAGAACCGCTTCCAGTTCATCTGTCAACGGACCGTCCTTCACAATAATAATTTCATCAGGTGCAACCGTCTGGTTCAACATGCTGTCTATGGCAAGCCGTAAGTATTCAGGTTTTTCTTTTTTATAGAGTGACATCAAAACACTGTATTTTTCCATGGTCACCTGATCGTTCCTTTATAATTTTAATAATTCTTTAGCTTTAGCCTGTCCAGCGTCATACTGCGCTTGACTCGTTTTCCCTGCCCTAAGTAAATAGTCACCGAAGTCCTCAGCCGTAGCCATTCCTTCTGAATGAATACCTTCTTTCCTAAAGACTTTAATAATAGTTTGAAATATTAACTTCCAATCGCCTAGGAATGTTATCTTTTGTATATACATAAGATCGTATTTAAACTTATCCTCCCACAAAACACAATTGCGTCCATTTACCTGTGCCAATCCACTAAGGCCTGGCAAGACAGATTGACGTTTCATCTGGTCCTCATTAAAGAATACCAGATCTTTTATCAGAAGAGGCCTTGGCCCTATCACGCTCATGTCACCCTTTAGAATATTAAACAACTCAGGTAATTCATCCAAGCTTGTTGATCTTAGTATTTTGCCGAACTTTGTAAGCCTAACCTCATCAGCCATCAAGTTTCCGTTGTCATCCTTTTCGTCTGTCATCGACCTGAATTTGTATAGTGTAAATATCTTTCCATTTAACCCCGGTCGTTTTTGTTTAAATATTACAGGGCTACCAAGTTTTCCGTGTATTAGAAAAGCTGTGAAAATTAGCACTGGACTGAGCACTATTAATGCAATAAATGATAAAATAAAATCCATTGGTCTTTTCAGATATCTTTTATATACACTTCTCGATACAGCAGATGAATCAGACACATGTATATTTTGCTTTACTTCTATCTGCATCCCTATCTCCACAATCCCTTTATAATACCTACTACCCTAGCCAAATCCTCTTCAGTCATCTTTGTATCGCTCGGTAAGCAAACCCCATTTTCAAATAACTTCTCGGCAACTCCATCACCAAAATAATCATACATATCAAAGAACGGCTGCATATGCATCGGCTTCCAGACAGGTCTAGACTCGATATTCTCCGCCTCAAGCGCCTCTATGACATCAAAAGGTCTTATATAACCGTTTAATGTGATACAACTTAACCAATGGTTGGGGGCATTCCACTCATTAACGGGCATCATCTTAACGCCCTCTAGCTCTCCCAACTCACGCAAATAATACTCAAATATCTTTCGTTTCTTAGCTATCCTCTTATTTAATACTTTCAGTTGCCCTCTGCCGATACCAGCAACAATATTTGACATGCGATAGTTATAGCCAATTTCACTGTGTTGGTACCATCGGGCAGGATCCCTGGATTGTGTTGCCCAAAACTTTACTTTTTCAATTCGTTCTTTGGCATTACTTTCTTCATTAGCTACAAGCATCCCGCCGCCTGAAGTTGTAATAATTTTGTTCCCATTAAATGAGTAAATACCATACTTTCCAAAAGTCCCTGTGTATCTTCCTTTATACAGTGTTCCTAATGATTCGGCCGCGTCTTCGATTAACGGAACATTGTACCTATCGCAGATTACCTTTATCCTATCAATGTCTGCCGATAATCCATAAAGATGTACAATAATAACGGCCTTTACTCTGCCTTCATATTTTTGAAAGGCTTTCTCTAAAGCGACTGGAGACATATTCCACGTTTCTTCATCAGAATCTATAAACACAGGTATTGCGTTTTGATAGATGATTGGATTTGCCGAAGCAGCGAAAGTTAAAGTTGGACAAAAAACGATGTCATGGTCACCTTCACCAACTCCAACCGCCTTTAAAGCTAGATGAATTGCCGCAGTCCCAGAACTTAGTGCCGCTGCAGCTTTGGTATTAACTCTAGTAGCTAGTTCTTTTTCAAACTCATTAACATTTTTTCCTAGAGGTGCGATCCAGTTAGTTTCAAAGGCTTCTCTAATATATTCTGCTTCATACCCTTCATCACTCATATGTGGTGACGAAAGGTAAATCCTACCGTTACCTATTGATAATGGTAGCTTGTGAACTATAGCACCCATTTCTATTATTCCTCCTCAAATCTCTTATCTATTTTCTATAAAATCCCTTCTTAAACAAGTTATTGTAAACCAACAGCATTCTTCAACGCTTGTCGCCTAAACTCAGGGACAATATACTGCAAATGTGCTACAACCTGTTCCCTCGTAAAGAAGCTTCCGTTCTCACGAATTGCATAAACAAGCTTTTCCAATTTTTCCTCATCAATAGTATTAGGCTTGGCAACGAAAATTCTTTGGTGTTTGGTAGCGCTTGTTCCCTCCTCAGCTGTAAGAAGTTCCTCATACAGCTTTTCCCCAGGCCGCATTCCCGTTATTCGGATCGGTATATCCACACCCGGTTTATACCCCGAAAGTCGAATCAAATCCTTAGCTAAATCCATAATTTTAACCGGACGACCCATATCTAAAATAAAAATTTCTCCACCCTTAGCAATCGCACCAGCTTGAACGACCAGCTGTGCAGCTTCAGGAATCGTCATAAAGAAACGGACCATATCGGGATGGGTGACTGTGACAGGTCCACCCTTCTCGATTTGCTTCTTAAACGTAGGGATAACGCTGCCCCGACTTCCTAAAACATTACCAAAACGCACGGCCACAAACTTGGTTGTAGAGCGTTTGTCGATGCTCTGAATAATCATTTCCGCTACACGCTTTGTAGCACCCATAATACTGGTAGGATTCACTGCTTTGTCAGTGGAAATAAGAACAAAGGTTTTGACCTTAACTGCATCTGCAGCTTCCGCTAAATTTCTTGTCCCAACAATGTTATTTTTTAAAGCTTCTTCCGGATTTTTTTCCATCAGCGGTACGTGCTTATGTGCCGCAGCATGAAAAACAACACCGGGTTTATGGCGGCTAAACACAAGATTTACTTTAGTTTGGTCTTTAATATCAAGAATCTCCGTTTCAATATTGAGTTTCGGATTTTCGCTACGCAATTCTTGTTCAATATCAAAGATATTATTTTCACCCTGTCCGACAACCACTAGTTTAGCTGGGTTAAATTTAATAATCTGCCGGCAAATTTCCGAACCGATTGACCCACCCGCACCTGTGACGACCACGGTCTCGCCTGTCAGATAGCCTGAGACCTCTTCGAGATTTACTTTTACCGGTTCTCGGCCCAGCAAATCCTCAACTTGGACTTTGCGAATCTTTTTCGTATCCACAGTTCCACTCAGAACATCAAACACACCTGGCATGATCTTTAACTCGGCACTCGTTTGTTCACAGATCTCAACAATCTCCCGTATGGCATCCCCAGAAGCCGACGGTATAGCGAGAATAATTTGATCAATGTTATGATTATTAACGATTCGCGGGATATCCTGACACCTTCCTAAAACAGGTATTCCGTGGACTTCCAACCGTTGTTTGTGGGAATCGTCATCAATAAATCCCACCGGGCGTCCCTCGCGGAAAAAGCGCTTTTTAAATTCCCGTGCTACCATTACTCCTGCATCCCCTGCCCCAACAATGAGAACCCGACTCTTCGAACCTGGCTCAGGTGAATTAAATACATGATTCTCCTGGAGAATCCGCCATGCAAAACGTGAACCTCCAATGAGAAAGATGGTTAAAAACCAGAGTAATACAGCTACAGTATGAGCAAGACGCATAGGAGCACTAAAGTAGATAATCGTAACAATAATTCCGGTTCCTACCGTGACAGCGTAGACAACTGATAAAAGCTCCCCAATACTTGCATACTGCCAGAGTTTTTTATAGAGACCAAAAAAAATAAAAACGCCAATATAAACAAAAGTACCGATACACACTGTTTGGATATAAGTTGTTTTATATTCAATCGGAATCGCTCCGTCAAAGCGGAGATAATAGCTAGCAAACATAGCTAAATTAATAAGGATGATATCGAAAAGTATTAGGACAATTGAGCGTTTGTTCTTGATCATTAATCAATTACCTCCTTTCATGGAATTTCACAAATTAATCATGCTGTCTTTCGATATCCTCTTTGATTCCCTATTTAACTGGAAAACCAAACTATGGTCTAATGTCACTCTGGTAATGTAAAAGGAGTAGCCAAAAAACAGAATTCCATTGCGCTACCTACTGTATATTTTGCGTCTCCGTATCAGTTTTAGGACAACTCTTAATTAACCGTATATCGCCCAAACCAGCGCTAGAAAAGGCTTTCAGAGTTAATCCCTATACCATGCCCAGTTCTCATATCCCCCTTAAAAACGTTCAATAGCGCAGAAACTCTTCTAAGCTCGCTTTTATTAAGACTGGCCAACTGGATTAACTATAGGGCTGTTAATAGCAAACGGATTTGAATTTCACTTTAAAACAAGTAAGCTATCACACTTCTTGTTGGTCTCATAGAAAGATTGTCCTATTTAACGCGAAATTAATAGTATTAACTTAAATCAAACCCATCTCATCCTAAATCCCCTTTCAAGACAATCTTTCGTCAACGATTTAAATGTATGCTCAAAACTAGTACCGTAGACCCAACCGTATGAGTCTACGGTACTAGGACAAATGTACTTCGATGTACCTACTTTTAATTCGCCACTTACCTTTAATTTCCTTTACAAAAAATAACATATTATCCTTTATAAAGCTTTATAAAATTACACTAAGCGCCAATATAAATAATTAAGCGCATAAAATAAAAGAAATTATCTCATAAATCGAGATAATTTCTTTTATTTTATGCAACCATAAATTAGTATTTAATTGGTTCGACACTATTCTCTTCGCACATATCGAGTACGGATATTCATTTCTTCTTAACAATCGCAAGCACATCCCCGATTATTGGATTTTTTGTTGCAATATTAATGAGCATATAAACACTAGCCCCCATAACTACTGAGAGTGACAACTTAACAATAACATTAGAAACAACGCTTTGAATACATAAAACGCTAGTAGCAAGCCCTATGGAAGCTAATATTAGAGAAATTATCAGTTTCCTATTCAAATATATCTTAATGTACTTACTAGAAAAAATGACTGCCACTACTGTTACCAATGTCTCGCTGATAACTGACGCAATTACCGCACCATTCTGAGCTAACTTTGGAATCAGAATTAGATTTAACACTATGTTTGTAACTGCTCCTGTAATAGTAGCTATCAGCAGTTTCTTTTCAGCACCAAACGTTAACAGGACTTGAGTTCCAAACAAATTACTGAAGCCTAGAGTGCCTATAAGCAGACTCGCAAGCCGCAGAGTCATTACCCCCGGAGCAAATGATTCACCAAATAACAAAGGCATAACCTGCCCCGCAACAAGAAATAAGCCTATCTCACAAGGCAAGAATAAAAATAACATGATTGAAAACACCTTCGAAACGACCTTCGAACATTCATCATTCATACCCTGAGAATGGTAATAACTAAGCCTTGGCAGAAGCACTCCTCCAATGGCTGTTACAACACTGATCAGAATTTTCACAAGTCTCATGGCGTTAGTGTAGTAACCGACATTTGTATCCTGACACATAATACCAATCATTGTGGTATCAAGCATCGTATATATCCCTACCGCCATAACAGAAGCAAGCAATATGAATATTGGCTTTAAATGACGCTTGACCGAAATTGCAGCAATCGAGAATCTTACGTTATGTTTTTTTAGATTTATTATGTTAAATATATTATTTCCGCCAATTCCCAAACAGTAAATAGTCGCATAGATAGAAATGTCTTCTGGCGTTCTAATAAACATAAAGATACAAAAAAGTGAAACGAGTTTTACTCCAAAACTTCTTAATGCAATATAGGCATACTCTTCTATGCCTTGATAAAACCAGTCAACATTAATAACATTAAGAATTATAGCAAATCCGACAACTATATAGAGCTGAATGTTCTCCTGAAAATAGTTCACTGAAAAAATCATAGTGTAGTATGCAATTGTACAGACTAAAGTTGATATAAAATTAATTAAAAATAATTCAGTGAATAATTTATTAATCTTGTTCTTATTCTCACGCACCATAGCAATTTCTTTTGTTCCATAATTCGGTATACCTAAAGCTGCAATGGCAGTAAAATAAGCCACTATATTTTGCGCGTACGATACCTTTCCAACTCCTGCCGCCAACAATACTCTAGCGACATATGTTGCTGTTAGCAGCGGAAAAAGAACATTGAGCAATTTATACACAACATTATAAACTGAATTTTTTGCTAAAGATTTATTTCCGTTCATTACAATACATATTCTTTCTATTTTATTATAGTTGCTACATCCTTTTTAAACAGTTCGTACTCTCCACGTATTAAATGCCTGTACTCTTCAAACTTTTTAAATTCTTCGTCATAATTCATCAAACACTCCCGAATCTTTTCAACTATCGGTTTTACATTAACATCCGAATCATCAAATTTGAACTCATCACTAATTGGAATATCTTGATAATAAGCAGAGCTTCCTCTCTTTCCGGTAATAACACAGCATCCTGAGATTGCAGCCTCACGTGGAAAGCGGTCTTTTCCAGGATGATTTCCAAAATCAATGTATACTTTGCTTCGCCTAAGGAGTTCTCGAACTTCATCAGTAGTCATGTTTTGAATTGGAATCCAGTTGAAATTCGGGGATTGGACCATTAACTTATTCGTGAATTCAATTCCCTTTTTAGGGTTGTACAGTACATTACCCTCTCTTTCAATTGCATTATCACTGTCATCATCGGTCAAATAAGATTGGTTAATATAGTCCGATAATCTATAAGATTTGGTCACCCCATGGGACAATAAAAATTGGCGTGCATATTCACTTTGATAAAAATGGACAACATGATCAACTATTTTCTTTTCTATTAAACTAATGCGTTTATTTATAAGAAGTTTAACAGCTTTATTTAGTCCATAAAAATTAACGGCATTACGGAGTCCATTATTTTTTACAAAATTATCTACGCTCATCCACCACACGCATTTTTGAATGTGGTTATATTTAGCTAACAGAGAAATCTTAATTTCAGGCGTAATAAAGATATTCTTTTCTGAATCAATTACATTCTTCAGCTCTTCAAAAGAATCAACATAAATTCTAAAAGCTGGATTAATCACTTTCTCGCCGCCATTGTAATCATAATAGGTAATTCTTGCGTCCACTCCCTGCTGCTTCAGTTCATATACTAATTGGTGGGCCAATTCAGTTCCACCCGTTTTATTGTATGTAGGACACGCAACGTACACAATCGTAGTATTTTCAATTTTAAACATCATTACCTCCGCACAATTATTACCTTCCAGTGTCGTTAAGCAAACTTTTACGAATTATTACCGGCTTAAAAGCAATCAATAGAATGATCAACACACCAAGCGCATAATATGGTTTCGCAAATGGAAATCTTATAAATGAAAAGAATATACCTTGATACAAGATCAGATATATTGAGATTTTTTTCAAATCTAATTTGTTTACTGCTTTGAAGAAAGCACGTGAAACTATCAATCCATATATAAACATACCTAAGGCAACACCAATTATTCTACCATCTGTATAGAAAAACCAAAATGCAGATACATAAGCATTGGCTCTAATATTGCCTTGTGCTATTGCCGACCATGAACTATCAGTCAGAGCAATCATGTCGTAGGAAGTTTTTAGCAAATCCGGATAAGAAAGATGGAACATATTTTTAAGTAAATAAACTACACTGAAAAAATATCCGTTCAAGGATGTGATACCATATGTTATCAAGCCCTTAGCATCTACCTGTTCTTTCCAAGTCGTAAACATTACTGGTGACATAGCATAATAAAAATATACCTGTCTCAATAAGGTACTACTCGTTCTGGAAATCGACATAATAAACAATATAATAACTCCAAGTGTTCCGTATTTTCTGGCTAATCTCCTATCCTTTAAATCCGTCCATCGTTTTTTCTGTGTTTTTTCGTTTTTTCTATTATGTGTAAGTAAAAATCCGATAATCATATATATTGAAAAATCTACCATTGGAGTTCTTCCTGCATCAGAGATAATTCTCATTATGATAATAATAATAGACATTATAAAAAGCTTTTTGTCCCTTTTACCCAACCAAAAATCGCTTACCGCTAAAACTTCTAACGCAGTTGCACTAGGTAATATAACAAAGTTAATTATTAAATCATTTAACGGAGATGAACTTGTTTCATCCTGAACCAGTCGCCTAATCACCTCTAAATTATTTCCTTGCAAAATTAAGAGTATAGATTGCATAAAATACCTCAGGTAATAAATCATACAAATTATAGCCAATATATAGAGCAGATTATATCTCAAACGATATGTTATTTCTCTATGCTCTTTCCGCTTGAATTTAAACGTATATTTCCTCATTAGGTAGGCAATTACATATCCCAGAACAAAAAAAACTATCCCAATTACAATAATCTGCATTACTTCCGGGGAATAACTATAAAGACCATACACCTGTTCCCTCGCCATTTCCATGATCATTGCCCACATAAATGTAAATGTAAAAACAGGATTCGTAATCTTTTTATATTTTTTCGGTGTGAATATGATACATAGCACAAATATTACAAATAAAACTATATTCATACCAAAATCCTCTCTGCTTTTTTGAACAGTCGTTTATATACTTTTCCTGACTTAATCAAATTCTTAAATATAAATTCGCGTTTTGCTTTAGCTGAACTGACCTGCATATTTGTGGATGAATCCTCTTTATGATAAATCTCCAACGAAGGATCATAAATCATTCGCATGCCATTTGTAATACAAAATTTTGCAAGAATCATCTCCTCCATGTAAAGGAATGTGTCCGGAAGAAATGCTTGCTCTACTTGATCAACAAATTTTGGTGAAAAGATTAAACATGAACCATGAAGTGCCTTATGATGAATTACTTCGTAAGAACCTTTGCTCATATTAATTTTTCCCGTCAGGATTTCTTTACTATGAAGCTTTTTTATAAAATCATATAAGCCAATTCGCGATAAAAGTAACAAAGCCGAATAACGATAAATTTCTCTTGAGATATCCTTTTTAGTAAGGAGTTTTTCCATAGGATTTTGATGTCCACCATCAATCAATGAGATAATATCTGGTCCCAAGACATGAAAAGGATTACTATTATAAGAACGTCTTAATGCTTTTATAAAATCCCTTTGTTTTATTACTGTGTCATTATTAATTACCACGACAAATGAAGATGGAAAGTTTCGCCGCACATACTCATATCCAATATTATTTCCTTGCGCAAATCCTAAATTCTTTTGATTATATATAATATGACAATTTTTCATATGCGCGGTAGAAGCCACTACTTTCTCAATGCTGCCATTGTTGGAAAAATTATCTATAATTATTAATTCTACTTCTTCAGTAGTCAGTTTATTAATTGAATTTATGCATTCAATCGTGTCTTCATCTGTAAGATAATGCAAAATAACAAAACAAACTCTCATGTTCGCCTCCGCTACAATGGTCATCATGGTTTGACTTCAATGCAGTCAATCATTTTCTGCGCTATACCATCCCACATAAACTCATTCCGAATGGATTCTCCGGCACTCTCTCCTAATGCTTTTGCTTTCTCAGGTTGAATCAAAATCTTCATCATAGCTGAACACCACTTATTCTCGTCAAATTCCTCGACGATTATTCCATTCTGGCCACTCTTTATTAGTGTCCCTGCACCTGCGCTATGACTGGAAATAACAGGTGCGGAAAAATACATTGCTTCCAGCAAAACCATACCAAAAATCTCCTGAATTGAAGGAAGCAGAAATGCCGTCGTTGCTTGGTAAACAAATTTTGTCTGTGCATTTTCAATAAAGTCACACCAAACAACCGTTCTCTGTAATTCTTCTGGGATAAGAGAATGACAATATTCTGTATAAGACTTATCGCCTTTACCTACCAGAACTAACTGAACATCTTCGGTTCCGGTATTTTTCTTAAGAGCTGCGAAGGCTTTAATGAGCAACTCAACGTTCTTACGTTTTATAATGCTGCCTATATATAGGAAGTTTCGGTGTCCTTCCATTTTAGAAAGCAATTCTTTTGTTAACGGCTTAATAACCGTTTCCTTTTCAAACTTTTCAATATCTAATCCAACTCCTGTAACAATCGTGTTTTTAATCCCCTTTTTGGCAATATAGTCTTTGGCCATTTCAGTTTTACTAAATATTTTCTTGGCCATTTTATTGATGTAATTGCCAAAAAATCTGTCATAGATAGGCTCTATAAATGGAATTTTAAACATATTGTAATAGGGACCGTTATAGATGTACGTCTTATCAAAATTCTTACACAACAATACAGACATTATCTGACTATACTCAGAACAGATCACATAATCATATTGTTTCAAAAATTCTTTCTTCAAGATTTGTGGATAAACTCCACTTCTCAATAAACGAATTCCGTGCCGCCAGAGAACTTTTATAGTTGATCCATTCTTTTCTATTTCCTGATCATAATCTTTCTTTTTGTGGTAATACATCACGTCACACTGATAACCATACCTATATAATGCAGACGCCAATCCAAGTTCCTGCAAATTATATGCGTTGGCATCAACCTGATAAGGACCACTTCTAACATAAAGTATTCGCTTCATCATTTTTCTCCCCGCATCTTTAACACTTTCGCAGGCACCCCACCGATAACAACATTTTCCCTAAACTTCTTTGTTACCACTGCATTTGCAGCCACAACACATCCATCTCCGAGCTCCGCTCCATCCAGGAACACGACTCCCGCTCCTATCCAGCAGTTATTTCCAATCTTGATCCCTTCATGGGTTACACCTTGATCTTTAATCAAAGCATTTAAATCATCATAGTTATGGTTTTCTGAATGGAAACGGATAAACTGACCAGCCACCACATCTTCGCCAATCTCAATTCCACCGGCTGCACCGAAAAAACAATCACTACCAAATGTTGTTCTATTTCCAATCTTCACACCTTTACCTACATTCTGTAACCCACCAGTGCATTCAATCACTGTATCATGCCCAATAACCACATGGTCTCCAATACATACATTCTCTGTGGACAGCGCATCAATCTTGACACCATCATGTATCTTGGTCTTGCTTCCAATTTTCAAGCGTTTCTTTTCATAGAGCTTTACCTTTCGCCCGACAAAAATATCTCCTGATATACCTGAATGACCAATCGAGAGGATTTTTCCTCTTATAATCATCCATCCATATCTCCAGCAAAGACGAATAATGTATTCCGTGCCAATTCTTTCATCTATTTCAAAATTGTTTTTACCTGCTATCTTAAGCAAAGTATCAACTATTCCCATTCTCTATCCCTCATATAAAGCATAATTTTCATTCAAAAACTGCCGCCAGGTTTTAATTTCAACCTTTTCCTGAATATTAGTTCTCAGATCCAGTAACTTATTTGGAGTCAGCATTAAAATTGCTTCTTTCAGCGATTCTTCTGAACCAGCTTCAACCACAATGCCACCATCTCCCACGATGTCCTGAGCTCCGACATGATTACTTACAATTACCGGAACTCCATAGCTTATGGCTTCAAGTACCGTGAAACCAAAGGTCTCATACCACACACTTGGTGCAATCAGCACATCGGTTTCAGCTAAGATATTACCCAAATCACTATATTGGAACCCTTCTTCTTGAACTTTCATATAAGGAGAAGGATTCTTAACCGGGCTATACATCTTTAATTCAAAATCATGTTTGCCTAAATTCCACAAGTTGTCCAACGTGTTTTTAAGGACGGTAAAGCCTTTAAACGGCTTTGCAGAAGCCAGGCAAGTTATCCTTAATGTTTGCTTAGGTTTCCAATTATTTACCTTCCGATTATCAACAATATTTTTATGAGCAATCGTCATCACTTTACCCGCCTTAGGAGTAAAATATCTATGATAAACAGACTCTGTAACCGTTGAATTAAAATGGATCAAATCCACATTGGTCAGCATTCCAATATTGTATTCTCTCAGTTTTTTATATCGATTTGCCAATACCTTCACTTCGGTTTCTGACACAGGCATTTCAGGGATAATATCATTTGAGAAGAAGTCTCCCCGGTGCTGTTTACGTAACTGTTTAACTAATGCGGAATTCTTCAAATACCTGTACAATGGTGACTGCATTATACGAATCTTCTTAATGGATAATGCGGAGTAATTACACGGAATACAATCCTTGCAGCCATGATCGTTCTTACAAGGGACACCATAACGAAACAGAGTAACTTTAGGGCACAATCCATAATAGTCATGTGTGGTAAACACAGTCCTTATATTAAGTTGCTTTGTAACTTCAAAGAATACTTTATGCAGCCCCATTAGTGTGTGGAGGTGAATCACTTCTGGTTTAGCGTTCTTCAAAAAATTCTGATAGACTTCTGAATTACACGGTTTCATATACTCATCAAACGCTGTGATACCTTCATCTAATGAAACCGGAAGAGGATTAATGAGTTCATAATTTTCAATGCCATTCACACTATTTCTTTTCTTAATCTTAGTCTGCTTTGACAGAATTCCCATCTGTCCAGGCCACAACGCCATGACTGTGTTGTCCTGTTCCGCCTGTGCCTGCATCAAATCAAAGGCATATTTAGTAAGACCACCCGTCCTATATGGCGGAAACCCTAAGAAATAATGTAGAATTTTCACAGCATCCTCCACATACATATTTCAGTGAACTCGTTCAGCTAAAGCTGAACATCGGGGCTTCAGATGGGGACTTTTCTTTACATGTAAAAGCTTAATGTTTACGAAGAACCCTAATCTCTTCTGAAAATATCTCTTGAATAAACCTTCTCAACTACATCATCCAAACAGCTATCATACCTATTAGCAATAATCGCATCCGACTTCTTTTTGAACACATCCAAATCATTAATCACTAACGATCCGAAGAAGGTCTCACCAATCTTAAGCGTAGGTTCATATATAATCACCGTAGCTCCTTTGGCCTTAATTCTTTTCATTACACCCTGGATACTACTCTGACGGAAATTGTCAGAGTTACTCTTCATTGTCAGTCTATAAACGCCAACTGTAACAGGTTTTTCCTTGCTCTTACTATACTGGTTATCTTCCTCATATCCGTAATATCCAGCCATTTTAAGTACTCTGTCGGCAATGAAGTCTTTTCTAGTTCTGTTGCTTTCCACAATGGCTTCAATCAAGTTCTCAGGCACATCTGAATAATTAGCTAAAAGTTGCTTTGTGTCTTTCGGAAGACAATATCCACCATAACCAAAGCTCGGATTGTTATAATGAGATCCTATTCTCGAATCAAGACATACACCATTAATAATCTGTTGAGTATCCAGTCCTTTCATCTCAGCGTATGTATCCAGTTCGTTGAAAAAAGAAACTCTTAAAGCTAGATATGTGTTAGCAAAAAGTTTCACAGCCTCTGCCTCGGTAAATCCCATAATCAGTGTCTCAATGTTCTCCTTGAGAGCACCCTCTTGCAGCAGGTCTGCAAATGTGCCAGCAGCTTCAAACAGACGTTTATCCTCCATGTCCGTACCAACTATGATACGGCTCGGATACAGATTGTCATAAAGAGCCTTTGACTCCCGTAAGAATTCAGGACTGAAGATAATATTTTTAGAACCTGTTTTCTCACGAATAGAAGCAGTGAAACCTACTGGGACAGTACTCTTGATGACCATAATAGCATTCGTGTTATATTCCATGACCAGTTTGATCACATCTTCTACCGCGCTCGTGTCAAAGAAATTCTTCTCGCTGTCATAGTTGGTCGGTGCTGCAATCACGACAAAATCTGCATTACTATAAGCCAACTCAGCATCCAGCGTTGCAGTCAGATTCAATTCTTTTTCAGCCAGATATTTTTCTATATAATCATCCTGAATTGGAGACAGTTTTTTATTAATCCGCTCAACCTTTTCTGGAATGATATCCACAGCATATACTTTATGATGCTGAGATAGGAGAGTCGCAATAGACAACCCCACGTATCCGGTTCCTGCCACGGCAATTGTTAAATCATTTTTCATAATTATGTTAATCCTTCTTTATTAGGTTACGAATGTGTTAAACAGTAAGGAACAACCTCTCATACTCCTCAACAATATTTCTCCAGCTATAAGCATCCCTTATCCGTTTTTTTGCTTTCCTACCAAGCTCTTCAATCTCTTCTCCGCCCATCTGGTCCACTCTATTAATCAGTCCGGCCAAATCCCCATCTAGCTTATTCCAATACAATGCCGCATCTTCTCCGACTTCACGATTAAACCCAACGTCCAACAACAAATTCAAATCCGTACTTCCTAGAGCTTCAAGAAGACTCGGATTAGTGCCACCGACTTCATGGCCATGAAGGTACCCATAGGCGTTTTCTCGAATTTTCTTTAACAGTTCTTGGTCATAAACAGTACCAACAAATTTAATTCTTTTATCCTGATCAAAGCTAGTTTCATCTTTCAATTTATCGTAATATGGAACCCCTTTACATCCGGTAATTATTACCAAATCCTTCTTTGCCTTAGACTTTGTGAATTCTTTAATCATGGTCTCATAATTATTTTCGGGTACAAATCTACCTACAACCAAATAGTATCCTTTTGGTTTTACATCTTTTTCGTGATACCAATCGGTAACTTTCGGATCATGATCCGCCAATCTTGATTTATTTGTTTCTGAACCGTAAGCAATAAAAGTTGTTTTGGGGTAATTTTTCTTGTAGTCTTCTTTTATATAGTTCTCAATATTTTTACTATCGCAGATTAAGAGTTCTGCATACTTAACCATCATTTTCTCCGATTGCTTCCAATAAAGTCTAACTGGCGCACTCCATTTCGCTCTTTTCCACTCATGACCATCTGGATTCACATACAAATGCGCTCCAAGTTTCTCAAGCTGTTTCTTATAATAACTAATAAAAGGACCAATACGACATGCTAATATATAAATTGTTGCATGCTGAATCTGATTGGACTTGATATATTTAATACAATATTTTAAAGCATCAATATCATAAAAAATCGCTTTAGCTGGTCCAATATTGAGTGCCCTAATATTGAAGCATATTGCTCCATTGTGAGTAAACGTACGCTGTCTTGACTCATATTCTCCTTTTTCCACAACACATGAAACATGATACTGAATATCCGGAGATTTTTGATAAAAAGTAAGCTTTTCTACAAAAGATTCAAATCCACCATATCTAGCCGGAATTCCTTTGGAACCGATAATAAAAACATGTTGTTTGTTATTATTCACTTGCATTAACCCCTAATTAAAATACATTCGTAAAACAAGGCCAATTCTGATCCTTTTCACTCATTATTAGTTCTGTGCCCTCAGGTATCGGCCATTCAATCCCAATGTCCGGATCATTCCAGGCCAGTCCCCCCTCATCTCCAGGATGATAATAGTCCGTTACTTTATAGCAAAATTCCGCCTCACCAGAAAGAACTAGAAATCCATGAGCAAAACCCTCGCTAATATAGAACTGCTTCTTGTTTTCCGAGCTCAGTTCCACACCATACCACTTGCCATAGGTCTCAGAGTCAATTCGCAAATCAACAGCAACATCAAACACAGAACCCCTAATAACACGAACTAATTTCCCCTGAGGAAACTGCTTCTGATAATGAAGTCCACGCAATACCCCTTTAACAGACATTGATTGATTATCCTGAACAAATACCATATCAAACCCCGCCTCATGCATGTCCTTCTGATTATAAGTTTCCATAAAGTAACCTCTGCTATCTTCATGAATGGCGGGTTCAATTACATAAAGTCCTTCAATTGGACAAGTGCTTACCTTAATCTGCCCCATATCAATACTCCTATTAAAACTGTGTTTCTTTGAGATAACGGCTC
This sequence comes from Desulfosporosinus sp. FKA, assembly GCF_002196785.1. Classification (NCBI taxonomy): domain Bacteria; kingdom Bacillati; phylum Bacillota; class Clostridia; order Eubacteriales; family Desulfitobacteriaceae; genus Desulfosporosinus; species Desulfosporosinus sp. FKA. The sequence continues at coordinate 148,692 of NZ_NAHZ01000031.1, read as the reverse complement.
AAAGCATCCTGCCATGAAGGCATTCTCTTGAAACCGTTATCAGATAACTTCTCTTTACTCATTCGGCTGTTAGAAGGTCTTTTTGCCCTCACTGGATAAGCACTGCTATCAACCGGATCAATCAAAATGTCCTTGTAAATAGGATTAATCTCCGCTGCCTTTCTAAATATTTCACAGGCAAAATCATACCAAGAACAGAATCCTTCATTTGTGGCATGATAACGTCCGTACTTTTCTGTCTCAACCATATCAATAAGAAGTCGAGCCAGGTCATACGTATAAGTGGGAGAACCTATCTGGTCATTTACAACTGTAAGATGGTCGTGAGTTTTGCCAAGTTTCAACATCGTTTTAACGAAGTTATTGCCATTAACTCCAAATACCCACGCTATACGAACAATGTAGTATTTAGAAAGGTTGTTTTCTACTGCAAGCTCTCCTTCGTATTTGCTCTGACCATACACATTAAGAGGATTTCGTTCGTCATCCGGTGACCAAGGTCTTGTGCCCTGCCCATCAAAAACATAATCTGTAGAGATGTACATCATCTTAATACCCAGTACTTTACACACTCCAGCGATATTCTCCGTACCTGTCGTATTTACAAGTCGACACTTCTCCACATTGTCCTCTGCTGCATCCACCGCTGTCCAAGCAGCACAATGAATTACTGCATCCGGGTTAGCTTTTGTGATTACTTCGCTAACAGACTTATTCTCGGTTATATCCATCTCCTGAATACCAACACCAATTGCTGTATGCCCCCGTTTCTCAAGTTCATTAACAACATCGTATCCAAGCTGTCCATTAGATCCTGTAACTAATACCTTCATTAGATATTCTGCTCCTCTATATAGACTCTAAAGTGAACTCGTTCAGCTTAAGCTGAACATCGGGGCTTCAGATTGGGACTCTACTCACCTGAAGTTAACGAAGGACCAACACCCCCCGCTTATAAAATGGGGGTCTCAAAAACTAAATAAACAATTAAATACTGTTATTACTTCTCAGAATTCAATCTCTTACCATACAACTTCTCAAAATATTAAGTGTATTCACCAGTAAGGATGCCTTCCCACCACTTCCTATTGTCCAAATACCATTGGATGGTTGTTTTAATACCATCTTCAAACTTAGTTTCCGGCATCCATCCTAACTCACTATGGATTTTAGCAGGGTCGATTGCATACCTCATATCGTGACCAGGACGGTCAGTTACATATGAAATAAGGTTATCTGGTTTTCCCAATACACGAAGAATCGTCTTTACAACCTCAAGATTTGTTCTTTCATTATGACCGCCGATATTGTAGACTTCACCCGAACGACCTTTTCTTATAACTAAGTCTATTGCTTTGCAATGATCTTTCACATATAGCCAATCCCTTACGTTTTCGCCCTTACCATACACAGGAAGAGGCCGATTGGCTAAAGCACGGCTAATCATCAGGGGTATTAACTTCTCCGGAAAGTGATAGGGCCCATAGTTGTTGGAACAACGTGTAATTGATACGGGCAGCTCAAATGTTCTATAGTAAGCAAGAACCAATAAATCCGCTCCTGCCTTACTTGAACTATATGGGCTGCTTGCATGAATCGGAGTATTCTCAGTAAAGAATAGATCTTTCCGATCTAAGGGAAGGTCACCGTATACTTCGTCAGTCGAAACTTGATGATAACGCTCAATGCCGTATTTTCGGCAAGCGTCCATTAAAACTCCCGTACCAATAATATTTGTCTGTAAGAAGATGGAAGGGTCTTTTATACTTCTATCCACATGACTCTCTGCTGCAAAGTTGACAACAATGTCCGGATGCTCTTCTTCAAAGAGTTTGTAGACAGCTTCTCTATTGGCAATGTCGGCTTTCACGAACCTAAAATCCGAAGCTTTCATAGCCATTTCAAGAGTTGAGAGGTTTCCTGCGTAGGTAAGATTATCTAGGCAGATAATTCTATCCTCTGGATGCTCCTCTAATTCGTAATAAATAAAATTAGAACCTATGAATCCGGCTCCACCAGTCACTATGATGTTCATAACTTTTTCTCCTAATAAAAATGAGCTGAACCAATCTCCTAATTTAACCGTCGGCTACTAATCGCAGTTGAGGATTTTTCTCAATATATTTTCCAGTCAGAACATCCATCAAGTACTCGCCATATTGGTTTTTACTAAGAGGTTGAATTGCTTTGATTAACTGTTCTTTATCAATCCACCCATTAAGATATCCAATCTCCTCAAGGCAAGCGATTTTACGATGCTGATGTGTCTCTACAGTCTTAACAAAATTTGTTGCCTCTACAAGGCTTTCATGTGTACCAGCATCGAGCCAAGTAAAGCCTTGTCCGAGTAATTCCACATTTAACTCTCCATTTTTAAGATACATACGGTTAATGTCAGTAATCTCAAGCTCACCACGAGCTGAAGGAGTTAAACTTTTGGCATACTCAACTACACGATTATCGTAAAAATAAAGGCCTGTAACACAATAATTTGATTTGGGTATTTTCGGTTTCTCTTCAATAGAAATTGCTTTCCCATTCTTATCAAACTCTACAATACCAAAACGTTCCGGATCATCTACATAGTATCCAAAAATTGTAGCGATCTTGTTTTTAGCATTTTCCGCAGCACTTATAAGACGAGCCTTAAAACCATGACCGACAAAGATATTGTCACCAAGCACCATAGCCACACTATCATCTTCAATAAATTTCTCACCGATAATAAAAGCCTGTGCTAAACCATCAGGGCTTGGCTGCACCGCATAAGAAAGGCTCACTCCAAACTGATGACCATTGCCCATAAGTGCTTCAAATCTAGGAGTATCGGCAGGAGTACTAATAATTAGAATGTCCCTTATACCTGCATCCATTAATACGCTTAAGGGATAGTAAATCATAGGCTTGTCGTAGATTGGCAACAACTGTTTAGAAGTGACCATCGTTAATGGATAAAGTCTGGTACCGGAGCCCCCGGCTAGCACTATACCTTTCATATCTTGATTCTCCTTAACACTCATTTCATAAGTAATGTTTCATTTGGTTTTAGAATCAATGCTATGTTTTTTAACTTGCACCCTTCCTCATCAACACCACTGGAACCGTCTTCGCTAATATCTCAATATCCATCCACAAAGACCAGCGCTCCACATACTCGGCATCCATTGCCATCCACTCTTCAAAGTCCACTTCATTACGACCACTAATCTGCCATATACAGGTAATCCCCGGCTTCACTGCTAACCGCTTCCGATGCTTCGGATCATACATATTAACCTCATTCGGCAACGGTGGCCTTGGCCCCACAAGACTCATGTCGCCTATTAATACATTCCACAACTGCGGCAGTTCATCCAAACTCGTTTTCCTTAAAAATCTTCCCACCGCTGTTACCCTTGGATCATTCGTAATCTTAAAGACCGGTCCGCTCATCTCATTTAAATGAGCTAACTTCGCCTTTAGTTCCTCAGCATTAACAACCATCGATCGAAACTTGTACATTTTAAACATCCGCCCATTGACACCCACACGATCCTGAGCAAATATCACGGAACCCTCAGATGTCAGCTTTATAGCAGACGCAATTATCAAGAGAATAGGACTAATAACGATAAGGCCAGTGCCTGTAAGAACAATATCGAATATCCTCTTGGCTAATTCATGCCAAGGACGCCTGGGACTTCCGTCGTATGCGACCATCGCCAATCCATCGAAATCGACGGGTCGGCTTCGCGTAACCTTAGCTACCAAATCATCAAGAAGGACTGTCACCGTTTTGCCCATTTCACTGAGTAAATCCACACAAACCTTAACTCTTTCATCCGATAACGGGGCTGTTATTACCGTGATATCGACGATTTTCGTGCTAATCACTGCTTCAAGATTTGAGTAATCTCCTAAATAAGGCACTTCTAAGCCGTTCCTTTCAGGTGCCAAATAGCCGACAATTTTATATCCCAGCTGAGGGTTAGAATTTACTTTCTGCAGATAAGTGTGAGCTGCTGCACCGCTGCCTAGAATTAAGACATAACGAATATTTCGCCCCACTGCACGCCATGCTTGCAAAACCAAACGAACCATTAAATGAAAACCCAACGTTAAACACAAGGCCATCGCTTCAAAGTAAAATACAAAACGGTTATGAATCAATGTGGGTTCGTATAGTGTTACCAAAGCAATAGTTATCGCAAAGGTTAATAAATGAGCTTTAATAAGTTGCTTTGCCTCAAAAAACGTGGTCATAAACCGTCTGGATTGATAGATACGATATACATTTGCACTAATAATCCAGCAAAAGATATAGACGAGAAATATAAGAAAGTATTGATCCCATACCCTTCCGGCTAAGTCATGTTTATAACGATATAGCTCGACACTAGAATAGAAGCCTAGTCCCAAAATAACTAAATCGACGAACTGGGAAATGTCATCTAAAATTGCCCCGTGTTCTCTCAACACAAACTTTTCCTCCCTATGGCAACCCATCTCTATCCTAAATCAGGAAAAATGCTTACGATCTTCTCATATAAAGAGTACTAAGCTATTTTTGATTCAAAAGGTAACGGCAAAATTATAGTTTCTGGTTAAACGGGAAAGGGACCGCAGACTCACCGCATGAGTCTACGGTCCCTTAGTGATATTCACTTCCTAACCTCTAAGCCAATCCCAAAATCTATGCTTCCTTTTCTCACGTTTCCCCGGCATTTCCTTCAGGGAAAAATCCCCGCCGCTCGGTATCGTCTCTCCCTCTATCATCCTGCGTGGATTTATAACGGTCATTTTCCGAAACTCTTCTTTTCCGACAAGCTGCCTTATGTACTGAAGAGCCTCCCGGTCAATGAAATCGCTGCTGGACACCCTATGGGCATCGGAACCCAGAAAGTGGATTATCCCGCTGCTCAGCATTCTTTCCGCAAGCTGCTTGGGCTTCGAGCCGTATCTTCCTGTAACGCTTCTGTAATCCAGCTGGAAGAGGACTCCCTTTTTAACCCACTCAAGCGCTCGCTCCGCTTCTTGGAATAATCCTAGATATCTCTCAGGATGCGCCAGGATCGGTGTGACTCCTTCGACCTGAAGTTCGAAGAAAACCTGGTCAGCATAGTGGGGTATCTCCAGCATGGGAAGTTCGACGAGCAGATACTTTCCCGTATTCCCCAAAGTTAGGAGTTTCCCCTCCCGCAGCCACTTGGCCATGTCCGGGAAAATATAATTCTCAGAACCCGGTATGATCTCTGCGCTAATCCCGGCTTTCGAAGCCGCCCGACGCACTTCTTCGGCAGCTGTCAGGATTTCTTCAGGGCTTAAGAAATCCTTCCCTTCCAAGACATGGGGAGTTGCCAGGATGGTCTCAAACCCGGCCTTTTGCAGCTGGCGCAGGATGTCCAATGATTCTTCCATCGTCTTAGAACCGTCATCTAATCCGGGAAGAATGTGACTATGAGTATCAATCATCTGAAACGCTCCTAAATAACTCTTAAGATCTAAACAGTTTCTTAATAATTCGTTAGAATTTAGGTTTTCCCTTCAAAATTTCCCTGCTAATTATTGCCAAGACGCAGCTTATTCTTTATTTCTTCAAGAGATGATACAATGCACTAAAAAAGGTCCCTAAGGAGAGGAATTCATGTTCAAATTCAGGCCTCGCCGTATCCTGGCTATCTTAGGAATCTTAGTTATCGTCGGTGGCGGCTATGCCGCCTGGCAAGTTCACAGCGGGCTTCAGTTGGCGAATCAGTATGAAGCAGACGCCCAGAAACTCGCTCAAGCTTCGAATCAAAGTCCCAGATCAACGAACACTCAAGCACCCGGAAGCCAAGGGATTTCATCAGGCTCCCCACTCAATCCTGGTCTTGCCGGCCAGAGCACCTCTAATAATTCAGAGCCGTCTCAAGCTTCTTCCGGATCTGCGAATTCCAGCACTCCTCAGTCCCCATCCTCCGCCTCAAGTCCTCAAGATTACAAGCAATTCATGAAAAACACCTATCAACAGACCCTGGGCACGATGCAGAACGTTAAAAATGAGACCTTATCTTTAGAGAGCAGACGTCTTTCACTCGCTGCCTATCGGTCCAGCATTCTGCAATCTCAGGCGGCCTTTTCTGCGGCAGAATCGTTTGTTCAGGCCAACCCGCCCCAGGATGAAAAGCTAAATGCCACCTACCAGAGGTTTTTAGCAGGCATAAGTTTAGCCAAACAATCGATGAACGTCGTCCTCAATGGAATTTCCACGTTTAATCCCTCGAATTTGTATGCAGCCCGGGAAATGGGCAAGAAGGCCCAACAAGAAGTCATTTCCGGATATGCGGAACTGTAGCGACAAGTTTGTGCACTTATCTAGAACAATGTTTACATCCAAAGGTTATGCTTTCTGACGAATAAAGAACAAAAATGATCGACTTCCTTCTAATATAAGAAAGGAGGTCGATCATTATTTAAAGAGCTTTCTGACGTTTGTGCTTCTTCTTAGTATCTTCGGAACTGTGGTAATAGTAGTAGTACTGATAGTCACTGGCTTTGATCTCCACTTTATTAAGAACTGCACCCAAGATTTTGGCGTTGACTTTATCGAGCTGTTCTTTGGCCCGCTGGGCAAATTCCTTGTTGACTTCACCTGCAGCCAGAACGAGGATGACCCCGTCAACCTCCTGGGCAAGGATCGCTGCATCGGTAACCGCAACAACCGGGGGGGTATCGATGAGTACAATATCAAATTGCTTACCGGCTTCCTCCATTAAACGCTTCATCCGCTTCGAGCCCACCAACTCAGCAGGATTGGGCGGAACGGGGCCTCCCGTCAGGACCTGCAGACCTTGAACTTCTGTTTCACTGATGAAACTCCGATAGTCTTGATCGAGAACAAGAGCAATAGATAAACCTTCCCTATTATCCAATCTGAAGAGCTTATGCTGAGTTGGATTACGTAAGTCAGCATCAATGACAAGTACCGACTTCCCTGTTTGCGCAATACTCACCGCTAAATTGGCCAAGGTGGAGGATTTACCCTCTCTCGGACCTGCACTGGTAATCATGATTCTTCGGTTTTCACTATCAACGCCGGTAAACTGAACATTCGTACGCAGTGTGCGAAAGGCTTCGGAGATGGGCGATTTCGCTTCTTCGACGGTAATTAATGAATAAGCCAATGGTAATATCCTCCTTTCTCTATTTTCCCATCTGATAATTGGGGATGACTCCAAGGACCGGAATATCCAAAAGTTTCTCCAGATCCTCAGATGTTTTAACGCTGTTATCCATATATTCAAGCAAAAAGGCCAGTCCCACAGCTGCCATCAACCCCACCACAAAAGCAATCAGGATATTCAGCTTTTTGTTTGGTTTAACCGGTTTGTCGGGAGTGACTGCTTTATCAACGATACTGACACTATCAACCTTTTTGATATTAATTACGGCTTGAGAAAATTCCGAGGCCATGGTATTGGCTATCGAAGCGGCAAGCTTGGGGTCGGTATTGTCAATCTGGATTTCCAGGATTTCCGTTGTGTTTACAGGCTTAATGGAAACCATTTTGTCCAGTTGTTCAACCGTAAGCGGCAGATTCAAATCATTAATGACGTTTTGTTCAACCGTGCGACTTTGAGCAATGGAGGCATAAGTTTTCGCCAATTGTTGGTCTGCTAAAATAACATTGTAATCCAGCATTTGATCAGCCGCTTTTCCTTCATCTGAAGCTTTCTGGCCAACAATCATCGTCGTTGCGGCTTCATAGACCGGCCTGATGACAAAAAAGCTGACGACTCCGCTTACCAACGCTGCGATCAAAGGCAGTATGACCACAATCAGCCAACGTTTGCGAAGTATTTCCCAGTACTGCCTTAATTCGATTTCGTCTTCCATGAGTACCTCCAGGTCATTACTCTAAAATTTGAATCATCCGGACAGGATATTATCCTTTTCGATATATTTCGCTAGTGAATAAATTACTTTTCCCTGCAAATACAGCAGTATTTAACAAATGAAAACAGCTCCTTCCTTAATCAGCGAGATGGAGCTGTTTCATTGTAATCATCATAAAACCGAAGCAGACAATCCTACAAGAGGTTACGCATTGTTAAACCGGGTTAGCTGCAAAGGATACGGTATAGGTAGGATTCGAACCAAAACTAATGGATTTCCCCATCAGCTTGGAAAGAGGAATATTGTCAAAAACATACCCTGGAACGTTGTTGAGGATATTCTGCTGCAATTCCGTGGCAGTTAAGCCATTACTGGTGTAATTGACATCACCTAGTAATATAGCCGAAACGACATTGGCGAAATCAAAGCTGCTGCCGCTGCTCATGTCGCCTAAGGTAGCATTCTCTTGTCCAGATTTTACAGCGATTTCAACGGTTGTAGGGTTTGTTTTCGTGACGGTCATCCATTGGTTGGAAATACTGGTTACAGAAGTGCTTGAAGAACCTAAATTAATGGTAACTGTCACTGCCGGGCTGCTAATATAGTTTGTTTCTTGCAAATTTCCTTGGAGTGTTATGGTATCGTTGCCGAAAACCATCCGCAAGGTTCCTAAGGAAATTCCATTTTGGTTGGACTCTAAACTTCCTAAAAGCGCAGCCGCCGAAACGGAACCATTAGTCAAGGGAACGGTGAGAGGCTTGCTTAACCAATTGCTGACTCCCCGCCCGCTGATTGAATTGATTGTCAGAGAAGGACTCGTACCATTGGAACTAACTTGCAAACCGCTTAATCGTACACTGTCAGCGATTCCGCTTAAATCAAAGGCAAAAGAGGTTTGTCCGGTTTGGGTGATATTGGAGCCGTTATCCAATTGAGCCGTGACTGAACTCAAAGCTAAAGTTGGCGTGGTGGTCCCCGTAGATCCCGTGCTGCCGGTAGATCCGGTACTGCCGCCGATAACAGCACCTCCGCCGCTTCCCCCGGTTGTTGTACTGGGCGGAGCGGCAGGAGTGGTCGATGTTGTCTGTCCGTTAACACGGCCGCCGCCGCTGACCAAAGTACCGTTATTTCCAACATCGGTTAGACTGTTGACAGTTGCCGTGGGAGGAATTTGAATATTCGCTTGGGCATCAGTCGTCAGGTTGGAAATAAGGGAATTATCTCCTAAAACAACGTTGGCACGTGCTTTAACATTGACCGCTGCAAAGGTTCCGTTTAAGGTTACTTGCGCAGCAGCGGATTTCGGATCAAGGACGATTTGAGAAACACTCGAACCCGCTGCAGCCTTAACCGATGCGCTTCCCTCAACTTCGACGGGCTGGGTAAAGGATCCTTTCAGCTCGACTGTCGGTGTCTGTCCCGGAACACCAGCTATTGAAACATTTCCTAAAGAACCGCCATCGGAATCCACAATAGCAGCGGAACGTACGACTGTATTTTTGATCGTTGTGCTTCCCGTGGCATCAAGATGAACATTGCTGCTGCTGTCGACAGTCAGAAGATTTGCTTCGGTATTGTTGACATGAATACTATTCGCAGCCCCGGAAAGAACGACAATATTGTCCGCCGTTACACCGTCTATCGTTGCTGAGCCGCTATCACCGGGATCGACAAATACGGTTCCCTTAACGGTTACATTGTTCAGAGAAATATTATCACCCTTGAGATAAACACTGTAATCTAAGGTTGCATTACTTAAGGAGGTGTTATTTCCGGTCAGATAAACATTATCCTTCATTTCCATTGGGTTAGCCCCATCTGTTGAACCTAAGACAGCACTGTCATCGTTATACATCGCTGCTGAGGTCAGACTATTCATTTCTTGACTGGGAACAACAACTTCTCCGCCCAGAGCGACCATATCCGTTGTGGACATTTTGGATTTAACAAAGGCTTCGGTGGACGAGGAGAGGTTCTGATTCACTAATACGATGGGCGAGCCATTCTCGGCAGCTAAGGGCACACCGGCGAGAGCGTCAACTAAGGTTTCACCATTAGCAACATAAACCGTTTTATTTTTGTAGTCTTGAGCCATTCCCTCTAAGATTTGGGCATTCGTATCATATTTCGTCTGCCCGGCATAACGGGTGACGGTTCCGGGTAATTGATCTTTAACTGTATCTGAAACAACCGCTGTGCCGCCAACTACATAAGAATCAGTCACGTTTGCTTTGATACTGTCCAGATAAGCCTTTACAGAATCAGGCAGCTGATTCTTTGTTGTAGTTAAAATCGGAATTCCCTGGGCGGCCGCGATCGGTGCCGCAGACAAGGCGTCCGCCGGATTTAACCAGCCGGCTGCCAGCATAACCTGGGAAATATCTGCTCCTTGAGCAGCTAGTTCCTTGGCAATATTGACGGAGGTTTCATATTGGTCGTTTCCTCCGAGCTGAACAGGGGTTATACCCATGCCCTTAAGTTCATCCAGTACGGATTGCCGAATAACAGCCGTCCCGCTTGTAATATAGGCCTTAGTGGGTTTGAGGCGTACTAATTCGGCTTTGGTCGAGGCATTGAGAGTTTGTCCATTATCTTGTAAAAGGATCGGAACATTCAATTTTGCTGCTAGGGGTCCAGCGGCCAGAGCGTCAACTAAGGCATAATTCATTCCAGAGGACAGAACGACGCTATCGCTCGTACCTGTCCAGCCCTTCTGAGCGATTAAAGCAGCAGTGGCATATTGATCAATACCACCAATTCGGGTCACCGCACTACTGGAAACATTGGAAGTTGCTGCATAGGCAGCCAATGGGGTTAACGTCGTTGACAAGGCAACTGCCGCTGCCAGACAACCGTTGAGCAATTTCTTTTTTGTTTTCTTGCTCATTTTTTTCCTCCTTAATATGTACCTATTTTAATTAGTGAAACCAAATTAATTGGTAGCCGAATCCTTTTTTTCCAAATAACATGCCATTAACTCATTTTTATTCTATTTTACAAATATTATAGCATAGGGGATGCTACTTTGTTGATATGTAAATTATTACAGTATATTTTGTCGAATATTAGCTTAAACAAAGCCATTTCTTATATCACCAGCCAGATGAACTCGTTCAGCTAAAGCTGAACGTCGAGACTTCAGATACAATAATGTCTGGTGGACATTATTGCCGAGCCGCCTTTCCCAATAGGAATACTTAGCGGCGAAGGAGGATTCTACCCCACCTGAAGTTTACAAGCCCCCCGCTTATAGAAGCGTGGGGCTTAAAAACCGGATAAAAAAAGCAGCCTCTTCGGTTATAACCTGAAGAAGCTGCTCCTTAAATTTAAAGGTTAGTCTAAGCTGAAACTGAAGATGAAGCCTTCTCTTTCCGATGATGCCGCTTTTTACGCTTGTCTTGGGAACCGTGATAGTAGTAGTAGTAATAGTAATCACCGGTTTTAACATCAACTTTATTGAGAACTACACCGAGAATTTTGGCGCCAACTTTGTCAAGCTGTTCTTTGGCAGTTTGGGCATACTCCTTGCTTACTTCCCCTGAGGCCACAACCATAATAACTCCATCGGCTTCCTGGGCCAGTATGGCTGCATCCGTGACTGCTACAACAGGCGGAGTATCAATGAGAATGACGTCATATTCCTGACTGGCATCCTGGATCAGCTGTTTCATTCGCTTTGATCCAACAAGTTCGGCCGGATTCGGCGGAATAGGGCCTCCTGTTAAAACTGTTACACCGGATACCTCCGTTTCTTTGAGATAATCGCGAAAATCTTCGTCCTCAAACAAGGCGACAGAAAGTCCCCGCCCGTTATCGATACCAAAAATTTTATGCTGTGTGGGATTACGTAGATCGGCATCCAAAATAAGCACTGATTTTCCCGTTTGAGCTATGCTGACCGCTAGGTTAGCAACGGTGACTGATTTTCCTTCGCGGGGTCCGGCACTGGTCACCATAATCTTTTGGGTCTTCAAATCGATACTTGTAAACTGAACGTTCGTCCTAAGTGTACGAAAAGCTTCCGTAATCACTGATTTCGACTGCTCTACAGTAATTAAAGAATAGGTCAATTGAATCTTCTCCTCTTACCCTTTTTTTGCAACATCGTAATTGGGGATAACGCCAAGTACCGGAATCCCCAAGAGGTTTTCAACATCCTGCGACGTCTTGACAGTGTTGTCTAAATACTCCAGCAAAAATGCCAACCCAGCAGCAGCCATTAAGCCGACAACAAAGGCGATAAGGATATTTAAGCGTTTATTGGGTTTAACCGGGATATCCGGAGTTACCGCTTTATCGACAATACTTACACTATCAACCTTTTTTATTTCAATCACAGCTTTAGAAAACTCTGAGGCTATATCGTTGGCTATTGAGGCTGCTCGTTCAGGATCGGTATTATCAACCTTGATCTCTAATATTTCCGTGGTATTGACTTGATCGACCGCAATTAAGCCATCCAGTTGTTCGGCGGTCATGGTCAAGTTCAAGTCTTTAATAACATTTTCTTCGACAGTTCGGCTCCGTGCTATAGTGGCGTAGGTTTTGGCAAGCTGTTGATTTGCCAGAAGAACATTATTATCCAGCATTTGAGCCGCTGCTGCGCCTTCTTCTGTGGCCTTCTTGCCAACAATCAAGGTCGTGGAGGCTTGGTAAACCGGTTTAATAATATAGTAACTGATTATACCGCTTGTCAGGGCCGCAATGAGAGGTAACGCAATGACAATTAGCCAACGTTTTTTAAGCACTTCCCAGTACTGTCTTAAGTCAATTTCTTCTTCCATTGTCATCCTCCCGCATTGGTGCTTTAAAGTAGTTTGAATTATTATTTTATTATTCGCGGTAAATTTTGGTTTTCCTTCCATCTTTAATAATAAAAACGAAGTTTCGGAGTGAACTCGTCCAGTGGCCAGTACCAAGCCGCCTTTCCCAATAGGAATACTTAGCGGCGAAGGAGGACTCCACCCCCACTTATAGAAGTGGGGGGCTTAAAAACCGGATATAAACGTCCTCCCATAATTCTAATTGGCCTGCCTCATAACAAAGGCCGACTGTTCCCGGGCAGTCGACCTTTGAACTCCTTATTATAGGTCTCCGAATTTACTTTTTGCTGGCACCAAGGTTTATGGTAAGGGTTACCGTGCTCGATGACTTTCCTGAACTTGAGAGAGTTCCCGTAAAGGTTACAGATGTACCAAACAAGGCCCGTAAAGAACCGACGCTGATATCACCGTTAGTGATCAAGTTCCCGAAGATATTGCTCATGGTGATCGTCCCCGGCAGGGTGAATGTCTGATTACTGTAGACTAATGAATTATCGGGATTGGTGGGAGAGATTACAGTTCCGGAGATAACTCCCGTTTTAGAAGACGAAATCTGAGTTAAAACGAGAGTAGAGTGGGCAGGCACTGCTGATATTTCGATATCGCGAATCATGGTGCTGTTTGAACTTGTGCTGAGATCATAGACATAGCTTGTGCCGTTTACAGTAACCGGTGTTCCGTTATTGATAGCAACGGTAGAAATCTTAGCGGAAGCTTCAGAATTTCCTCCTCCACCTTCGGAATTTCTCCTGTTAATGATTGTGCTCGTATCACTTGTTTTCGTCGGAGGAGTACTTGGAGATGACGAGGTCATTTTCCCGTTGACATTACCGCCGCCGCTGGTCAATGTGCCTGTTGTTCCAAAATCCAAACTGCCAATGCTGGAGCCGACAGGAACTTTAATCATTGCTTTTGTTTCCGTCTTCATGTTGTCGATCTTTGTATTTGACTCAAGAGTAACATCCACTTCTCCCTGGCCTCCAACAGTTATCGGTTGTTTAAATTCCCCGCTTAAATTAACAGCGGTTGTTTGCCCACGCTCGCTGACAATCATAATTGAACCAAGACTGTCGCCGGTTCCGTTGGTGATCATGATAGTACCCGTCTTAACCTTCTTTCCCTGGGCATCAGTTTCATAAACTTCATAAGTTTGAATCGTTACGCCAGCTTTGACCGTCGTTCCGCTGAAGACTACAGACGTGTCGTTATTGGAACTGACTATTATTCCGCCGCTGACGGTTGAATTGGTGATCGTAACACTGTGTGCAGCCCCGGAAAGAACAACAATGTTCCCGGCAGTAACCCCATCAAGCTTGGCAGAGCCGTTTTTTCCGGGATCAACAAAAACCGTTCCTTGAACATTAAGGTTGCTCAGGGTAACATTGTTCCCTTGCACATAAACGCTGGCCTTGGCCTCAGCATTTTTCAGGGTCACGTTATCCCCGGTAATTACAATGTTATCCGTTAATTCCGCCGGTTTTTTTGAGTCCGTGGAACCAATAGCAGCATTATCTGCTGTATAGGTAACAGCTGAAGTCAACTCATTGATCTCAGCAGAGGGAACAACTGACTCGCCTCCCAAGACAGTCATATCAGAGGTCGACAAATTCAATTTCACAAAATCCTCGGTTTCATTGTCTAACGTTCGATTGACAAGCAGAAAAGGAGACTGGCTTGCAGCCGCGAGAGGTACCCCGGCTAAGGCATCAACCAGGCTTTCCCCGCTGGCAACATAAACACTCTTATTACGATAGTTTTGCGAAAGACCTTTTAAGATCTGCTTATTGGTGTCATATTTTGTGAGCCCGGAAAAACGTTGTACAGTTCCTGCTAATTCACCCTTGACCTTATCTGAAACTACAGCTGTTCCGCCAACAACATAGGAATCCTTGACCTTTGACTTAATGCTGTCCAAAAAGGTTTTAACTGTACCAGGAAGTTCATCCCGAGTTGTCGTCAAAATTGGCATCCCCTGGGCTGCCGCAATCGGAGCAATCGACAGGGCATCTGCCGGACTTACCCAGCCGGCCGCAAGCACTATCTGCGAAACGTCACCGTTCTGATTAACCATTTCCCTGGCAATATTGACTGACGTATCATATTGATCAGTCCCCCCCAGTTGAACCGGGGTAATGCCCATCCCTTGAATTTCGTTAAGAACAGATTTTTCAATAACAGAGGCGCCGCTCGTGATGTAAGCCTTTTTAGGCTTAAGACGCAGTAATTCCTCTTTAGTGGAAGGATTTAATGCTGCTCCATTATCCGTTAAAAGAATTGGCGCCTTCAACGTTGCTGCCAAGGGGCCTGCAGCAAGAGCATCTACCAGGGCATAATCCATTCCCGATGAAATAACTACGCTGTCAGAAGTTCCCGGCCAGCCTTTTTCGGCCATCTGAGCCGCGGTAGCGTACTGATCAGCACCGCCGATCCGCATTGCAGTAGTTGTTGCATTGGAAACCGCAGCATTTGCCACTACCGGAGCCAACGTCGTTGACAATGCCACGGCAGCTGCCAGGCAACCTTTTAGCAGCACTTGCTTTGTCTTTTTTCTCATGGTGGGCCTCCTCTTTCATTGTTCTCGTTCTAGTTCTCGTTCTTGTTCTCGTTCTCGTTCTCGTGTTATCCGGATCTTGAACTTTCTAAGGATCATCTCCTTGTTCTTCGACCTTTCCATTTGTTTAAAGGATGTTTAAAGGGTCAGAACTATTCAGCGTTAAAAATTTACCTTTATATTGGAAAAGATGGTTTGTCTTAGGAATTACCATTAGGGATTACCATTTGATCTAGTTCGCCGCCCCGCTTAATAATCCTGCAAGGATTACCCTTTTTTACCCATTATTTGCTAACTAGCTAAAATTAAATATTTTTCCCCAAATTTCGCCATTAATAGGAACAAAAAAGAAGCGACATCGTTTTGCCGCTTCTCAACTGTGAACTCATTCAGTAAAGCTGAACATTTAATTAGACATTTAGTTAGACTCTTTGTCAGGCTTCTTCTTTAGACTCTTCCACTTCCGTCACAGGTGGGACAGGGCGCCGTATATCGCACCGCCAAAGTCTGGCCGACTTTCTTGCGGGTCATTTCCACCAAGCCAAGCTGAGTCAGTCCTAAAACCTGAGACTTCGTTTTATCCGCGGCACAAGATACCTCTAATTCTTCAATCACCTGCTGCTGATTCTCTTTCGCTGCCATATCAATAAAATCAATTATTATAATTCCGCCCAAATTTCTCAGCCGCAGCTGCCGGGCAATCTCCCGAGCCGCTTCCAGATTGGTATGGAGAACCGTATCCTCCAGAGAACGCTGCCCAACATATTTTCCGGTATTCACATCAATGACACTTAAGGCCTCTGTTTGCTGAATGATCAAATAGCCGCCGCTTTTCAGCCATACTTTCGAACGCAGGGCTTTACGGATTTCATCGTCTACCCCGTAACGGCCAAACAGGTTCTCACCCGGCATAACAAAAATCCGCTGGGCAGCCGGATGTTCTATTTCCCGTAAAGCCTGACGTAAAGTCTCAGCCGTTTCCTCCTGATCGACGGTAATCTTCTCCACATCCTGATCAATCCAATCCCGAACTAAGCGTGAAACCAAATCAACATCCTTATGTACTAATCCCGGGACAGAGACATGGGGAATTTTACGTTCCAAAGCCTGCCAAGTCGTCACCAGATGACCAATATCCTCAGCGATTTCCTCACCATCAATTCCTACCGCCAAGGTGCGAACAATCACACCCATCCCTTCAGGTTTAGCCTTCTCCGCCAAATCCTTTAACCTTGCCCGTTCCTGCGCATCGGTAATCTTCCGCGACACCCCGATATAACTCACCTGGGGAAGAAGAACAACATACCTCCCCGGCAGCGTCAGGTTAACACTAATCCGGGCCCCCTTCGTACCCACAGGTTCTTTAGTAATCTGAAGCAAAAGTTCCTGACGAGACTTTACGATGTTCTCAATCCGCTCTTTAATCACCGAAGAACCCTTTTCCTCATCCTCAAAACGAGAAGGAGAAGGAATAGCATCACCAACATAAAGAAAAGCATTCTTCTCCAAGCCAACATCAACAAAGGCCGCCTGCATCCCGGGCAAAACATTCTCCACCCGCCCCCGGTAAATATTCCCCACCAAATGGGAAGAATCACCCTCATCCTCAAAGACATCCATCAATTCACCATGTTCAAACACAGCCGCCCGAATCCTTTGAGATTTAGATTTCGCCAATTGTTCACTTTGAAGAACCAGTTCCTTCTTACAGCCCCCCGAGCTTTCAAGTTTCATAGATTGATTACACCTCCTCAGAGAACTATATAGAGAACTTGCGTTACAACACTCACCGTCCTGATCTCGTGGGCCAAACTAAGGCTCAAGAGGTCTGATGCAAGAGGCGGGATTCCCGGCATATCGGACGTCCTGTCCGAATGCCGGCGGAACACATCCGACGGCTACGGATGGCCTAGTGCCCCTGGAGCCATGGATGGCGGGAAGGGGCCTGTGTTCCGTCCCGCTATGCAAGCACCTCTTTCGCCAAGTTTGGCGGGCCACTCTATCAAAGAGGCTCCCTCTTGTAAGCGCAAGTTCTAAGCTAATTCTGCCCCCAGCAGTTCTATTATGAATACAAGCAGTTTCCGCGAGCCCACTAGGAATACCCAAGCATTGCGCGCCCAAGCTTCAGAGCGAGGGGCGCGATCACCGGCGTGAAACCTCTGCGGGAGCCGCTGCCAAACTCGGCTTTAAATTCCCATGCATCCAGCAGGGCGGGAAACAGGCCCCCTCTCGCCATCCTTGGCTACGGGGGCACTAGACCATCCATGGTCGTCGGACGTTTCCCGCCGGCCTTGCGACAGGGACGTCGCATAGGCCGGGCACCCTGCCCACTCCAAATCAAGAATTTAAAGCCCTAGTTTGGCCGGCTCACGCATGGCTGAACAAGGTGACGCGCCACTCGCTCCCCAGCAGGACCCGCAATGCAACCCCATCCCTACTCAGCGAGCCCAATAGGAATACCCAGCGTTGCGCGCCCAAGCTTCAGAGCGAGGGGCGCGATCACCGGCGTGAAACCTCTGCGGGAGCCGCTGCCAAACTCGGCTTTAAATTCGCTTGCATCCAGCAGGGCGGGAAACAGGACGTTTCCCGCCGGCCTTGCGTCAAGGATGACGCATAGGCCGGGAACCCTGCCCTCTTCCATCAGAATTTAAAGCCCTAGTTTGGCCGGCTCACGCATGGTTGAACAAGGTGACGCGCCACTCGCTCCCCAGCAGGACCCGCAACACGCACCCTACTCAGCGAGCAACTCAAACGGCGAACTCTTCCGCCCCTGATAACTCACATGCACGCCCGTCCTCTTAACCCGCAAATTGTCCAAATCAAGCGGCAGATTCTCCAACTCCCGAAGACTGCCCAAAACCTCCTCAGGCCGAACGCTGCCCGCATTCCCCATCTCAACTTCCAATTCAAAGACAACCTCATCGCCCTGAATTGCTCCCGTCAAGCTCTTCACCCAGGGACGAATATCCTTATCGGTCGGCCCCTTCTTCGAATAGCGGGAAAACGTCACATGCTCCCGAGCCAGCCAAGCCTGCAGACCTTCCTGGAGTCGATCCTCCTGAATCGGCAGAGCCATAGGAACACGCATCCGGTAACTCGCCGCATTCAAAACAGCCATCAACGGTTTGGCCCCCGTCGTCAGAACATGACCTTCCAGAAGCCGGATTCCCGAGGGCAATTGTTCCTGAATTCGTCCTAAGACATCTCCCAGCTCTAGTTCCCGTTCCAGATCAATATCCACGTATTCCCGTTCCCCTTCTGTTCCCACCGCTAAAGCGAAACCGAAAGAGATTTTGGGCCGGGGATTAAAACCTTCCGAATAAACCATTCTAATCCCTGCCCGCCGGATTGCCCGCTCAAAGACCCGAGTTAAATCGAGATGGGCAATAAACTTAGCATCTTCTTTTTTGGTATAGGCGATTCTTAGCCGCATGGCACTCACCCTTTCAAATCAATCTGAACTCCTCTGCCCGGGCAAATACCACACCCAGTACAGACATCATACCGACAATCAATGGTTCTCGCTTCCTGCAGCGCCCGATGATGCTCTTCAACCAAGAATTGTTTGGTTACACCACTTTCTAAATGGTCCCAAGGCAGGATATCATCATAATCCATAGCCCTGTTGGCATAAAACTTAGGATCGATGTCCAGTTCCTTAAATCCTTCCATCCAAGTCTCTTGGTCAAAATGTTCAGACCAACCATCAAAACGGCAGCCATGTTTGTACGCCCATTCCAAAAGCGGAGCTAAGCGCCGGTCTCCCTTGGCAAAAACGGCTTCCATGTAGCTGGTCTCCATGTCATGGTAATTATATTTTATGCGTCGATCCCTAAGTTTCTCTTTAAGATATTTCTGTTTCAGTTTAACGGAAAGATGTGACTCCTGAGGTTCCCACTGAAAAGGAGTATGCGCTTTAGGAACAAAAATACTGGTCGAAACCGTCACATTCACGTTGCGACGCCCGTTCTGGGTTCCTAGATTAGCTACTTTTTTAGCTAACTCTGCAATTCCGTCAATGTCTTCCTGGGTTTCCGTAGGCAGTCCCATCATAAAGTAAAGCTTAATGTTGGACCAGCCTTTTTGGAAAGCAGCCTCTACGGCGGCCAGTAGGTTTTCCTCGGTAACGCCTTTGTTAATCACATTGCGCAAACGCTGAGATCCGGCTTCCGGAGCAAACGTCAAACCTGATTTGCGGCTTTTTTGGATGGACTCAGCGAGATCCACATCAAAAGAGTCAACTCTCAGAGAAGGCAGGGAAACCCCCACTCCTTCACAGCTATGCTTTTCCATAATGGACTGAATCGTCGGCTGAATACAGGTATAATCCCCACTGGAAAGTGACGTCAAAGCAATTTCATCATACCCTGTGGAGCGTACCAGTTCCTCCGTCTGTTTAAGGAGAGTTTCCGTCGATCTCTCCCGTACAGGCCGATAAATCATGCCCGCTTGACAGAAACGACAGCCCCTGGAACAACCGCGCATGACCTCCAGCATCATCCGGTCATGAACAATTTCCATATAAGGGACAATAGGTTTCGTCGGGAAAAAGGCTTTATCAAAGTCTTCCACGATAGCTTTTTCCACGACAGCCGGAACACCAGGCTCCGCCTTAATCTCCGCAATCCGTCCGTCCGGCTTATAGGATACATGGTAGAAATCCGGAACATAAACGCCTTGGACTTGGGCCACTCGCAGCAAAAACTCCCGGCGCGGCAGAGGGCGTTTCTTCTGCTCAGCAATCAGACGCAGTACTTCCGGCAATTGCTCTTCGCTTTCACCTAGTAGAAAGAAATCAACAAATCCAACCAAAGGTTCAGGATTAAAAGCGCACGGTCCCCCGGCAATAATCCAGGGATCCTCCTCTTTACGTTCTTCACAGCGCAGAGGAATACCTGCTAAATCAAGCATATTAAGAATGTTGGTAAAACTCATTTCATACTGCAGCGTAAAGCCGATAACATCAAAACTTTGCAGCGGCTGAAAGGATTCGAGGGTATAAAGAGGAAGCATCTTTTGCCGCAGCATTTCCTCCATATCCACCCAGGGAGCAAAAACCCTTTCACAGAGAAACTCCGGAAACGAATTTACCAAATGGTAAAGAATCTTAGTCCCCAGATGGGACATTCCTACTTCATAGACATCCGGGAAAGCAAAAGCCATGTGCACTTCTGTTTTATCCCAGTCCTTTTTTATCGCGTTCCATTCTGAACCCAGGTAACGGCTTGGTTTCAAAACTTTAGGCAAAAACACTTCTACCTGCCGGCGAAGCTCCGCCGCAGTAAGTTCACTCATGATTTTAGTGAAGCCTCCTTGTACTCCTTTGTGAACTTACATTATATCACAGATTGTACAAAATACCCAATATTCTGTCCAAGTTCCCTGAGGTTTCCAGAAACCCTTAATCAGCTGATCTTTTTGTCCAGCTTGCCCACAGGAAAACGAATTCCTTCTCTTAACATGCCCTCTAAGACATCCGTTTCTGTCAGAATTTTTTCCAGATCCATTCCTTCCTTTGTCAAACTGATAAGCGTATAACGATCTGGGGTAAATTCCTCAACAATGCGTACTAAGGGAGTATTGGGCTGAACCGTGAGCCACTTGCTGCGCATAAGCCCCTTCTTAAGCAATTCCTCCTTCTTATGGGTTAACTGCCGGAGAAAGGTGATATGTGCGGCTGAAATTTCCTTGCTGCCTGCCAGCCAGAAAAATCCTCCCAGGATTATGAAGGTCAGAGGGCCTTCAGAAAACTGTCCCTTACTCCAGAGAAAGATGCCATAAAGAGTCAGCAGAACGCCCAGCCCTTTCCCTGCCCAGGCCAGGAACTTCGTCGTCCGCACAAAACCGAAAGCATCTGCCCAAAGAGCCCGCATAATCCGCCCGCCGTCCAAGGGCAGGACAGGAAACAAGTTAAACACTGCCAGCCAAAGATTATAGCGTACAAAATCATCAGCAAAATCTCCTGTCCAAATTCCCTGCCACCTTAAGCCTTGAGCAGCAAATACAAGAACGATATTAAAGGCCGGACCGGCCAGAGCCATGATACTCTCCTCGATTTTTCGCCCCTCGAAAAGATCGTCACAATAGGCTGCACCGCCAAAGGGGAAAAGTTCCAGACCGACGACTCTGAAACCATAGGCCCGAGCTGTTAAGAGGTGGCTCAACTCATGGCCTAGGACCAAAGCAAAGATGAGAAGAGCCTGGGCTGCAAGACCCAGGACTCCATAAATCGCCAAAAAAAGAAAGAACGTCGGATGGATTCGCAGGCTTATGCCAAAAACTTTAAAAAGCTCCATAGTTAAATCCGCCCCCCTAATTTTTCGACTGAGGTGGAATCAAGTAGGGTATTGGATCAAGGGGTTTGTTGTTCTTGCGCAGTTCAAAGTGCAGCCAAGGCTTCTTCAGAGGAGCCGATAAACCAACCGTCCCCAGAACACCTCCCCGGTTAATCCGTTGGCCTTTTTGAACATAAATTGTGCCCAGATTTCCGAGCACCGTCGTCCATCCGTCACCTAAATCTGCTTTCACGATATTCCCTAACTGTGGATCACTGCCCACAAAGGTGACGACTCCGTCGGCCGGGGCAGCCACAGAGGCTCCCAAGGAGCTGAGAACATCAATGCCTTGATGGACTGTACCTGCAGCATTCGTTCCGCCTTCACCTTTAACCCCAAATTTCGCCATCACCTGCCCGGAAATGGGCGGCAGAAACTGCCCTAACATCTTGGCATCAACAGGAACGCTCTTATTGCTGACTCCACCGAGAGACAGGGCATCTTTGGCCATTCCGTTCAGACTGTCATAATAATTTCCTGAGTCCATGGCGCTGCGGTAGAGACCGTGGACCATTTGCGAGATGCTGTCCGTACCATTAGCACTGAAGAAAACCAGGAGAAATAGCATAGCTGCGATAAGTGTCTGTTTCTGGATTCCGTTCCAATGCTTAAACATATTTCCCCAGGTTTCCCTGGGCGATGGCCGCTGCCTACGGGAATTGTAATTACGGCTCCCCGCTCTTCCCTGTCCTCTTTCTTTGCCAACCTCTTGGATCGCTCGTTCCCATTCCCAATCATCCCAACGTTCAAAAGGATTCATACTGCAAGGCCTCACTTTACCGTTGATCGCTAGGACCAAGCTCGTACTAGTTCTTTACTAGTCTATGAGAGGGCAAAAAAAATAGAACTCTTGAGAGTTCTATTTTTGATTCAGAACATTAGCCTTTGACTCCTGAAATTGATGCTCAGCAGCAGTCCGACGGCCGCCATATTGGACCACATGGCACTTCCGCCAAAGCTTATCAGCGGTAAGGGAATACCGGTTACAGGCATAATCCCCGAAGTCATCCCGACATTGACTAAGATATGAAAGGTAAACATGGAGATGATTCCTGTCCCGACCAGCATCCCATAAGGTCCTCGTGCTTTCATGGCAATACTGACACTGCGAAGAATAAAGATCAGGAAAATAAAGAGCAAGGTCACCGATCCAATAAAGCCAAACTCTTCACCAACCACGGAAAAAATAAAGTCGGTGTGGTGTTCGGGTAAAAAGTTTAACTGTCCTTGTGTCCCCATTCGATACCCTTTTCCCCAAAAGCCACCCGATCCAATAGCCCAGAGCGATTGAACAATATGCCACCCATCCGTAGACTTATCTGCCATAGGATTCGTGAAAATAATTAAGCGTTTTAACTGATAGTCCTGGAGGGGAAGCGGAAGTCCCTGGGCCCAATGCAGCCACCAAGGAAGATCCGTCGCAAAGTGAAGCCAGAGAGCAACCGCCACTATACAGGCACCGCCCAGTAACAAACCACCGAATTTGTAGGGATTCGCGCCGGCAACAAACATCATGCCGATGAAAATCGCTGCAAAAACCAAAGTAGTTCCCAAGTCAGGCTGTTTAAAAATCAAAAGCATGGGGATTAAAACGAAGAGAAAGGGCGGAATAAAATCCTTGAAATTATTCAGTTTTCCTTGTCGTTCCGCTAAAAAGTCCGCCAAGGTAAGAATAATGAAAATCTTAGCGAATTCCGAGGGTTGAATCGTTATCGTTGAGGTGATGGGTATCCAACGCGTTGCTCCTTTGGCGCTGGAACCAAATAGAATTACCGCTCCGAGCAAAGCGAGATTCAACCCGTAAATCCACCAGCGAAAATGCCGCCATTTCTGATAATCAATGGAGGCCAGAACGACCGCGATCACAATCCCGCTGGCAATCCAAACCGCTTGGGATTTGACATAATGCATTGGGTCTGCCTTGTCCACATTAATAGAGGCGGTGCTGAGAATAAATAAGCTCGCTGCTAAGAGCAGGAATGTAAAAACCACAAATAACAGATCGACGTTTCTATATACACGTTTATCCACAAAAATTGTCCCCTTCAGTTAACATCCTTAAACATTATATCACAACTCGACTTTTCTCCCCAACAATAATAAAAGGAAAGAAATAGAAAAAACGCTGCATCAACTTATTTCTGTCGCTGCAGCGTTACCAACATTCTCTCAACGTATTGACCTGCTTAATGGCTTATTATTGACTTAACATTTTGCCGCATAATCACGCTTCATCTTAATAACCGGAATATTAGCCACCAAAGCCACATCCCGTTCATCTTGACAAAGATTAAATTCCAGGGCAGTTTCGTCAATTTCCATGTAGTTGGAAATTACTTGAACCAAATCTTCCCTCAAGCGGTTGAGCATAGCTGGTGATATACTGGCACGGTCATGAACCAAAACGAGTCGCAGACGTTCTTTAGCCAACGACTTGCTCGAGGCAGTTTCCTTGCCAAGGATGCGACTGATAAATTCTAACAAGGACGATTCCTCCTCTCACTACCGAACGATTAACGTAGGCCGACGAGTTTCTTAAGTTTATCCATAAATCCTTCCGGTACATCCAAATTCATCAGAGGAACCTCTTCGCCCTGAATCCGCTTGGTAATTCTGCGATAAGCCTCTCCTGCTTTGGAACTCTTATCCATAACACAAGGTTCTCCCCGGTTCGTAGAAATGACAATACTCTCATCTTCCGGAACAACCCCGATCAAATCAATAGCCAAAATATCCAGAATATCATCGATATCCATCATATCCCCGCGTTTTACCATCTGAGGCCGAATGCGATTGATAATTAATTTAGGATTTTTAAGATCTGCCGCCTCTAAGAGGCCGATAATCCGGTCAGCATCCCGTACTGAACTGACTTCAGGGGTACAGACAACAACTGCTCGATCTGCTCCGGCAATAGCATTGCGGAAACCTTGCTCAATACCTGCAGGGCAATCGATAATTGCATAGTCAAATTCTTTCTTTAACTCCTCTGCCAAGGCCTTCATCTGCTCCGGACTGACGGCTGTTTTATCCTTCGTTTGGGCAGCCGGAAGCAAGTGAAGATTTGCAAAACGTTTATCTTTAATGAGCGCTTGCTTTAAACGGCAATTTTCGCTCGTCACATCCACAAGATCATAGACAATTCGGTTCTCCAGTCCCATCACTACATCAAGATTACGTAAACCGATATCTGTATCAACTAAAACGACGCTAAAACCTGCCTGCGCAAGTCCAGTCCCGATATTTGCCGATGTTGTGGTCTTGCCTACGCCCCCTTTACCGGAAGTTACGACGATTACCTCTCCCATAGTTTGACCTACCTTTCCGCATAGTTCTTTATTCTTCTCAACGACCCTTGCCGCGATAACCAATTAAACCGGCTGCTTCTACAATCAAGCGGTCATCTTTGATTCTGGCAATTTCCGGTCCACGTTCTTCTGATTCCTCATCCGGCGCTCTGGTAACTAAATCTGCGATTCTTAGCTGCGTAGGAGCAAGATGATAGGCGCTTACTGAGGCATTCCGTTCGCCGGTTGCTCCTGCATGAGCAACACCGCGCAAGGATCCTAAAACAACAATGTTCCCCGTTGCAATAATCTCAGCACCAGGATTGACATCACCCAGTACAACTACATGACCCTCATATTGCACACTATTGCCGTTACGCAAATTGCGCTCTACGAAGAGGCAGTGTCCTTCCACCATTCCTTCATCTCCAAGTCGCGTTTCTTTCTCGATTGCCTGGGATTGAACTTTTCCTGGCACGTACACTTCCTCAGTCGTTAACCATCCCCCAAGTTCCAACTGATGCTCTTGTAAAAGATTTGTTAGCTGGTCATGTTCATCCTCTGAGTATTCTTTGTCTCCAGCAAAACACCGAACTGTCGCACCTTGCAGGAATTGAACTGAATCCTTCAGGAGCTTGTTGAGTTCCGTTAGCAACAATCCGAAATCCGCGAGGGGATCAAAGTATAGCACTAATCCTTCGCGGGTGCCCTTCAGGGCAACATGTTCTGTCCGTGTCAACCTGCACAATCCTCCATTGCTTCTCATAATCGATGCCTTCTATAAATTCTACAAGCCTGTCCCAATTCCCTTTTCTTCTTTAAAAAAAACGAGGAGAAATTTCCTCGTTTTTTAGCCCCCATTCGTGGATTTCCAACCAAAATACTTCATAAATGCCGCTCTAGCGACGTATCCTGCGGTATCCCCGCCGTGACTGCCATATTCAACGACACCGGCAAAGGCAATTTGAGGATGATCATAAGGAGCAAAGGCCACAAACTCTCCGTTATAGAGCTCACCCGAAATTGTATCTTTCGACCCGATTTGCGCGGTACCCGTTTTGGCACCCCCCGAGAATTCCGGAAGATCGGAGAATAGAAAGGATGCTGTTCCTTCCCCTTTTGTCGTAGCCTGCATGGCTTGCTTAACCGTATCTAAAACATTAGGCGAAATGGACACTGTATTGATAACTTTCGGTTCATTTTGTTTGACGACCTTTCCCGTGATGGGATCTGTAATTTTATTAACGATATAGGGCTGATAGTGTTTTCCGCCATTCACTATGGTTGCCACATAATCTGCCAGTTGGAGAGGCGTATAATCATTATACCCTTGCCCGATAGCGTTGTTATAGCTGTCATAAGCTTGCCAATTGACATTCTGACTAATCATTTGCTGATACCAAACCTGAACCTGTTTTTTCTCCTGATCTTCCTGAGCCTGGAGTTTTTGCTTAGTCTGAGTATCTTTCGCCTGGGCAATTTTTGCATCATATTTGCTGCTAATGTCAGCGAGTTTCTGATCCCTCTCTTTATCATATTTAGGCTGATTATTGGCTTTCTTCCAGGCTGCCGACGGTACAAGTCCCTTCGCTTCTCCGGGCAAATCGACACCGCTGTACGTACCTAAGCCAAATTCATGGGCGATCTGACCAATAAATTCCGGATTTGCGTCAAATACCCGCCTTCCTATGACCTCAAAATAAATGTCTGACGATAAAGCGATAGCCCGATAGAGGTTTACAAGGCCAAAGTTATTTCCACCCCATTCAACAAAGCCCTGACGCTGCGCCACAATATTTCCTAAGGATGAAAGGACATCACTGATCTGTTCCTGCGGGTTCGTCACTTTCAGCTGTAAGGCAGACATGGCTGTGATCATTTTAAACGTGGAACCAGGCGGGTAAAGACCGGCAATGGCACGGTCCAGGGAAGCGGCAGGTGCATCTTTATTGGTAAAGTATTTATCCGATACGGCCTGGGAAATATTTCCAATTAAATCATTTGGGTCCATACTCGGGCGGGAGGCCATAGCCAGAATCTTGCCGGTATTGACATCAATAACGACTGCTGCACCCGACTTGGCGTTAGGATTCGTTGTCTTCTGAACATTGGCGATAACCTGATCGAGGCTGTCTTCAACCGTTTTTTGCAAATCGGCATCAATTGTTAACTGAACCGTCTTTCCCGGCTCGGGAGGCTGAACCACTTTTTTAGACAGAGGACGGGCATTATTGTCAACTTCTACTTGCTGAACGCCTTCCTTGCCGCGCAGCCAAAAATCATAGGATTTCTCGACGCCGTCCTTACCGACTAAATCTCCTTGAGAATAGGTGAATCCGGCCTTTTTCGCATCGGGATTTTGATTGAACTGGTCTATCTCATTAGGACCAATCTCCCGCACATAGCCAAGAATCTGGCCTGCCAAGGTATGCTGAGGGTAAGAGCGAATAGGTATAGCGTCGACACTGACACCGGGAAGCTCATCCTGATGTTCAGCGACGATAGCTTGAAGTTCCTGTGGCACATTCTGCATAATGGTCACAGGACGGTAACGTTCCCATTGATGGTTTTGAACGTTGACTAAAATATCCACATCAATGTTATCAACGCTCTCATTAGGGTTAGGCCAATAAGGTTTAATAAAGCCCGCTAAACGTTTGACAACGTCCTTCCAGTTTGTTGTCTTCGACTGCTGCAAATCGAGCCAGTCCAGGGTTAGAACAAATTCCGGCACACTGGTAGCAAGAAGTTTATTGTTCTTATCGACAATATCCCCGCGAGTTGTTGGAATTTTCACGACCTGCATCACGTTGCCCTTGGCCATTTCCGAATAATAAGATCCTTCAGCAATCTGCAAGCGCCACAGGTTAAAGCCTAAAATTAGAAATACGAGCAAAACCACTGTGGAGAGTCCCCAAAAACGATGCGTATATGGCTTTCGTTCTTTATCATCCATCTCAATAACTCCTCCAATTTACTCTCACTATCTATCATATCTAGGGCGATAGCGCAGCCAGCCGTGTAAAAAGGACCGATGAATCAAAGGATAGGTTACAGGAACCAGAACAGCGTTATATAAGGCAACACCCAAGATTAATTGGACAACATCCCCCAGAGACCATTGCAGCCCCGCTCCAAGTCCTAAAAAGGCAACACAGATTTGGCCGACGACCGTAACAATAAAAACCATGAAGGTGGTTAACAGAAAGTTGTCACGATACCAACGTTCTGTCAGCCAGTTACTTAAGAAGGCCACAATTAATAACGTGAGGGTGTACATTCCTATATACCGGCCTAAGTAAAAATCTTCCAATAAGCCTGCCCCGAAACCCCAAAGGACGCTCGAAAGACGCCTGTGGTGCATGGCCATATAGATGGTTAACAAGATTAGAAGATCCGGTTTAATACCCGACCAGGCCCAGAAATGAAAGAGGGTTCCCGGCAGGATCAGGCTAAGGAAAAACATTAAAGCAATTAGGATGTAGCGCATTATTTCGCCCCCACCACTTTAACTATATACACCTCTTCTAAGGAGTCAAAATCAACCAAAGGCTGAATATAGGCAGTTTTGAGAAGTCCTGAAGGATCAAGTTCGATTTGCTTGACTTTCCCGATAGGAACATCTTGAGGATATACTCCGCCTTGGCCTGAAGTCAAGACCAAATTTCCGACATTAACATTGTCGGCCCGACGAAAGAGCATTTCAAGATTTCCCTCAGGGGTCAGACGCGAGCCTCGTTTATACGTCCCTTGGACAATGCCGAAAGTACCGCTGCCGGTGCTGCCGCGGACAACAGCGCTCACTTCTCCTTCACCATCAAGAATCATCAAAACTTCGGACGTCGTTGGCGAAACAGTCACCACCTTACCCACAAGCCCCAAGTCTCCGATCACAGGATCATTAACCTGAACCCCGTCCTGACTTCCCCGATTGACAGTCAGTGTCCGGTACCAAGTCGTCGGATTACGATTGATGATCGAAGCCCCGACTTTGGTATACTTGTCAAGCGTCGGACTGCGAAAGATCCCCTGATCAAGCTCATTGTACCTTAATCCGGCTAAAACTTGCTGCTTAAGTTTAAGGTTATCGCCGGTTAACTGATCGACTTTTTTTTGTAATTGTTGGTTTTCCAGTTCTACATTTCTAAAATTCCATAAGGCTTTGGTATTATCTCGAACTCCGTTTCCTAACTGAAGCATTGGTTTCTCTACAACACTCAGCACTCGCTGCATAGCTCCCCCAACAGGGTTGGGAAACCGGCTGCCAAGACCTGTCAAGCGAATACTGATCAATACCCCTAGCAACAGAAAGAAAACGAGAACCGCAATTCCCGTTACATTAACTCTCTTCCCCACCAAGATTCCTCCCCGCTATCCCTAGCTTTTTTGCGAGGCAGCTATTTTACGCAGAACATCAGAGTGTTCCAGGACATGCCCTGTCCCGTGGACAACACAGGACAGAGGGTCCTCCGCCAAGTGCACCGCAATTCCTGTTTCATCTGAAATCAACCGATCGAGATTGCGCAGCAATGAGCCTCCTCCCGCCATCATAATCCCACGATCCATAATGTCCGATGATAATTCCGGCGGAGTTTTTTCTAAACACGACTTCACTGCATCGACAATAGCCATGACAGGTTCCTGCAGCGCATCCTGGATTTCTTCCGCCGAAACGTCAATGGTTTTGGGAAGTCCGGTCAACAGGTCACGCCCGCGCACGGTGAAATTTCCCGGTTCAGACATGTAGGCATAGCCAATTTCAAATTTTAATGATTCAGCAGTCCGATAACCTACCGTCAAATTGTATCGTCTCTTAATATGGGCAATAATTGCATCATCCATTTCATCGCCTGCAACGCGAATGGAACGGCTGGTGACAATACCTCCCAAAGAAATGACGGCAACTTCCGTCGTTCCTCCACCGATATCAACAATCATGTTGCCTGTAGGTTCACTCACGGGAAGTCCGGCACCAATAGCCGCTGCCATAGGTTCTTCCAAAATCATTGGATCTTTCGCTCCGGCGGCCATAGCTGCTTCTTTAACCGCCCGTTCCTCAACAGGAGTTACACCGGAAGGCACACAGATTACCACCCTGGGACGAATAAACGGATGATCTGTGCCAAGTGCCCGGCTAATAAAGTATTTCAGCATCTTCTGAGTTATATTAAAATCCGAAATAACCCCATCTTTAAGAGGACGAATAGCAACAATATTGCTGGGAGTACGGCCAATCATTTCTTTAGCCTTGTCTCCTACAGCCATCGGGGTCTTCGTCATAATATCCATCGCAACAACAGAAGGCTCACGTACAACAATCCCTTTTCCCTTTAAATGAACTAATGAGTTCGCTGTCCCAAGGTCAATCCCTAAATCCCGGCTGAAAATACTAAACATGGTTTCTAAAAACTCCTTCCAGTCACTCTCTATATACAAACAGTATACCCGTTAAACCCTTAAACTACCAAATCTTCTCTTCGAACCTAAGAATTGATTGCTAATTAATTATGAGTATATTTCGCTTGTCTCATTTATCCAGTTTTTAAGACCCCCAACTTCTATAAGTGGGGGTGGGTCCTCCTTCGCCGCTAAGTATTCCTATTGGGAAAGGCGGCTCGGCAATAATGTCCACTGGACATTATTGTATCTGAAGCCCCGATGTTCAGCTTTAACTGAACGATTTCACTGATGTTCTTTTATAGGATTCCCCGTTCTTTCAAACTAACATAACGGTTATCACCAATAATTACGTGATCAAGAACTTCAATCCCTAGTATCTTTCCCCCGTCGGCCAGACGGCGGGTAACGTCTATATCTTCCTTACTAGGTGTTGGGTCGCCGCTGGGATGATTATGTAATAAAATAATGGCATTGGAATTTCTGCGAATAGCCTCTTTAAAACATTCCCGCGGATGAACCAACGATGAATTCAGCGAACCAATAGAAACGGGACTGATCCCCAAGACATGATTTTTCGTCGAAAGAGAGACGACTCGGAAATGTTCCCTGTCGAGATAGCGCATCTCTTCCATAACAATATGGGCCACATCCTGCGGTGAATTGACGGTAGGCCTTGACATTGGGTCCACAGAAACCGAACGGCGTCCCAATTCAAGGGCAGCTTTCAGCTCAGCGGACTTCGCCTTGCCTAAACCGTGAATTTGAGCTAATTCGTGAACGGTAAGCTTTCCTAACCCCGAAAGACCGCCAACCCCGGCTAAGATACGCTCCGCCAGAGTTAAAACGTTTTCCCCCTTAATACCGGTGCGCAAGAGGATTGCCAAAATTTCACTATTGGACAACACCTCAGGTCCCAGTAAGCAAAGTCTTTCCCGAGGCAATAATTCCTCAGGTAAATCTTTCAGACGCCGATACTCCATGATTCACCCCGCGTGAAGCGATATTTGTCTGCTCAATCCCCCACGCCTTCAACTGTTCCGTTAGATATTCCATGGGAAGACCAATAACGTTTGTCAGCGATCCCTCGACGGCTGTGACAAACTTTTTAGCTCCCCCCTGAATTCCATAAGCACCCGCTTTATCCATCGGTTCCCCACTGCTGACATAATCTTTAATTTCCTCAGTGGAAATCGGGCGAAAAACCACAGAGGTTTCAATCACCTCAATTTTTAATTTTCCCAAACCATTGAGCAAAGCCACACCAGTCAGCACTGCGTGTTTGCGGCCGCTTAAGTCGTGCAGCATTTCTTCTGCTTCCTGCGGATTCGCCGGTTTCCCCAAGATTCGAGTATCTAACACAACCATAGTATCTGCACCTAACACAACATCCAAGGAGTCTCCCCCAAGTTCCAGCCACTGCTTGAGACCTGCTCTTGCTTTGCGTTCTGCCAATTCTCTAACCCCGGGCTTCGGTAACATTCCAACAGGCAGCGTTTCCGAAACAGTAGATTTAACTGTTTCAAATAAGAAGCCGGCCTCGTGAAGCAGCATTGCTCTGCGGGGAGATGTCGATGCAAGTACAAGCACCTTACCACTTCCTTGATAACATATATCCGCCCAGGGCACCAATCAAGGTAGCACTGGTAATACTCAAACGAAAACCAAAAGAAAGAGAGAGAAAAAAGAAATCGAAGTAAGTATGTGATGGAAAATCAATGACGGCCGGCTTTAAAAACGGCGCAAAAATGCCATATTTATCCAAGCCGAAGCCGACTAGAGTTCCCAGGGCAGCACCTATCAAAATGAGCAATATCATTCTTCCTGTCCCCGAAGAATTACGCCCAACCGCCATAGTTTTTTCCCCTTCCATCTCAGAAATTCAGTCTTTTTATCTACAAATCCCTAAACTATGACTTCTCACTAAGTTTAGCATCTTCCCCCTGACTAAGCAAGTTCAACCCCTTGCCTGAAGCCTAAAAAGAACACCTTTGAAGAAATAAAAATCATTCTCCATACAATCGTTCACCTCAAAACCTCTTAATCTTTATGCCTTACTTTGGATAGGGGTTTCCAACTCTTAAACCGTCCTATATCTTTATAATAGAATATCTTCGAATTAACTTCCATAATATAACATCTCCCTTGGAATATACACACTTAATGTGTATAATATAGTCAAGAGGTGAGGCGATGAAAAGAAAGAATTTGATTAAACTTCTGGAGAAAAATGGCTGGTACTTCAAAAGAGAAGGTCATGACCATACAATCTTCACCAACGGCTTGGATAATGAACCGATCTCAAGACAATCGGAAATTGATGATATATTAGTAAAAAAGATTATTAAGCGACGGGGGCTAAAATAAACCTCGATACTACTAAAAAAGGAGTGCATAAAATGATTATGGCATATCCGATTATTCTGACTCCCGCAAAGATCGGTTACGTTGTAACCGTCCCAGATCTAGATATCAACACTCAGGGAAAGGATATTGCTGAAGCCATCTATATGGCTCGTGATGCAATAGGACTTTGGGGAATTACTGAACAAGACGATGGCAAAAAAATTCCGGAACCCTCCAGCGTTGAGCCGGAACATGAACCTAATGAAATGGTTACCTGGGTAGATATTGACTTTGACAAATACCGCAAGGCAAATGACATGACAACAATGCGAATCAACGTTTCTGTGCCAAAGTACCTCAAAGTCTTGGGAGATGAAGCCGGGGTGAATTTCTCTCAAGAACTACAGGAACGTCTAAAGGAGAAACTCATTAACAGCTAACTGAAGCAGCCGTAATCGGCTGCTTCACCTCAAATACCTCAAATAGAAAAGAGCCTTTCCAGGCTCTTGAAGCTTACCAATGACGATGTCTCCAACCAAAATGATGTCCCGTGCATGTACGTAAAGGGGAACCACCAAAACCTAAACTTTGATCAGTAAATGAAGAACGGTTCTTTACGGCATGAAAATTAAGTTCATACAGTAAAGAACCGTCCCTTGTTTCTTTCGAATTCCAATTGTTCTTTCTTAACCCACAGCTTGTTGATCAGTGAAACAAAAGGTATGAAACACCTATGACACACAATGCAATTAGGACACACACCCCGATGATAATTTTATTTTGTTTTCCGGCATTCATTTTATGCCAAGGTAATGGTTTATCCGACAAATAAGATTCCTCCTAAACAAAATTCTTACATCAACTGTAGAATATAGCATAGAAGGTGTAAATAGTCCATATAGCCTATCTTTTGCTAAGGATTCGCATCACAACGCGTGAAGCCTCTGCGCGAGTCGCAGCCAAACTCAGCTTTAAATTCCCTTTCTTCAGCAGGGCGGGAAACAGGACGTTTCCCGCCGGCCTTGCGACAAGGATGTCGCATAGGCCGGGCACCCTGCCCGCTTGCATCAAGGATTTAAAGCCCTAGTTTGGCGCGGCGATCGCATGGCTGAACAAGTGTGACGCGATTCTCGCTCTATTTCCTCTCCAACAACTCCGCCCCCGCAATGCCGGGTTTCGTCATTTCATAAGGATGTAAAATTATATCAAGCTCTTCAGAAGTCAAAACTCCCTTTTCCAGCACAATATCCCGAACTGGTCTGCCGCTCATGATCGCTTCCTTGGCCACACCGGAAGCTACTTCATAGCCTACATGCGGGTTAATCGCGGTAACAATTCCCACACTATTTTCCACCATGTAGCTGCAGCGTTCGACATTTGCCGTAATCCCCTCCACACATCGTTGACGGAAAACACGCATCACATTGCGCAAGATGTCTAAGGATTGCAGCAAATTAAACACAACGACAGGCTCCATAACATTCAGCTCAAGCTGACCGGCTCCACAAGCTAAGGCAATCGTAAAATCATTCCCCTGAACCTGAAAAGCAACTTGGTTAACCACTTCTGCCATTACCGGGTTTACCTTCCCAGGCATGATCGAAGACCCTGGCTGCATCGGGGGCAGATTAATCTCATTCAAACCGGTTCTCGGCCCTGAGGCCATCAACCGCAAGTCATTCGCCACTTTAGAAAGATTGACGGCCAAAGTTTTCAGAGCTCCCGAAACCTCCATAAAGGCATCCGTGTTCTGAGTGGCATCAACCAAATCATCGGCCATACGCATTGGCAGGTTTGTCCATTCCACAATACGTTCCGTAACCTTCTCAATATACCTGGGGTCCGCATTCAAACCTGTGCCTACCGCAGTAGCACCCATATTAATCACTTCAAGAGATTTCATCGCCTGCTTTATCCGCTGAAGATCGCGGCCCATCATATGAGCATAAGCTGAAAACTCCTGACCAAGACGAATCGGCACAGCATCCTGCAAATGAGTTCTGCCCATTTTAATGATCCCGTCAAATTCCTGAGCTTTCTTCTCCAGGGATTGGCGCAATTCATCCAAAGCCTTCAGCAAATCCGTAGCCACATTCAGACTGGCAATCCGAATTGCTGTAGGAAAAACATCGTTGGTACTTTGCGCCATGTTAACATGCACATTGGGATGAACTTTAAAGTACTCTCCCTTTTTACCGTCAAGAAGCTCTATCGCCCGATTGGCAATAACTTCATTGGCGTTCATATTTATAGAAGTCCCGGCCCCCCCTTGAATCACATCAACAACAAACTGATCATCAAACTTCCCGTCAATAAGCTCCTTCGAAGCTTCAACAATCACTTTGCCTATGGCAGGACTTAGAGAACCAACAAACATATTAGCCTCAGCCGCCGCCCCTTTAACCATGCCCAAAGCACGAATCAATTCTCGATGAGGATGATACCCCGTAATGGGGAAATTTTCAGTTGCTCTTAATGTTTGAATCCCATAATAAACATCATCCGGAACATCATGAACACCTATTAAATCTTTTTCTTGACGCATACTATGACCTCTCCAATCCTTAGCGAAGTAAGCATAATGTATTTTGTATACATTATACAACTATTCTAAAAGGTTGTCGACGGAAAACTAACAAGCTGTTAAAGAACGAAAAAATCTTCCCTTTACTTATTAGCCAAGCGGGGCGCAATTATACGGTATTGATTCTGAAGGTGTTTTGGGTGGAAAGAAGTTTATTTAATAGTAATTCAAATTAGTCAGAATTAAAAAGAAGAGCCTAAACGCCCTTCTTTTACGCTCTTGCAAAAGCTTTATGTCTAGCTCTTTCGTAAATATGTTCTCTCTTATCAATGAGAAGAACTAAAACTTTAACGACGGCATCATTTACTTCATAAATTGCTCGATAGTGAACCCCATTATTATAATAGCTTCATACGATACAGACCGTTAAATTCACCCTCCAAGGCTTCACCTTGTTCTCTCGGGGAATTTTCGAGCAATAACAATTGACTTTTAAATCGTTCTCTCATTTTCTTTGGGATGGATCTCAAATACTTTTCAGCATCCCT
This sequence comes from Desulfosporosinus sp. FKA, assembly GCF_002196785.1. NCBI lineage: Bacteria > Bacillati > Bacillota > Clostridia > Eubacteriales > Desulfitobacteriaceae > Desulfosporosinus > Desulfosporosinus sp. FKA. The sequence goes on along the minus strand of NZ_NAHZ01000031.1, from coordinate 113,027 downwards.
TGTAACCTGGATATCGTACATATTTTCCTAGAGGCTGCGCAATGAAACTGTCTTTCCTTCTCCCGCCTCTCTCCTTGCCTTATGAATACGATTAGCTTTTTTTCGATCCATCGATAGTAAAAGAGACTCAGCATAAATCCCTAATTTTTCGGGCAATTTCCGATCTCTAGTTGCCTGGACAGCTCCTGCTTTTACGTTTGCCAACCTCTTCATCCTCCTTCTTTTCCAAAAATACCGTTCTCTCTTTGCCATAATTTTATTCGCTCCTAGTGTATTATACAAGAAATATTTACCATTAATATATCGGCTTTTACCACTTTTATGTAAGTTTTTACTATATTTATGCGTTTTTCATACTAATTATAATCTCATCCTTAGTCATGGCTGGCGTTGAACTAGCAACATCCTGTAGGGCTTCGCTTCATCCGAGCTTTCTTATAGGCGCTCCATTATATAGAGGATGGGAGTCTTCTTACTGCACGATAATCAAAATGGTTATGAAAAGAGCTTCCAGTGACATACTCAACCACCTACGCTAACGCATAGAGGTGAGGGACTTCTTGTCGCACGAGTTTAAAAGAATGGAAATTCTAATATTGATTAACTATAAATCTAGATTTTTCTGACTGGGTGCCTTAATACTGTTTTCAACTTTTCGGGTGTCGTCTTTCGCGGGTCACTTAGATAGATTTCATGATGACGTCTAATTTGACCGGAAGGGAGTATATCGGAGATTGCACATCTATATCCATTATCCAAAAGGAATTGTTCCATTTGCCCAAGAGTAACCGGTTCGCTATCATAGGGGCCGTTATGCATCATTTGTACACAGAGTCCCTCCGTCATAGATTCCAAACGAGCCTTTGTTGGATCAATCTTAGGCTTTTTCTGTTTCAACACGCTAACAGCCCAGTCAAAAACTTCTTCGGTAACAAATTCAGGTTGACGAATCATAGATGTCCATTGAAATTTAGATTTATCTATTAACTGTGTACTATCAAAACTATCGTCCTGAAACCACCAAAGTCCCTCCAAAGGCGGTACAACATATTCAAAATATCCTGCAGGCTGCTTTCCGCTCATCTTACTCATCTTAATGGTGAAGCTTAAACCATAAAGAATTTCCAAGGCTTCCTGATATTCTTCAGAAGTATTCGGGTCTCCCGTACCATCAACCATAATAAAATTCATCACTGGAACGTCAATTAGGACAGGCTTTTGTTTGGGCATATACAAATCCTTATATTCTTTTTTGAAATCGAATTTATCAGCCATAGTTTAACCCTCCTGTTCAATGGGAATCACAATTTCCGTAACGTACTTATTGGGATTTCCTTTGAAAACCAGTCCTGGCCCTTTGTGATAAATTTCTCTCGAAGGCAGTATACTCGTAAGGCTGTGTTCTCTTGCGTAATCCAACACAGCTTTGTAAGCTAAATTCAAGGTTTCATAAGTTCCAACATGCATAGTGCTAATTGCTCGTATTTTAGGCAACTGTTTTGCAACAATCTTCTTTCCTGCCACCATCCCTTTAGTAGGAACACAAAGTTCAATATCAGCCTCTTCCTTAAATTCGTCATCGTAATAGCAGCAAAACGGGTCTCCGGAAGCTTTTCCTTTAGCTTCTTGATAGATCATGCCAATATATTTACCAACATCGCTATACTTTCCTTTAAATCGAATAGCTGCAACTGTCAGTGCCTGGAATTCCTTTAACTCAATTTTGTAGTTCATACTACCTACCTCCATCTTTTTCGGCTGAAGGTAAAGGTCAATTTTATTAATCAGTTCTTTTCCTTTATTGATCTGTTCGGCAATCATTTCTTGCTTCTCAGCTAAATAATATGATAAATCATCCTGACTATCACAATTAGCAATGATATCTCTGATTTCCGAAATAGAAAAATCTAAATTACGCAATAAAATAACAACCTTTGCTCTTTCAAAATCATTGTTATCATAATAACGATAAGCGTTTTCTGCACGGTAAGACGGCTTCAAGATATTCTGTTCATCGTAATACCTCAAGGTCTTAACCGTTAAATTTGTAATTTTTGAAAACTCACCGATTTTATAAATGACCTCACCTCCTCGTAAGCAGTATAAACCCTCCATTGCAAAGGATAGTCAATAGGCCTTTCTGGAATTTTTGCTTTATATGCCTTCACCTAACCAGGATAAATATCGTTCTTGGTCCGATAACAAACATTTTGGCAGGTTCATGGCAACCCGTTTTCATGTTTTGGGCCAAATTCCTCTCTCTTATTCTGACACTTTTAAATTCTATTTTAATTGATTCGCTAAACTCTCATTATATAACATAATAAACTCAAGCTCTATTGGGCTTGAGTTTATCGGTGCTATTCAAATACCCCAAACTCACCTTGTTATGATAGCCTCTAGTTTAAGAATAACCTCTTCAATCGTTTCTTCCGGCACTTTGCATATAAAGCTCACGTTTCTGCTTCTCCAGTCCAGGGATTTAATCTGATCAGCCAAAACAACACCTTTGACCTCCAAATCCTCCGGGAGTTTAACTTCAAATGGGAATCCCTTCACCCGGCTTGTGATCAGACAAAAAATTCCCATCCCAGTCTTACTATTATATTCCTTAAAAGACAAAACCAAGGCCGGCCCAGCTCCTTGCTGCTCATGACCGGCCTGCGGATTTAACTGAATCCAAACTATATCACCACGTTCCGGTGCGTACTGCCTTACCATATCTCTCCTCCCACCGGATCTCCCCAATCAATCTCTTCCGCCTCATATTCGTCAGGAATTCGGGCCAGTAAGTCTTCTAAGTTGAATTTTTTTCTGGTAATTATAATCTTTTCTCCATCAAGTTCAATATCAATTGGAGTCCTGTCATTAATTTTTATTGTACTAGCCATTGAGGCCGGAATCCTTATGCCGATGCTATTTCCCCATTTCCGTGCCATTGCTTCCATAGTATCACCTTTTCCCTTTAAATATGTTTATACAAAGTATAAACAATTTTGCGGGACTTATCAGTGAACCTAGAAAGAAAATACAGAAGTATTCAAAAGCATCAGCCCCAAAGAAGAATAATTGCGACTATTTCCATTCCTCTTTTAGAAGGGCAAATAAGTATTCATCGGTGTATTCGCCTTTATTCCATGCATTTTTAATGAAATGGCCTTCTTTTCTCATTCCAATCTTTTCGAGCAATTTAACGGAACGCTTATTTCTCACATCAGTTATAGCAATGACCCTATGCCTATTCCATGCGTCAAATATAAACCCCAAAAGGCTCCTGACTGCCTCTATTCCGAACCCTTTGTTTTGATATTCTGGGCCTAATGTAAATCCGATTTCTACTTGATTCACGTCCTGCGGTAATGTATGTATGGCTAAATCTCCTACCAGACTTCTTGTATCCTTTAATTCAATTGCAATTTGAAACCAACTATCCGGTATACCAAGTTCAAAATCACTTTGTTCTCTAACGAATTCCACCGCTTGTTCAATTGTGAAATCTACCCATAATTCACTTTGATATAGCGCAACTTTGGGATTAGTCCTATACTGAAAAAAAACCTCAGCATCAGTTTCTTTAAACTTCCTTAATTCTAACCTTTTCGTTTCTATCTTGGAAAACTTTATTTGACTCATATTATTTAAAACACCTCGTATTACATTCCTGTACGACCAATACCCCTAGACAAATGATAAATTAAGGATTAGATAATCGTTTGGAGCCGGGAAATGATTATGGAAATAGCTGTTTGACGAATACTCAATACAAATTTCCAGTATCGTATTTTCCAACTTGGAAACTCTAACTAAAAGGAGTGTGATAAGATTGAAAAAAATAAACGATAGAATTCTTCTTGGAATGTTATCTGGTATCGTTGGTTTAATAGCATTAATGGTAACTGATAATATCTCGTCAAAAGCGAAAATTTCACAACGGTCATTTGCAACGACAGCTGCTGGCGTGTGGGTATCTTCTCGTAGACAAGCAGAAAAATGGCAAGGACAACTTCTCGGAACATTAATGACTATAGGCTTATGTATGGTCGGCGGAATTTCAGCCGTTAAACTGTTAACTACTTATGGTCGAGACAAATTAGTTGCCAAAGGTATTTTTTTAGGAGTTACGTTTGGGTCGGTGATAACAGCTACACTTAGCGGCCTTGCTCATAACAAAGTTAAGCCAAAGGATGCTAATAGTAATCTTTCGTATCTGGTATCTCATGCATTATTTGGTTTAGCAACAGTATTAACAGCGGCTAAAGCGGGCGATGATTCTTTGTTTGACGCTCCCCCTAAAAATAATTACTTACAATCAACAGAACAAACAACTGAGCAAATCATAGGGGCGGGAAATGATACGATTCAACCTGTCCAGCCCATATACCATTAACGAAATGTTAATAGCAAAGCCAAGAGGGTCGCAATTATACGGCGTGAAGCCTTCTGCGGGAGCCGCAGCCAAACTCGGCTTTAAATTCTCTTTCATCAGTGGGGCGGGAAACAGGACGTTTCCCGCCGGCCTTGCGACAGGGATGTCGCATAGGCCGGGCACCCCACCCGCTTGCATCAGAATTTAAAGCCCTAGTTTGGCGCGACGACCGCATGGCTGAACAAGTATAATGCGACCCTCACCTTGAGAAACATGCAAACACAAACTCCAAAGGGACACCCACCAAACGTCCCTCTTCTTAATAAGCCAAGAGGGTCGCAATTATACGGCGTGAAGCCTCTGCGGGAGCCGCAGCCAAACTCGGCTTTAAATTCTCTTTCATCAGTGGGGCGGGAAACAGGACGTTTCCCGCCGGCCATGCGACAGGGATGTCGCTTTGGCCGGGTACCCTGCCCGCTTGCATCAGAATTTAAAGCCCTAGTTTGGCGCGACGACCGCATGGCCGAACAAGTATAATGCGACCCTCGGCAGAATAAAATGACCCCAATAAGCGCCTAAACCCGCCCCCGGCGCGCCCCCTCATCAAACTTCCAAATCGTCCAATTAATCGCATCAAGCAAAGCCTGCGCACTGGCTTTCAGAATATTATTGGAAACCCCAATCGTCCCCCAAACCTCGTGCCCCAAACGCGTATCAATAATAACCCGAACAATAGCCTCAGTCCCTCGCGAACCATCCAAGACCCTAACCTTATAATCCACCAGTTCACTCTCCGCCAAAATCGGAAAGAAACTTGCCAGAGCCTGACGCAGCGCCGAATCCAATGCATTCACAGGACCGTTGCCTTCGGCGGCAATTTGCACGGTCTGTTCCCCGACTTTAACCTTCACAACGGCCACCGAATCAAGCTCACCGCGCAACGGATCACTCCAGACATGATAATCTAAAACTTCAAAGGGAGACGTAAAACGATTTAAGGTGCGGACCAGCAGCAAATCAAGACTGCCCTCAGCGGCCTCGAACTGGAACCCATTGTTCTCCATATCCTTAATTTCGAGCATTGCCTTCTCCACCAAGGGATCTTCTTTAACAATATCCGGATCAAAACGGCGAAGCCGTTCGAAAATATTTGCTTTTCCCGCTTGGTCAGAAATCAATATTCTCCGTTCATTCCCTACCTCGCCCGGGTCCATGTGTTCAAAAGTCCGATGATTCTTGAGAATCGCATCAACATGCATTCCGGCTTTATGAGCAAAGGCACTGCGGCCTACGTAGGGCTGTTTCTCATCAAAGGGCGCATTGGAAAGCTCCGCGGCAAAGCGAGAAAAAGGAGTAATCTTGTGCAGGGCGGAGTCCGAAAGGACGTCATAGTTTCCCTTAACTTGCAATAAAGGAACTAAAGTACTTAAATTGGCATTTCCGCAGCGTTCACCATATCCGTTCCAAGTTCCCTGGACCTGGGTTACTCCTGCCTCTACGGCTACCAGAGAGTTAGCCACTGCCAAGCCGCTGTCATTATGAACATGAATTCCTAACTCTTGAGGAGCAAATTCACGTCTCACCATTTCTACTCCCAAGGCAATGTCCTTCGGCAAAGAACCGCCATTCGTATCACATAAGACAGCTATGGAAGCTCCGGCTTGAAGAGCCATCTCAATACACTTCAGAGCATAGTCCGGGTTTTCCTTAAACCCATCAAAAAAATGTTCAGCATCAAAAAAGACGTCATGGCCTTGTTTGACTAAGAAGGAAACAGATTCACGGATCAGGCGCAGATTTTCCTCCAAGCTCGTCCGCAAAACATCTCGCACATGCAGATCCCATGATTTTCCGAAAATAGTAATCGTTTTAGCTCCGGAAGCCACCAGCTTAAGTAAAATCTCACTGTTTTCCGGCGCTTCATTCACTTTGCAGGTACTTCCAAAGGCAGCTATATGTGTCATAGGAACCTCTTGTTCCTTAATAAGCTGAAAGAAATTATCATCTCTGGGATTAGCTCCCGGCCATCCTGCTTCAACATAGAGACTGCCCATTTCTTCGATCCGCTTGACATAACTCAGCTTGTCTTGTGTCGAAAAATGAATCCCTTCTCCCTGTGCTCCATCTCTTAAAGTTGTATCGTAGATTGTAATTTTTCGTTTAGCTTCGTTTTGATTCATTTTTCCCCTCCGCAATCCAAAAAGTATACCAAATGGTATCAAAAAACCCGCAGCCGTTCCTAAGAACTTCCACGGGGCTTTTGTCCCACACGGTGTAGTTGGGTATTTTCCAACCTGTGTCGCTCGGTCCAGACCATATTCAGCGGAACCCTTAACACACTTCTTGTTGTCTATTATATGACACAAACACCTTAATGTACAACAGTGCATTCTCCATAACAATAATTAATTGCGAAACAACAGCAGAAATTTTATAATCATTGCTCTTAATTATGTATAATTATTTTATTAAAAAAACAAGCATGATTATTTAATTGTTTAGTTTATTATTTTTTTATTTGCATAAACCGTTCTCGTGAATAATCTGCTGAAGCTTAAAAAAGAAAAAGAAACAACAAAGAGAACGGTCTATGCCTATGTAAAAGGTATTTGACCGAACTCATTAGTTAGCAGCTGAGTTGCTGCTGCATGACTCTAAAATCGTTGAGCGCCGACGTTAAAAGTAAGTACTTCGAGATTAACAGCAAGATCGACATTCCTCAGTTCAATCTCAGGCGGAACATTCAAGACGACAGGTGCAAAATTTAAGATTGCTTGCACACCGGCCTTAATGAGTTTATCCGCAATTTCCTGAGCGACAGATGAAGGTACGGCAATAATACCGATCTGAGTTTGATTTTGTCTCGTAACTTCTTCAATGTGGTCAATTGGTAAGATTTCAACGTCACCGATTTTGGTTCCAATCTTATCAGGATCTGAATCAAAAATACTGGTAATGATGAACCCCCGCTCGCGAAAGCCTTTGTATGAACTTAAGGCCAAACCTAAGTGCCCGGCACCGACCAAAGCAACGCTCCAATCAACACTTAACCCAAGAATTCTCAAAATATGCTGACGAAGATCTTTGACGTTATATCCTACACCCCTTGTTCCAAACTCTCCGAAGTACGCTAGGTCTTTCCTGACTTGTGCGGGGCTGACGCCCACTCCTTCCGCGATATCCCCTGATGAGGTAGTAATTATTCCTTTTCTATCGACGTCTGTCAGATGTCGTGAGTAAACTGAAAGTCGAATAATAGTAGCCTCTGGGATTTTAAGCGTTTTCAATAAGTTCCCTCATTTCTCATCTGATATTTAAATCAAATTAACTTAATCGGATAATAATAATAATAAAATTATAGTTATGTTAATTATATCACTATTAACTAAAAACGCAAATAGTTCCATTTTATAATCTTCTGACTATTAATCATCGCCCTTGATACTCTCCCTTTAGCATTTTTTAGCTTATAGTTTATAGTTGGCTTATATTTTATAATTTTGCTTATATCTTATAGTTATTATTTCCCAGAAAATGCATTTATAATCCTCGTGGCAGCAAAATATAGAGACAATCCTAAAAGCTGCTGATCTTGTGGGTCATTCTTCGCCCGAAGCAAATTATAGAGATTATGAAGCTGAACTAATTGTGAAGGGGAATGCTCTCCAGCCAGACTATTCCATATCTGCTGTTCCTGAGCTAAACGTTGAGAACTGATTCCTTCCTGCAAGAGAGCATTAACATTGGCAAGAAGTTCTATCGTTAGACGCGAACCATTCCCCATAACACGAAACGATCGCTCTTGGAGTTCAACTTGTTTAATCACAGCAGGAATACCCTTAGCAGCAAGAGCTTCTTTGACGCCGCTTAACTCCTTTGCCGTGTGGCCTAAACCGATGGCAACAATCCAAGGGTCCCTGCTGATAATGCCGCCATCATTCGCTAACTCCTGCAGCTGCTTAAGGCAGGACTGAGCATTTTCTTCACTCTGAAAAACACCAATTTGACAGGTCCAAAAGGTCGCTTTGGGCAGAACCAAGGTGTCTGCTTGATTTTTCGCTTGACCGTCAGATGTGATTTGAGGAATCCTTACCTTTGCTGAATGATCTACGAGTTCCAAATAGGCTTTTCCAATTCCCCACGTCAGCAACCCCAGGGCCATCATCCCCAAGAGCACCAACGTGAGAATACGCAGCCGCTGAAATTGATTCATCCTTCTACTCCTCCCGTAAGGTCCGGACAACCCTTCTACCGGAAGATATGTAGGAAAACTGAAAAATAGACTCCTAAATTCAAAAAGAGGCTGCCGCAAACGCTTAACAGTTTACGGCAGCCCCTTCAGCTTCTTTATCCCCATCTAAAACCCTCACTTCTCCAAGCGGGGGCTATTCCTTTAATTTCACTCCTACATAATTCTCGAAACAACGAGATAATATAGGGCAGCTATCAATGAAGTTGTGGGAATTGTCACAATCCAAGCAATCAGCATTTGTTGAGCAACGCCCCAACGCACAGCCGAAACCCTTTTAGCACTGCCGACTCCCATAATAGAACCGGAGACAACATGGGTCGTCGAAACCGGAAGGTGAAGACTTGGAAATACAGTCGCTGTCCAGATGACAATTGATGAGCTCAGATCAGCAGCAAAGCCGTTAATGGGTTCCAGTTTAAAAATTTTCCCGCCCATAGTATGAATAATTTTCCAGCCACCGGCAGCCGTCCCCAGAGACATGGCCAGAGCACAGGCCAGTTTAACCCAAAGAGGAGGTGCCAGAACCGTCTGAGCCTGAATTCCGGTGGCAATGAGCGTCATAGTAATAATCCCCATGGACTTTTGGGCATCATTGGAGCCATGATTAAAGGCCAACAAGCCTGCGGAAAGGACCTGCATTTTCTTGAACCCGTGATTGACACGTGACGGTGATAATTTACCAAAGGCCATATTTAAGATTTTCATAATGATAAATCCTAAAATCATACCAATAATCGGTGAAAAGACCAAGGCTGCCAGGATCTTGCCTAAGCCATCCCAGTGTAGAACGGCAAAGCCGGCTTTGGCGGCAGCAGCACCGGCAACACCTCCGACAATAGCGTGGGAAGAGCTGCTGGGAATTCCTAAATACCACGTTACAAGATTCCAGGTAATAGCGCTGAGCAAGGCAGCAATAATGACCTCTTGGGTCGTTAACTTGGGCGAAACAATATCCTTGGCAATCGTTTGGGCCACTCCCGTGCTGACCAATGCTCCCAGCAGATTAAATGCGGCCGCTAAAACAACCGCATGTTTCGGACTCAAAGCCCGAGTCGATACGCTGGTGGCAATAGCATTTGCTGTATCATGGAATCCATTAATGTAGTCAAAGCATAAGGCTAAAAAGACAACTACTACTAATAATACGCCAATATTAGTCATATTTGAGAACCACACTTTTAAGGAGATCGGCAATAGATTCACAATGATCTAACGTCGTTTCAATATGCTCAAGAATCTCTTTCCACTTAATAATTTCAATGGGATCCTTCTCAAATTCAAAAAGTCGAGCTACTTCCTGGCGATAAAGTTTATCTCCCGCGCTTTCTAGATGATAAATCTCCTCGGCTGCAGCTAGAATAATGGTCTTTTTGAAATGAATATTACCTAAACAAGAGAAAGCCGATTGGATTTGCTGTGTTGCCAGTTCTACTAAATGAACAAGTTCTTGGGCGCCAAGGGACGGTTTTCCGGTTCGGTAGAGAAGCATGCGTTCCACAGTACCTTCAGCGAAATCAACGATATCATCCAGTACTTGAGCGAGTTTATAGATGTCTTCTCGATCCAAAGGTGTGATAAACGTAGAATTAAGACGTTCCATGATTTGATTGGTTATATTGTCCGCTTCATGTTCAAACCGATGCATTTGAGCTGCATCTTCCGAGGATACAGAGTCTTGCTGCATAATATCCTGGAGTCTCTTTAAGGTCTTGGAAACGACTTGGGTACTTTGGGTGAAAAGCAGATAGAATTTATCTTCTTTAGGTGACAAACCGAACATGCGAAATAACCCCCAACGTATTTTTTTCAGCTCCCTAGAAAACGCAAACCTATTTCATGTCATTCCAGGGAGTATTGTATCAAATCTCAGGGGGTTTGTGTAAAAAAAATGTTAAGTTTTTCGAAACAGTTTTAAAAAAAGTGACTTTTATCAGGACTATTAGCTTTTGTTATGTTAAGAGAAGGTTATCGTTTCTTTAACTCCTCAATTAAAGCTTGACGGGCATCGGCAAGCATATAAAGGGAACCTGTAACACAAAGCATGTCCTTTTCACCCACACGGCTGAGGGCATAAATAACCGCCTCTTTGGGATCTTCGATACATTGAACAGGACAGCCGTGCTTTTCAGCCAGTCTCCCCAGGGACGTCCAATCTCCGGCCCGCGGAGAATTGGGGCGGGTGACGATAACCTCCTCGGCCATAGGCACCAGCATATCCACGACCTTTTCCCGCTCCTTATCAGCCAGCATGCCGAAACATAGGATGAGGCGTTCCCGGGAATAAAGCGGCAGGGCTTCCGCCAAAGCTTGAGCCCCATCAACATTATGAGCCCCATCCAAAAGGATTTTTGGTTGAAGAGAAAGCAATTCCAGACGTCCGGGCCATTCGACATTGCGCAAGCCCGCATAGACAGCCTCTCGCGGGATTGTTACTCCGTAGTTGCTTTGCAAAAGTTCACAGACAGTTACAGCTGTTGCGGCATTGCGCAGCTGATGAAGGCCTATGAGGTGCAGGCGTAATTTATAATACGTCGAGTGCAGGCCCACCAGGTCAAATTCCTGTTCCAGCTCACCGCTCCAAATGCTCTCCCAATTGACATCCTCGCCGACAAGGTATATGGGAACGCTATTGGCCTGCGCCGTGTCACGCAGGACTTGAATAACCTCAGAGTTTTGAGCAGCCGTTACCACCAAAGACTCCGGTTTAATAATCCCAGCCTTTACTTTGGCAATAGATACCAGGTCTGGGCCCAGATAATCCATATGATCCATAGCTACATTGGTAATCACAGAAATCAAGGGGGTTACGACATTGGTCGAATCAATCGCCCCTCCTAAACCAACTTCTATGAGAGCATAATCAATTTCTTCTTGAGCAAAGTAGCGAAGTGCCAGAGCAGTGCTCACCTCAAATTCAGTGGGATGCTCAAATCCTTCTGCTACCATCGCCTCCAGATGGGGGCGAAGGTCAGCAATGATCCGGATCATCGTTTCTTTGGGAATCATTTGCCCGTTGATGGTCATACGCTCACGATAATCGTGAAGATGAGGCGACGTAAAGACACCAACCTTATAGCCTGCTTCCCGTAAGATCCGGGCAATCATCACCGTCGTTGAGCCTTTGCCATTGGTCCCCCCCACATGGACGACACGCAGTTTCTTTTCCGGGTTGCCTAACCGTTTCAGAAGTTCCCGGATTCTGTCTAAACCAAAGTTCATCCCAAATGTTGTCAGGTTGACAAGGTAATCAAGACTCGCTTGATACGTTTGCTCAAGTTCCATTGATTTCATCTCGTTTTCCCCCTGTAACTTATTAACTCTGCTGCAGTTCCTTTAGACGTTCTTCTAAAGCAATTTTGCGGGCAGCTAAACCTTCTGCTCTTTCCCGTTCTTTGGCCACAACAGCTGCCGGCGCTTTGCCGACAAAGCCTGGGTTATTGAGCTTCACTTCCAGTACGTTCTGTTCTGAAACCACGAGAGCGATCTCCTTCTCTAAACGAGCCACTTCCTTATCCAGATCCATGAGTCCTTTGAGCGGGAGATAAATTTCCACACCCTCTAAGACAGCACTGGCCGCTTGGGAAGGTTTTTCGGCCGCAGCTTCGAGCAGTTCCACACTTGCTCCTCCGGCAAGCTTGAGGATATCTGCTTTTCCTCGTTCCAAAACCTGACGCTGACTGGAATCAGCGGCCAGAATCAGAATCTCCACCTTCTGTCCGGGTGAGACTTTCATTTCAGCTCGAATATTGCGGATGGCTTTAATAGCATCCATCAAAAGCGTCATGTTTCTCACGGCATCTTCTTCATGATAAGCCGGTGCCTCGGGCCAGGACTGCATCATAATGCTGACCCCCTCAACGGGAAGGTTCTGCCAAATTTCCTCGGTCAAGAAAGGCATAAAGGGATGCAATAAACGCAATGTCCCTTCAAGGACTTCCAGGAGAATAGATTGGGCGGTATGACGGGCAAGCACATCTTCTTTGTTATAAAGGCGGGGCTTGCTGAGTTCAATATACCAATCGCAGAATTCATTCCAAATAAATTCGTACAGAATTCGGCCGGCTTCACCGAGATCGAAGGATTCCAAGGCTTCAGTCGTTTTCTCAACCAGGGAGGCGTAACGGGTCAAGATCCAGCGGTCTGCCAGGGTAAGCTCTCCCCTTGGCCCAGCCTCGTAGTCTTCCAAGTTCATGAGCACAAAGCGGGAAGCATTCCAGATCTTATTACAGAAATTCCGGGTTGCCTCCAATCGTTCCGGATGAAAGCGCAGATCATTGCCCGGAGTATTGCCGGTAATCAGCATAAAGCGCAGAGTATCGGCTCCATACTGTTCAATAACTTCAATCGGGTCAACACCGTTACCCAGGGATTTGCTCATTTTCCGCCCTTTAGAATCAAGAACCAAGCCGTGAATCATTACTTTCGGGAAGGGCACTTCTTTCCTGAACTCCATAGCCATAAAGATCATCCGCGCGACCCAGAAAAAGATAATATCCCTGCCGGTTACCAACACCGACGTCGGATAAAACTGCTTCAGTTCCGGTGTTTTTTCCGGCCAGCCCATAGTGGAAAACGGCCAGAGTCCTGAGGAAAACCAAGTATCCAAGACGTCAGGATCTTGCTTGAGATGAACTCCTCCGCAAGAAGGACAGCTTGTGGGGTCTTCCTTCGCACAGATCTCCTGTCCGCAGTCGTCACAATACCAAACCGGAATGCGGTGTCCCCACCACAGTTGACGGGAAATACACCAATCGCGAATATTTTCCATCCACCCGAGATAGATCTTATCAAAACGATCCGGCACAAATCCTAAACGTCCGTCCTTAATGACCTCAATGGCCGGCTTAGCCAAAGGCTCCATTTTCACAAACCATTGTTTGCTGACCATGGGTTCGATCACTGTAGCACAGCGATAACATTCCCCGACAGCATGAGCATGGGCGTCAATTTTGATTAGGACGCCTAAGGCCTTGAGATCCTCGACAATTACTTTGCGGGCTTCAAAACGGTCTAGCCCTCGATATTTTCCGGCCTGCTCATTCATTTTGGCTTCTTTGTCCATCACGGCAATTTGCGGCAGCTGATGACGCAGACCGATTTCAAAATCGTTAGGGTCGTGGGCCGGGGTTATTTTCACAGCACCGGTACCAAACTCCCGATCCACATACTCATCGGCGATAATCGGAATTTCTCGTCCCACCAAGGGCAGGATCAAGGTTTTGCCGATCAAGTGCTGATAGCGCTCATCCTCTGGGTGAACAGCCACTGCTGTGTCTCCCAGCATCGTCTCCGGTCTCGTCGTGGCAACGATTAAGGTTTCATCACTATCTTTTACAGGATAACGCAAATGATACAAGTTTCCTTCGCTGTCCACATGTTCAACTTCAATATCCGAAATCGTGGTGTGGCATTTCGGGCACCAATTGACGATATAATTTCCCCGGTAAATCAGCCCTTTTTGATACAGGGTTACAAAGGCTTCGCGAACTGCCTGGGAACAGCCCTCGTCCATGGTAAACCGTTCCCGCTCCCAATCACAGGAAGCGCCTAAGCGGCGCAGTTGCTGGGTAATCCGCCCGCCATACTGATTTTTCCATTCCCACACCCGGTCTAAAAATTTCTCGCGTCCAAGTTCCCCCCTGCTCGTTCCTTCTTTGACGAGCTGAGCTTCCACTTTGGCCTGCGTAGCAATCCCGGCATGATCTGTCCCCGGCAGCCAAAGGGTATTAAAGCCGCGCATGCGCTTATACCTTGTCAAGATGTCCTGGATCGTTCCATCCATAGCGTGGCCTAAGTGCAGAGCACCTGTAACGTTCGGCGGCGGCATGACAATACTAAAAGGGCTTTTCTTCTCATCAACCTCCGAATGAAAAAATCCATTTTCCTCCCAAAACTGATACCATTTCCCCTCAACTTGACTTGAATCGTAGGCCTTAGCCATTTCTATCTTTTCCGGATTTTTGTTAAGACTTTCATCCATAATGTGCCAAACTCCTTCCTGCATTGAATTAAAAAAGCTTTTCATCCTGATAAAGGACGAAAAGCGATCGTGGTACCACCTTAATTTAGTGAAACAGCCTCAAAGGTTTTGGCGGTTTCACACTCATTGTTTCGTCTAACGGGTTTTCCGTCAGAGAGTACTCCATTCCCCTCTGCCCCTCCTGTGCGACCCAAGCGCTTCTCCGTAAAGACCTCTCAGCTCATAGTCTTTTTCTCTGGACGGTATCTTGATGCTATTCCTCACAATCATCGAGTTTAACCAATATTTGATTTGAATACATTATACTCAGCCGGATGACTATTGTCAAAATTTATGAATCTTTAAACGTATAAGCAGGTTTTACGCCGGTAACTTTCGCCGTCCATTCGTCCAAGGCCACCAGATCATTGGGACCAAGCTCAGCCAATGCTGTTTTCCCCAAAGCCCGCACGCCTTCCTCCATCTCCTTAGCCATCGACTTGAAAACGTTGGCAACGCTTTGACTGGCCAAATTAATATCCAGGCGATCTTTATAAGGGGAATCATACCAAACCAATTGAGTTAAGGGCTCCCAAGGGAGAATCTTATGAACTTGGCGATGAACTAAAGCAAACAAAGGGACCGTTCCCAAATATACGGCATCGGCTCCCAGGGTTAAGGCCTTCAAACATTCTCCGCTGGTAGCGTAACCGCCGGCGACTACTAAGCTCACTTCTTTGCGGGCTCCCTGTTCCACTAAAAATCGCTCTGCCCGCACTAAGCCGAGCAAGCTGGGGATTCCTAAATCATCGCAAATCATGGGGGAAGCACCGGAAGCCCCACCCTGTGCTCCATCGACGACAATCACATCAAAACCCGCTTCCAAAGCAACGGCTAAGTCCCTTTCAATAGCGCCTGTCGCCATAATCTTTAAGGCAATAGGTTTCCCCCCCGCTTGAGCTCTTAAATCCTCCACATACTTCATCCAATCCCAAGGGCTCTGAATCCCCGGTATAACCGCGGATGTAACGAGAGATTCGACAGGCGAAATTCCCATCAGTCTTTGGGCTTTCCCTTTAACAACAGACGGTTCAACAGTAAAAGGGCCCATACGTGCCCCTTGGCCCATCTGCACTTCAAGCATATCTGCAGCCGCAATAGCCTCCGGGGTATGTCCCCACGGACTTCTGCTGATTTGCCAAATAAACTTTCCCGCCTCTTGCCGTTCTTCCGCTAAATAAGGACCCTCGCCGGAATTGGTAGCTGTCTGAAGCTGCTTGGCAGCCTTGGCCAAGGCCCGCTTAGCTTGTTCACTAAGACCAACGCCATAGCCCATACCACTTATCATTAGGGGAATTTCAATGGTTAAAGGTTTTTGGGCCTTAGGCCCAAGAGTTACTTTCATATCAACGGGAACGTCTGCCTCTTTGGGCAGCCGGGCCATCTGACCGGGAACAAACATCAATGTATCAAAATGTGGCATTCGTTTTGGGGACCCCAGAGGCCGCTCGATAAGGCCGCCTTTTTCGGCTCGTAAGCTGATTTCCAATATGGTCTGAAGTGAGGTTCGGCGAACGGCACTCCAGAGTTCCATTAGATTCTCATGATACTTGTCTTGAAGCAGCCTGTCGATCACCAGGCCAAAAAGGCGCTGCACGATGGTGCGGAACATCCGTTTTCCTATAAAAAAGATCAGCACCAGGAGCAAGACTCCTGCCAGGAACGCTCCCAGGGCTGAAAGGCCAATAACCAGCAGAGCAGTCTGCAGCAACAATGCCAATCCCCCATCTTTGCAAATATGTTACTATCTTAGAGTAGTCTGCACCACAAGTTAAAGAATATTCGCTGAGTCCCCTGGCTTTTGCGGCGAAAAAGAGGCCGTTGCAAAATGCATAAACGCTCCTCATTAAAAAAACTCTGCCTAAATCGTGGTTTAAATCATCCACTTAGATGCAGAGTTTTGTTTATAAAACGTATAAATATTCGTTAGGCAACGGACTCTTAACGTCTTGACAATTAATTTACTTATTTAAGTATTTACTTTATAGCATTTACTTATTTATTTGAGTAATTTATAGAAACAGTTTTTTACAGAGCGGCTGCTATATCGTGATACTTGCCACGTTGTGAACCTCCCCTACCTACACTTCGCTAAGAAAGAAAACACTGTTTTCGCCGTAGGATAGGGCTTCCGGCAATCCCATAATGCATATCTCAAGGGTATCTCGTTAGAGATGCCTCACCCGATAGACGTGAGGCGGGATTATGAAAGTTATTTGCCCCACTTGCCACGGAAAGCAATCTCTTCTATAGCTTTGCGAGGACGAGGGCGACGTTCCTCTGCAGCATATCCCAAAGGAGTCATGGCCACTACACGAACATCCTCCGGAATCTGCAAAGCTTCCCGAACCTTCTCCTCAGTAAATAAGCCTTGCCAGCAAGTCCCCAGCCCTTGTTCCGTCGCTGCTAAGACCAGATGTTCCATAGCAAGACCTGCATCAAGCATCATAAAATCCTTGCCTTCCCAGATTTCCGATTCCTTAGGCACCGCACAGAGTACTATAACGATGGGAGCCCCCGTTAACGCTTTTCGCCCGGGATTTAACTCTCCCATACTGTCGGCCAAAGCTGCTTTTCCTGCTGCCTCTTCCACAACAATAAAGCGCCAACATTGCATATTTTTCCAGGAAGGTGCCAAGCGAGCCGCTTCCAAAACGTAATCCAGTTTTTCCTTCTCCACAGGCGTATCTTTATAAGTACGCAAGCTCCTACGGGTCTGAGCTAATTCAAGAAAATTCATCATTAATAGTCTCCTTTTTTTGCTGCTTTCACTCTAATGCTTGTATTATTCTCAATTTCGAGTTCTTCTTTCAGAATTCTCTTTAAATGCCCAGGATTCCTTCTCCCGCAAGGCCCTTGAGAAAAATTTACTTTCGTATTATTCCCACCACGGCTTATCATCCTTCGTCTTAGGAAAATTACCTTTTTTTTCTTGCTCTGACTCTCTATCCCAAGGCCATTCAATCTCTGAATCAGCCCCCGAATCAAAGGTTGAATTCGGCGAATCCATTTCAAAATTTGAAGCTGATTTTGAATCTGATGTAATATCTGATTCAAAATCCAGCATTGAATCCAGATTCGTATTCGGCTTCGGCTTAGAATTTAACAAAAATTGAGAACTGGAGTTGGAATCAGAATATGAATTTAACTTAAAATTAGACTTTGTACTTAAACCAGAATTAAAATCCTCTTGATCCGAGTCAAAAGACCAATCATCAATATCAAGATTGCTGCCTACAACTGAAGATCCCTCTCGGCTGTGAAGATCATCATTCATATTCCAATCAAGATCGCTGCCCATCTGTTTTTCACTGCCATATCCGGCATAATGCGGCCTATAGTTGGTATTAGCTTTTCCGCCGCCCCAAGAACCCCTAACGCTTCCCTTCGAGCCTCCTGCTCCGAAGGCCCCTGCAATAATGCCTAATATTGCTCCTTCCCCCAAAACCTGAATAAAACCCCAGACCCGAATCGGAAGAAATAAAGCCAGCAACAGAGTCCCGACAGTTACATAGCCAAAGCCTGTAATCCCTCCCATTATCCATTCTCCGCTTTCCCGCGAGGTACGATACCCGCCCACCAAGCAGCTTGCCAAAAGCCCAATATCCACCAGGCTGGAAACACTTAGTCCTCCTAACCCCGTGGCTCCCCACAGCATTCCGGCCAGAAGGGTTAACAGGGTAACCAGCAAAGCCGTTGTAATTCCCTTCAAAACACATGAAAGCATGAATAAACTCCTCCTAACATTATGGATTTTTCAGCCTTGAAACACTCTATCCTTCTATAACTACGCCGAACCCGTCCTATACATTCCATTCATCTCCATAATTATCCATTACCACGTTCTCTGGCTTGCGAATATAGTGTACTATGCCGTAGCAAAAGGAGGAGTCCTCATGGATTATGCACGCTATGTAGTGCGAGCAGGGGATACTATTTACAAGATCTCAAAAGCTTACTCGGTTGAAATGTCCGAGATCATTCAGCTTAATCATTTAAAACATCCCGATCGTATTTATGCCGGTCAAATACTGCTGCTCCCAATTACAAAAACTCTTGAACCAATACCGGGAGAAATACCTGAGCCAAATTTTACATATGCCATTTGGCTCTACGATGCTTATGCTGGCACTGATTCGGAACTAACCGCTATTACCACATATCTTTATCAGGCCGTATTACTTGATCGTCCGGAATTTGACGCTTTATTAAGACCCATCGCTTATGATGAACTCCGCCATTTGGAAAAGCTGGCCCTGGCTTTACGACATCTTGGTGTCGATCCCAGGTACGGTGCCTTAAGCAGCGGTCACTGGGTTGACTGGCGATCCCGTTTTATCAACTATACAAGTGAACTTTGTGCACTCCTTGACGCAAATATTGAAGACGAAGCCAAAGCTCATCGTGTTTATCTTGAACTGGCCAATAAGATCCCCATCTCGGAAATCCAAGAAATTTTAACAGAAATAGCCTGCGATGAAGAACGACATTATTATCTCTTTTGCCAAGCCAAGGAACAATTCTGCAGCAATTGCGCCTGCCCGCCTCCGCCCCCTTGCTCTCCGGATCCCGCTTATACCCCCTCTGAGGATCCTGATCCGCCAGAACAATCGGGGCCCCCTGATGGAGCCCGGGGCTAACTTTTACTTTTCAGTTCTCTCAAGTTCCGCTATACTATAATTGCGTGCTTATCAGACAAGACAATCTGTAACAGCAGAAAGGCCGTTGCGTCTCAATACGCCGCGGCCTTTTTATTTTAAAGCTTGTAAAGGGGCTGAACCGACTTGAAAATAACTCGTACTCAAGGGGCAGATTTTTCGTTACTGCTCGTGGCTTTTGTTTGGGGCTTGACCTTTGTAGTCGTTAAATGGGCTATCGCTGATCTGCCGCCCCTTCCCTTCCTCGCGATACGTTTTTTTCTCGCCTTCGTCAGCTTGCTGCCTTTCCTCTGGCTGCAGAGAGCTCATATTTCCAAGAAAAATATCCTCAAGGGAATGGCCGTCGGCGTCTTTCTTGCATCCGGCTACATCTGGCAAACCATCGGCCTGCAATACACCTCTGTCTCCAACGCCGGTTTTATAACCGGGCTTTCCGTCGTTATAGTCCCTACCTTGGTTACCATCACAACGAAGAAAATGCCTCGTCCCAGTTTGATCCTGGGAATCTTAAGCGCTTTAGTCGGCTTAGCCTTACTCTCCTTGGGAGACCGCTTACAGTTTAACAAAGGGGACCTCATGGTTCTGATCTGCGCCGTCAGCTTTGCCCTGCAGATATTCTTTACCGGACGTTTTGCCCCCGACACCAACGCTACGGTACTCACCGCTTTTCAAATTCTTACAGTCAGTATCATAAGCACTGTTTTCTCCCTGATTTTACCCCAACCCCCGCTGCATTTCACAACGGCAGCCTGGTCTGGACTGCTCATAACTGCCATCCCCGCCACTTCCCTTGCCTTTTTCGTCCAATCGAAAATGCAGCAATTCACAACCTCAACCCATACGGCTATCATCTTCTCAATGGAACCTGTCTTTGCCGGCCTGTCGGCCTATTTTCTGGCTGGGGAAGTACCAACCCTTAAAGGCTTAATCGGGGCAGGATTGGTCCTGGCAGGCATGATTATCGCCGAATTCAGCGGTTCGGAAAGCGCAGCACCGTCAAAATAAACATCAGATAAAAGACTCCTCCCATGAGAAGACCCGTAGGATGAATCGCTCCTTTGCGGCGAAGCGAAAAAACCGGAATCATCGCTGAGCCAACCGCCAAAAAAGCACTCCAAAGAGCTAAGGTATCTAATTTCCAGGAGGTCAAAGCAATGCCAATAGCGGGAATAACGGAACTTTGAAAAACCATCGCTCCTGTTAAATTCCCCATAGCCAAGGTATCTTTGCCGCGCATAATCCAAAGGACACTGTTAAACTTCTCCGGCAGCTCCGTCGCCACAGGAGTTATAATCAAAGAAAGTACAAAAACCGGGATTCCCAAATCGACTGCAATAGGCTGAACAGCATTGACAAAGCCATGGGCTCCAAAGACGATAGCGACCAAAGCCATGGTGATCTGCAAAACAATAGCCGTCATTTTAGGATCATCCGCTTTGCGCGCCATGTAAAGAGAGGCCAATTTTTCCTCCTTATGCCCGCCCCGATTGGAACGCAGAGTTAAAACAACATAAATCACATAGGCTAAAATCAAAGACCAAGCAGCAATTGTTTTGTAATTCTGGTTTCCTAAAAAGGACGCTAAAATTGCAATTGTAAAAACGAAAAGAAAAAATTGCAGATCACGCTGCACAACCTTAGTATCAATCGTTAAGGGCTCATTGCTCCGACGAAATAACAGGGCAGCCAATCCGGTTATAAAGAACGCCAACGTTGAGAGCATAAAAGGCGCCCCAAGAATCGCCCCGATCCCAATATCCGATCCCTCAGTTCCTTCTCGAAAGCCAAGAAAAGCAATAATTGGCACAACCGTCTCCGGCAAAGCCGTCCCCACAGCCGCCAAAAGGCTCCCCACAGCCCCCGCCCCAAGCTTCAGCTTTTGCCCCAGCCACTCAATACTATTCGTAAAGGCCTCCGCGCCAACAAGAATTATCCCTAAACTTACTACAAGCATAATGACATCCCTCAAGCCCTCTCCCCCTTCATCCCCCGCTTAAACCCCTGAGACATTCCTCACTGTAACTATACGAGATTGCCTATACATTTATAACGAGAACTTTCAAGCAGATACCACGAAAAAGGGCGTGTCAAAGGGACGGTCCTTTTAACACGCCTTAACGTGTTAAAAGGACCGTCCCTCCGTCTCTCCCCTCCGTCTCACACACAAACAGCATTACAGATAAACCACACATGAATATGCCGTCTCCCTGTGTCAAGGGGACGGTCCTCTTAACACGCCTTAACGTGTCAAAAGGACCGTCCCTCCGTTTCTCCCCCGTCTCACACACAAACAGCATTACGGACAAACTACACATGAATACGCCGTCTCCCTGACTGGATAGCAGTACTTAATGTACTCAATGCGACACACGCCAGACATCCTTACATGAAAACATCAACCTTCACTCAAGCTATAGAAAATACCTCTTTTACGAAAGAAAGATACTCCGGCGCATTTTTAATATTAGGCAAACCGTTACTTTGAGCGATCCCATGTCGTATGGCCCGTTTGATCACAGTATCAAAAACCTTTACATCCGGATTTTCAGCAAAAGATTTCCGTAGATTTTGCAGCATGACATTATGAAGGTTTGTATAATCCTGAACCATTGTTGGTAATATTCCTAAAATATTTACCCTTGCACCTTGTTCCCGAATACGCTTGACAAGGTTAATCGTGTCATAGACGCCATCAATGGCTAAGCCCTCCGGAAGAGCAGGGATGATAATATCCGTAGATGCTAACAGGGAATTCATCGTTTGCAGATCATTACTTGGTGAAGTATCAATTAAAATATAATCATAGAGAGTTTTTATCTGACCAATTGCATTTTTCAAAAGATAATTAGGAGCAGGGAATCGCTTGTCATTATAATGCGCCATTACAATCGAAGTTAGATCATTAAGAGAAGTGTTTGCTAAGTACAAATCCACGCCAAAGGCATTTTGCTTAATTTCACTCATTTTTGCTTTGCCAATTAAAACATCATAAATGGTTTTCTTTATATTATTTTTTTTAACCCCGAAGGAAAATGCGATGTGCCCCTGAGCGTCCATGTCAATAATAGCCGTCTTATATCCGAGACTAACCAACCCTACGGCCATATTCGTAACAGTAGCCGTCTTGCCAACTCCACCTTTTTGTGATGCAACGGCAATGATACGTGCAGTTTTTATCGCTTTCATAGATTTTCCTAATCTTCTATCCCTATTCATGCCACACATCCCCTTTAAGTTGTATTATTGGTATATTTTACCATAAATATAGTTAGGAGTATATACTTGTGTTTTAACTCGACGAAGTGTGACACAAGCCCGACTTCTTACCTACGCGGGGACACATAATCCATAAGCAAACAACGTGTCAAAGGGACCGTCCCCACGACACAGAACCTTTAATGCCATCAGCACATCTTAAAGTGCTGATGGCATTGTTAAATAGGACAATAGTAACTACTTTCGCGCCAGGGAACTGTTTACTATTGAAACAATAAAGAAAGAATCTCTATGGTCCTTGTTTGTCAGAACACAAATCGTTCTACAGAAAATGTTATTCAACTTGTTACCAAAGGAAACGTTTCCGTTCAAGAGGTCGAATATGCCATTACTCAAATAAAAGATTCCGTCGAAGAAGTTGAACATCAAATTAAAGGAGTAACAGAAGAAGTTAACCAAATTAACGACAAAACCGAAGATGTAGCACAATCCCTTTCAATATATCTCCCAAGTCGCCTCTGAGACTGCTTCCGGAACGCAAAACGTCTCCGCAGTCTCACAAGAACAGTTGGCTGCCGCGGAAGAAGCTTATTCCTCAGTCAGCGAACTTTCGGCAACAGTTGATCAATTAAATTCTATGGTTCAAAGGTTTAAAGTTTAGCTTGGGGCCTTAGGATCTTTCCAGGACGTCATAAAATTTTTAATGCCATCCGCACATTAAGTGCTGATGGCATTAAGTATCATAAAGAACTATTTTATGTCACAGGACGTGCGCGGCCCCCAAAAGCGTGTCAAAAGGACCGTCCCCCTAACACGCTTACGCGAGGCCCATCTCGGAGAGGGATTCATTCAGTTCCTCTACACCGGCGCCTGTCTGCGCGGAAAAGGGCAGAATCAGCGATGCATCTTCAATCTCCAGAGCCTTGGCTATAATCGTCAAATGCTTAAGCCACTGCCCTCGGGAAATCTTATCCGCTTTTGTCGCAACAACCATCGTCGGGACCTGCCTCATCCTCAGCCATTGATGCATTTCAACATCCTCGCGGCTGGGTGCATGCCGGATATCGACAATTTGAATCACAGCGCGCAGAGTTTCTCGCCTTTTGAAATAGTTTTCCATCATGGAGCCCCAATGGGCATTGACCGTCTTGGCCACTTTGGCATACCCATAGCCGGGCAAATCCACGAGAAACCAAGCGTCATTGACACGGTAAAAATTAAGAGTCTGAGTCTTCCCCGGCGTGTTCCCCGTTCGCGCCAAATTTCGCCGGCCTAAGAAGCGATTGATTAAGGAGGACTTGCCGACATTAGACCGCCCGGCCATGGCGATTTCGGGCAAACCTCCTGTTGGATACTGTTCATATTTAACTGCTGATGCCACATATTCGGCTTTGCGAATAACAATCAAAACCTCATCGTCCCTTTAAAAAAATTAAGACACTACCGGGCGCTCTCCTGGTCCGCTATCGCCCACAGGCACTCCCTTACCACCATACACAGTATGTCTCGAGTCATTATTGTTAACCTCATCGGATTGGGCCAAAGGAAGCAGCGCCAGTTTCAGAACTTCTTCGATGCGGCTGACAAAGTGGAATTCCAAAAGTTTGCGAACCTTCTCCGGAACTTCTTCCATATCCTTGCGGTTCTCTTCAGGCAGCAAGACCACTTTGATACCGGCCCGATGCGCAGCCAGAACTTTCTCTTTCACTCCGCCGATGGGCAAAACATTGCCTCTGAGGGTTATTTCCCCTGTCATCGCCAAATCGGCACGAACGGCACGTTTGGAAAGAGCTGAAGCCATTGCAGTGGCCATGGTAATACCGGCTGACGGACCATCTTTGGGGACAGCGCCTTCCGGCACGTGAATATGGAGATCGGTATGCTCATAGAAATCCTGTTCAATGCCTAACTCTAAAGCATAGGCCCTGATAAAGGTCCAGGCCGCTTGGGCAGACTCCTTCATAACATCTCCCAGTTTCCCCGTCAGGGTTAAATTCCCTTTACCAGGCAAGGGGGTTACTTCAATCGTCAGCACAACTCCGCCGACTTCAGTGAAGGCCAGTCCCGTCACTGCCCCAATCTCCGGTGCTTTAGCCGCTGCTTGGAAATGATAACGAGGTGCCCCTAAGGCATTCTCGATATCCTCAAGAACCAAAGCATGAGGTTCCCAGTCTTCCTTAACCACACGAACGGCGATCTTACGGCAGACATTAGCAATTTGTCGCTCTAGATTACGTACTCCGGACTCCCTGGTATAATTTTGAATGAGTTTTAGCAGTATTTCCTCGTCCATAGTGAAAACTTCATCCTTAACTCCGTGAGTTTTCATTTGTTTAGGCACGAGGTAACGCTTCGCAATATTAACTTTTTCGTCCTCGGTATATCCGCTGATCGAAATGACTTCCATACGATCCAAAAGAGGACGCGGGATCGTATCTAAGGTGTTTGCCGTTAAGACAAAAAAGGTCTGTGACAAATCAAAGGGCACTTCCAGATAATGATCTGTAAAGTTGGCATTTTGCTCAGGATCCAGCACTTCAAGAAGCGCGGATGCCGGGTCACCGCGAAAATCCGAAGACATCTTATCAATTTCATCCAAAAGGAAGACAGAATTACGTGTTCCTGCTGTGCGAATCCCCTGAATAATTCGTCCCGGCAATGCTCCTATATAGGTACGGCGATGTCCTCTGATCTCGGCTTCATCCCTCAATCCGCCCAGAGACATACGGACAAATTTACGATCTAAGGATCTGGCAATAGATTTCGCCAGCGATGTCTTACCGACTCCAGGAGGTCCCACTAAGCAGAGAATGGGGCTTTTCATTTTGGGAGTCAGTTTGCGAATCGCCAAGAACTCTAAAATACGTTCTTTAACTTTCTCCAAACCATAGTGATCTTCATTAAGTATATCCTCGGCCTTTGTCAAGTCTATTTTATCCCTGGTAGATTTGTTCCAGGGAAGCACCAAGAGCCAATCTAAATATGTGCGTACTACCGTACCTTCTGCCGAAGAAGGAGGCATCTTTTCCAAACGTTCAATTTCCTTTAAAGCCTTTTGCTCAACATCTTTGGGGCATTTGGCTTTGGCCACCTTTTCGCGGTATTCATCAGCTTCAACTTGACGCTCATCCTTGTCGCCTAACTCTTTCTGGATCGCCTTAATCTGCTCGCGCAAGTAATATTCCTTCTGAGCTTTGTCCATCTGTTTGCGGACTCGTAAACCAATACGGCGTTCCAATTCCATAATCTCGATCTCACGCATAATAAGCTCTGTCAAACGTTCAATGCGTTCGTCAATTTCCAACGCTTCTAAGATTAATTGCTTATCAGGAACTTTGAGATTAAGATGGGAGGCAATTATATCCGTCAGCTGCCCTGGCTCTTCCACCGCTAAAACAGTTCCCAGGGTTTCAACAGGTACACGTTTACTGAGTTTGGCATATTCCTCAAATTGATGGGTCATTCCCCGAACCAAGGTTTCAGTTTCGGTGGACATAGGTTTCTTCTTCTCACTTAATTCCTCAACCCGGACTTTAAAATAAGGCTCCTCTTGAAGAAATTCGAGTACATGACCTCGATCAATCCCCTCGACTAACACCCGCATGGTGCCACCTGGAAGTTTAAGAAGCTGTTTAATTTCCGCAACCGTCCCCATGGTATACAAATCAGCCGTCGTAGGAGAATCAATTTCGGTCTCTTTTTGCGAGGTTAACAGAATAATCCGATCTCCCAGCATAGCTTCTTCGATAGCTGCCATGGAACGCTCTCTGCCGACGTCAAGGTGAATAACCATATATGGAAAGACTAGAATTCCACGCAGCGGGAGTAATGGTAATTCACGCTCTTTGCTCATTAATATCCCCCCTAATAGATCTATAGAAAAAGACACACTAAAGCTAGTGTGCCAAACTTATCATTTACTATTCTAACATGTTTTGCCTCGTTCAAGCAAATTTACTGGACATTATTAACCACTTTATTTACTGCAAAATCCAAACAGCTTAATACTTCTTCAAGAGGCGGGCGGATTTCTGTTTTCTCCAGCTTAATCTCAGAACGAAGAGCAAGTTGCAAAACTTCAGAAAGCTCCTCAACGGGAATTATCTCAATATCGCCTTCATATTCGGCAAAACGTTCCTGCCAATTTTCTTTGGGAATCAAAACCCGTCTGCATCCTGCCTGTCTGGCCGCTTCAATCTTGGCCGTAACCCCGCCGATGGGTTTTACTCTGCCCCGAATGGACAGCTCCCCTGTCATCGCCAGATAGTTATCCACGTTTTGCTGCAGGATTGCTGAAGCCGTAGCTGTCGCAATGGCAATCCCCGCAGAAGGCCCATCTATAGGGGCGCCGCCGGGAAAGTTGACATGGATGTCAAAGCTGCCGGGCTGAATCCCCAACTGTCGTCTTAAAACCGTAAGAACGTTTTCGACAGAACTGCGCGCCATACTTTTACGCCGAATCTTTTTCCCCGCGTTTCCTTGTTCTTCTTCCTCAACAATACCTGTGACCAGAAGAGTTCCTGTACCCGGAGCAACAGGCAGAGCCGTTACTTCGAGTTCTAAGAGAGCACCCATATTTGGGCCATATACGGCAAGGCCATTAACAACCCCAACACCGGCCTCTGTGGGTACTTTCCTTTCGGGACGGGGAGTGTACTGTCCTGTCGTAACCACCCATTCCACAATTTCTACATCGACCTGCTTCAGACAATCTGTTAAAGCGACCCCTGCAGCTAACTGGACCATATTGACAGCTTCTCGTCCATTGGAAGCATACTGTTTGATGACTTCAATAGCCTCAGGAGTAAACGATATTTCCATTTTCGCTGCAGCTACGCGAGCAATCTCAGCAATTTCATCAGGAAGCAAACCACGGAAATAGACCTCCATGCACCGGGAGCGTATCGCCGGAGGGATTTCTTCCGGGCTGCGGGTAGTTGCCCCGACAAGACGAAAATCTGCCGGCAAACCATTCTGGAAGATATCATGAATATGCTGAGGTATATTTGGATCCTCTGAACTATAATAGGCGCTTTCCAGAATTACTTTACGGTCTTCCAAAACCTTCAGGAGTTTATTGATCTGAATTGGATGAAGCTCGCCAATCTCATCAATAAATAAAATACCTCCATGAGCTTTGGTAACAGCACCCTGTTTGGGTTGGGGGATTCCGGCCAAACCCATGGCCCCGGCTCCTTGGTAAATAGGATCATGAACTGAACCAATCAAAGGATCAGCAATTCCCCGTTCGTCAAAGCGAGCCGTCGCCCCATCAATCTCAGTGAAACAAGCATTTTCATTAAAAGGAGACAGAGGATTTTTCTTCGCCTCTTCTAAAATCAGGCGCGCCGCTGCAGTTTTTCCGACGCCCGGAGCTCCGTAAATTATGACGTGCTGCGGATTAGGGCCGCAAAGAGCCGCTCGCAAGGCCTTGATGCCTTCTTTTTGCCCGATAATCTCCTCAAAATGTGCCGGGCGGGTTTTTTCAGACAAAGGCGTTGTTAAGGCAATTTTACGCATCTTCTGCAGTTTTTCAAGTTCCTTACGTGATTCGCGTTCAACGGAGATTTTATTCCCCTGTTGTGACTTGAGCATTCCCCAAAAATACAGCCCGATAACAACAGCGAAAACCAACTGAACGACCATGACTATTCCGCTCAGTCCACTCATACACTCATTCCCTCTCAGTTTTTTCTCACTGATAGTATTGCCAGCAGTGTGAAATTAAAACATTTTCTTTCACAAAGTCCACAATTAATTAAGCTTAATCACATAAAAAGGCTGCAATAAAACTGGAATAACCAGTTTTATTGCAGCCTCAGCTTTCCTAAAGAATATTAAACTGTCATGGCTTGATTAGCTTGATCAGGGTTTGAATTTTAGGCAGATTCCTCTTTCTTACCCTTTTTCACCTTATCTGCCATAACGAGCACCGGCTCTTCCTTCTTCTGAACGACTTCTTGAGTTACTACGCACTTCGTAACATCTGTGCGGGAAGGAAGATCATACATAACGTTTAGCATAAGCTCTTCCACAATAGCTCTTAAGCCCCGAGCTCCGGTATTTCGGCGTATCGCCTCACTGGCAATAGATGTAAGAGCAGAATCTTTAAATTCCAGAGTCACACCATCTAATTCCATCAGTTTTTGATACTGTTTAACCAAAGCGTTTTTCGGTTCTGTCAGAATTCGGACCAAAGCAGGTTCATCTAAAGCTTCCAACGTCACGATTACTGGCAGACGTCCCACAAATTCGGGAATAAGACCGTACTTTTGCAGGTCAGCAGGTAGAATCTGTTTAAGAACTTCCCCGATTTTCATATCCTTTTTATTTTTGATATTAGCCCCAAAACCCATGGTTTTTTCGCCGGAACGGTTTTGAATAATCTTTTCAATGCCATCAAAAGCTCCGCCCACAATAAACAGGATATTTGTCGTGTCTAACTGGATAAATTCCTGATGGGGATGCTTGCGCCCGCCTTGCGGAGGAACACTGGCAACGGTTCCTTCAAGGATCTTGAGCAGCGCCTGCTGAACACCTTCACCAGATACATCTCTGGTTATGGAAGGGTTTTCAGACTTACGGGCAATTTTATCGATTTCATCGATATAGACAATACCCTTTTCCGCTTTTTCAACGTCGTAATCAGCTGCTTGAATTAATTTCAAGAGAATATTTTCGACGTCCTCACCTACATAACCAGCTTCTGTAAGCGAGGTGGCATCGGCGATAGCAAAGGGAACATTAAGAACCTTAGCTAGAGTCGAGGCCAGCAAAGTTTTTCCCGAACCCGTTGGTCCAAGCATAATAATATTAGACTTTTGTAGTTCTACGTCATCAATTTTCATGCCAAGATTAATACGTTTGTAATGATTATATACCGCTACGGAAAGTGCCTTTTTCGCTTCTTCTTGACCAATAACATATTGATCAATAATTGCTCGGATTTCCTTAGGCTTTAAGATCTCACCAATCTCAACACCGAGGTCGTCTGTGAGTTCTTCCTCAATAATTTCATTGCAAAGTTCAATACATTCATCGCAAATATAAACACCCGGGCCGGCAACCAGTTTCTTGACTTGTTCCTGAGTTTTACCGCAAAATGAACACTTCAGTTGATTTTTGTCGTCGGTGTACTTTGCCATCCTCTCACCTCTATACCTCAGAATTTCCCTCTAAGGCGCTTAGGCATTCTGTTCCACTAAGAAGTTGACAGTTTTTTCCTGAATCAAACTTTGCTTATAGAACTCCATCTGTCCACGCTCTAGAAGGGATTGTTTGAGCGACGCAGGGTCTTGTTTAAAACGCTCCCCAAGTTTTTTTAGTCCCTCATTTACTTCGTCTTCCGTAACCGTAATTCCTTCTGCTTTTGCAACAGCTTCTAAAACTAAATCTGTTTTAACGCTTTCTACGGCTTGAGGGCGTAATCGTTCATGCATAATTTCTTCGGAAGAATTCGTAAATTGATAATACTGATCCATGTTCAGTCCCTGCTGAATGAGGCTCGTATTTAATTCTTCGAACATCTCATTAATTCGTTGGGTAAACATCACTTCCGGAATTTCAACGCTGGCATTGTCAACTATTTTCGAAATAATCGCTTTAAGGTGATCATCTTTAACTTTTGATTCAGCGATCTTCATTAATTTATTCCGCAAATCGTTTTTCAATTCATCCAGAGTATCAAATTCACTAACATCTTTTGCAAATTCATCATCTAATGGTGAAAGCTCTTTACGTTGGACTTTTTTAACAAGACATTTAAAAACAGCTTCTTGCCCTGCTAGCTCTGCACTATGATATTCATCCGGGAAGGTAACGTTGACATCAATATTCTTTCCGGCCTCGGCACCAATCAGTCCTTCTTCAAACCCGGGGATAAACGTTCCCGAACCAATCACGAGTTCGTAATCCTCAGCTTTGCCGCCGGCAAAAGGTTCGTCACCTTTGAAGCCCTCAAAGTCGATGGTGACAATATCTCCCTCTTCAATTTTACCATCTTCTATTGTCATGAGTCTAGCATGTTGCTGCTGTCTGCCCTTTAATTCTTCCATAACTTCTTCTTCAGTGACGCTGGCAACATCTTGTTCAACATTTAATCCTTTATATTCACCCAAAACAACTTCCGGGCGTACAACTACTTTGGCTTTAAAGATCAGTTCCTTGCCTTCTTCAATTTGAACTAATTCTACATCAGGCCGGTCAACAGGGTTAATCCCAGTTTCCTGAACAGCTTGAGCATAAGCCGGCCCAATTACATGATCGAGGGCTTCATCATAGAGAGCTGCCTGGCCCACATGAAGTTCTACCAACCGACGAGGAGCTTTTCCTTTGCGGAAACCAGGAACGTTAACTTTTTTAGCCAGATTTTTGGCAGCTTGGTTGACAGCATTAGAGAATTTTTCCGCTTCTACTGTGACTTGCAAAGCCACCACATTTTTTTCCACGTTTTCTACAGAGACTGACATATGTTCTCCCCCTTAAAACACTAATTACTCTATGTGCAAGGCAAGTTGGGATACTAGGATAGTCTTACCTTTTTTTCAAGACTACAAACCCCGCTTAAGCCAAATACATCCAAAAAAGTTTTACTTCAGCTATTATAGCTTAAATCCGCCTAAGGGGGAACATATCGTTCCCCCCTTTAACACAAAGTTCCCGTTAAATGTTCAAAAATCGATTCTAAAAAATTCACTAGCCAATTATACCAGACTTGGGCCTTGTAATCAAATACATGACAAATAAGTTCTTACTAATCAGCTCCTTATAGGCCCCGATTCGATCCCCCCTTAGATCCAAGTTAGGAATTTGCGTCACGAACTATTCCTTTACCGGATTTAAGATCCGCAGCGGCATAAGAAAGCAACTTTTCCCGGCTAATCCATACCAGCTTCGTTTTATTGCCTAATCGTTCATTTTGACGGTCCTTGCCTGCCGGATGATAGATGCGCATAATCATCATCTGCAGAAGGGCTATCCCCTTGCTCTTCCACGTATCCGGCAAATCCTGAACCGTAAAGCCAAAACCTTTGACACCTCGATAGAGCAACGTCTCACCTACAAACACCTTAACTTCGGAATATCTAGGATTATGGGCAATATAACGGGCCAAATCCGGCATTGATATTCGAGCTTGACGCAAGGCCTTGAGGGCCGTTTTCTGAACATCCCGGCCTTTGGCCTGAAGCCGAATATTATCCATATGTATTTCTGCTGCCGGATCTCCTTTCTGAGCTAATAACCGTCCGTCTTCAGAATAAAGTTTCGGCCCATCATAAACTGTTTTTTCCAAACGGAAAATATTAGTCTCATTAACCCGATCCACATGATGTGTTTTAGCGTAATAGTGCTCCCACTTTTCCCAAATTCTGAAGGTCAGACGTTGGCCGAAAGACCAGTCCGGAAAGTCCAGGGGAACAAAAGGTAATTTCAAATCGCGGGGAATTCGTTCTGCTAATAAATCCAAGGCGGCCAGAGTATTTTCCGGAGCCCCGCTTTCGCCGCCGCTGTCATGCATCACGACGATTGAACCCTCATTAACCTTTTTCATAATTCGAGAGGCAATGACCTCAGGTGAGCGCCTAACCTCCCAATCGTGACCTTCAACGTTCCACAACACCGCCCTCATATGATGTCGTTTTAGCCACAGCCAAGTCACAAGATTGAAGGTTCCCCAAGGCGGACGCATCCAAGTAATTTTTTGACCGAGAATTTGTTCCAAGACACGAACACTGTCCGTCCATTCTTGAACTGTTTTCCGCGGGGAGGTGAACCAGGCATAACGATGGCTGAAAGAATGAACACCAATCTGATGTCCTTCCTCAGCCATCTGCTGAATCAATTCCGGATACTGCGCGGCCTTTTCGGCAATTACGAAGAAGGTTGCGGAGATCTTATGGCGTTTTAGTGTTTCCAATAAACGGGGAGTAATCATCGGATCCGGACCATCATCAAAGGTGAGAGTTACTCCTGGACTGAATTGTCTTCTCCAGCTCCCAATACCCCAGCGGTGGAGAAACAAGTCAGGAACGATCGTATAGATCGCCGCGCCTATTAAAATAAAACCAAG
This sequence comes from Desulfosporosinus sp. FKA, assembly GCF_002196785.1. Lineage (NCBI taxonomy): Bacteria > Bacillati > Bacillota > Clostridia > Eubacteriales > Desulfitobacteriaceae > Desulfosporosinus > Desulfosporosinus sp. FKA. The sequence goes on along the minus strand of NZ_NAHZ01000031.1, from coordinate 80,447 downwards.
CAACAAAGTTCCCCAAAACATGATCTATCTCCCTGCCATTAAGCTTAACTAGTGAACTCCTTCAGCTCAAGCTGAAGTTTACGAAGGACCCATCCCCACTTATAGAAGGGGGGCTAGCCGATCCTTTGGGCACTCCGCCGCTCTTCCACAAGCCGCAGAATTCCTTCTACAGCACGCTCTGCAGCACGGCCAGGAGCTGCTTGAGCCGCTGCCCGGCGCATTTGCTCTACAGCCTCAGGATGCTGCAACAGGCTGAAAATTATCTTCTCTAACCTTTCTTCATTATCAGCCGCTCGGCCAGCCCCGATTCTCTCCAGATAACGGGCGTTCTCTTCTTCCTGACCGGGAATAGGTTTGAAAATCACCAACGGCAGACGTTTGGTTAAGGCTTCCGAAACTGTCAGCCCGCCTGCCTTAGTAATAATGATATCCGCCGCACTCATTAACTCCTCAACATTGTTGACGAAACCAAAACGCACCAGCGGATTCTTACAGTCCTCAACTAAAGAATCCAGAGCCTTGTATAATTTTTCATCCTGCCCGCAAACTACGATAGTCTGAAGAGATATTGCGGCTTCGGATAAAATCTTGCAAATCCATTTGGCACCGCCCAAAACTCCATAGGCTCCACCCATTACTAAGACCGTTGGCAGCTCCGGATTCATTGTTAGCTTCTGTAAGATCATCCGGCGGTCTAATTTCAATTCAAACTTAGGACTTACCGGAATTCCAGAAATGTGAATTGTTTGGGGATTTATTCCCCGAGCCACTAACCCTTTATAAACGTCCTCACAGCCTACGATGTAATGGTCAACCCCTGGGTGAATCCATTGGCTATGTACCGCATAATCCGTAACAACGGTCACCAAAGGAACATTTAAAACTCCACGGAGCCTCTGTTGAGCCAAAACACCTGCCACTGTGGGATAAGTACAAATCACAAGATCAGGTTGCAGCACCTGAATAAATCTCACGAATTCGCGGCGTCCCAAGCCGTTTAAAAAACGCTGAAATAAGGAATCTGGGGGAATCTTAGACGTCCGATAGTAAAACTTGCCCCATAGTCTGGGGGTATGTTTAATGAGTTCAATATACGTATTTTTAACAACTGAATTAAATGTCTTGCTTAAAAAAGCTCCAAAGTCCAGGTGGGTAATTTTCACGTTCGGGTCCTTAGCACGCAGGGCTTCAATAATTGCTTCAGCGGCGCGAACATGCCCAGCGCCAAAGGACGCTGAAAAAATCAGCACATTTAATTGTTCCACGAACAAACCTCCTCGTTTTTGACAGTATGTTTGTTAGATTTGTTACAGGAAAGGTAACCCTCTGAAAAAAAACTCTGCTCTTGACCATTATACCGTGAAACTAGCAATTCACCAAATTATGGTGAAAATGTGAAAAAGGAATGATTATTCCAAAGGGATAACAGGCAAAATTTGAGGGAACTATACTTTTTACAAGGAATCGTTAATGGTCAAATCGCCAAGAAGGAGTATTGCTAATGATCATTGTTGTACTTAGAACTCTGATATTATATGGCTTAGTTATTATTGCCCTTCGTTTAATGGGTAAAAGGGAGATAGGCCAGCTGCAGCCTTTTGAGCTGGTGGTTATTATCATGATTTCAGAGTTGGCTGCCATTCCAAGTGAAAATATCGGTGTCCCCCTTCTCAGCGGTATTATTCCCATTTTAGTTCTGCTCCTAACAGGCATCACCCTGGCTTGGATTTCTTTAAAAAGCGAACGGGCCAGGTCTATTATTTGCGGCACACCAAGTGTCCTTATCGAACGGGGGAAAATCTTAGAAGATGAGTTGAAAAAAAATCGTTACAGTCTCACTGATTTACTTGAAGAACTGCGTATTAAAAATGTACCCAACATCTCTGAAGTTGAATTTGCAGTTTTAGAGACTAACGGTCAACTGAGTGTTTTTCCCAAATCTCAAAACAGGCCCACAATTCCCAAGGATTTTATGCTAAAAACTCAATACGAAGGACTGCCTTTAACACTTATTATGGACGGAGTTCTAAATCAGAAAAATCTGCGGCAAAGCAATAAGGATCTCAACTGGTTAATGAACGAACTAAAATTACAAAAGATTGACCGCCTGGAGGACGTTCTCTTGGCCTCTTTGGACAGTTCGGATACACTTTTTGTTCAAACTAAAAGCAGTTCTAATATTAAGAACAAGTAAACAAAGCGAACTCGGTGGGGGACTCTACTCCCACCGGTAATCATCAAATATGATATTGAGGTGAAACTTTTTGCGTACCCATATAACGGTCGTCATTATCCTTATCCTCTTGCTCGGAGGATCTTTGGTGTCTTATCAATTTATTCAAAGAACAACCCAAAGTCTTGACTCTCAGATCTCAACCGTCGAACAATCCATATCCGGCCAGCAATGGGCCATGGCTCAAAATAAATTAAAGGAAACTCAACAACGCTGGGATAAAAGTAAAATCTGGTGGACCATTCTTCTCGATCATCAAGAAATTGACAAAATTGACCTCAGTTTATCTCGCCTTGACAAATACTTAGTAACCCAAAACCTTCCCCTTTCTCTTGGTGAAGTTTCAACCTTAGAACTCTTGATCAGTCACATTTCGGAGACGGAAAAATTTACACTCGAAAACATTTTATAGAATTAATTTCTTGAACTCCTGCATTGTATTTACGCCGTCGTTTGACATCATATTCGAATATATATTAGAATTTAATAGTATTATAATTACAGAGGTGAGATGGCGTGAAAAAGACATTCTATTGTTTAATGGTATTAATGATCTTAACAACCGTAGTTTCATGTGGCACCAAACCCCCTAATACAACAGCTAATAATGCTGCAAACACTTCTTCTAATTCCAGTAATACCAAAACCTATACAGAAGAATTCTCTTACCTCCCCGCCTACAACAGTGTCAAGTCAGCAGTCTCCTATAAACCTGCCAGCACTGCGCAGCCCCTCGGCGAAGCAACATACATTATCCAAAACACAAAGGATACCCAGGTATTTGAGAATTATGAAGCCCTTTTAAAAAAGGACGGTTGGACAATTTCTCAAGAAAAAAAGGTTGTTAGTTTTACAGCGAAAAAACAAGACCATGTCGCCAATATTTCCATTTCCATATTTGGCACCGGAGTGATTCTAACCGTTCAGTCAAAATAGAAATTTTCAGCCATAATAACAAAGGAGTCTCGATGATCGAGACCCCTTAAAGCACAAAAGCAGCAGCTCATTCGTCTAAACCGGAACGAATGAGCTGCTGCTTTTGCCTATTTATCACATGCCTGCTCAAGTGTTTCTTTTCTTTTTTTATATAAATAACTTGTAAACTGTAAGACGGCCAAACAGAGCAAAAATGTGAAGATACCAATAAATGCAGCCGCCGGAAGTACTAAACCATGCTGATTATCAAGATGAAATTCGATTGCGAAGATTACAAACACAGCCAAGCCGGTAAGCAAGCTCATCAAAGTATTCGTTTTTAAGTTCGGTTTTAAGCGTCTGTCCCAAATCCCGTTCTTGATACAAGCGATTAACGTATAAATACTAAGCACCATAAGAATAACCCATTCTCCGGCTAACTGTTTAAAATCGGCACCCAAACATGTTTGAATCATAATAGCTGCCACAAGACCCCAAAAGGCCAGCCACATGCCGTTATGTTCGATACTCAATAATTTCTTTTCTTGCATCTCATCCAAATTGTTTTTACGCATCTTCGTTCTCCTCCCCAAACAGCTCATCAAGAGATTTCCCCAACACCCTGCAAATATTGCGGCATAACCTGATTGTTGGGTTATATTCGCCCTGTTCTATGGCGTTCATCGTTTGACGAGAAATTCCCACAGCTTCAGCTAAAGCCTTTTGGGTCATATCGAGTTCTGCACGAGCAACTTTAATTTTTAAGTTTCTGGCCATATCATCACCTCGAATATAACTATAACGCACATATGAATTAATGTCAAATATATATTACAATTATTATTAAATATATTCCATATATTCCTCAATACATTACACTTGTCCCTAAATATATGACATTACCCAAAGAGTTATTCAAAGTGCCTTTAAAAGGAAAGCTCCTAGCTTCGAGAAGCATTCTCATTTTTAATACGCTGCAACGAGAATAAGACATTTTTCATAGCTCCATTCAGGACCATCGAACATAAAAAAACAAACAGTAAAGAGAGGGCGTTATTTCCCTCTCTTTCTCTGCCGTCCTATTCATTGCGATGGTCAACTGATAGAAAACTTAGCTTTAGTTTATGATAAAGAATTTAACCAGAAAATACCTATAGGCTTAAAGTTGCGCTTGTTGTAACATTGCTATTCGAGTCAACACCAGTTATGGTTACGTTTGTAAGTGATAGGGGATTAATATTCGGGAAAAATCTCAATTGAATTAAACCATACCGTGCTGTAATGGTGCCCACATTTGAGGTGAATTGAATATTATTTGTAAGAGATGAGTTTGTAATATCAGCTCCATATTGATCAGTCACAATATAGGTTGCATAACCAACCTTACTATTCCCAACATCAAGTGTCGCCAGTTTCGTTGAGTTTATCGTAATTTTACTGACCTTTTGATCTGAATATTGACTGGGGCTTGGATTTTCAGACGTCGAATTATCAGCGGGGGCAGGAGAACTTGAAACGCTGGTACTGGAAGAAGTATCGAGGCTCACAACTCTGCCGGTGATTAAGTCTACAAGAGTAATAATCGGTTTATCCGTATTTATAGAAGAGGTATAAGTTATCGTACCGATACCTTTGCTTGGATCTAAGGTAATTGATGAACTTACCGAGGTAACGGCTGATAACTGCGCTGCTGGAACGGTTGATGTAATATCTTTGCCATTTTCATCGAGTACCTGAAACTTAAAGGTTGCAGTAGTTGCCCCAGTTTTGGAAAAGTTGCTCAAGCTAAGAGTTCTACGGTTTCCAATCATGTTATTTCCATTTGCAGCAGCATTAGCCGAGGAAGAATCGTAGCTCACAACTATCCCGGTGTTATAGTCCACAAGGTTAATAATAATTGGCTTATCGATGTCTGAAGAAGAATTATAAGTTATTGTACCGACACCTTTGCTGGGGTCTAAGGTAATTGATGATTTGAGAGAGGCAACAGCTGATAACTGTGTTGCCGGAACAGTTGATGTAATGTCTTTCCCGGTTTGATCAAGTACTTGGTACTTAAACGTTGCAGTAGTCGTCCCGACTTTGGTGAAATCGCTTATCTTAAGAGTCTCTTGAGTTGCAGTATTTCCATTCGCCGGATTAAACGAATTCAGATCAGTAATTACCGATTCAGGAATAATCCCTGTTCCGCCAAATACATAAACCTTGCTAGCCTTGGTAAACCTTTGCTGATAATAACTTCTCGTAGTTGCCGGAGAATCAGTATTAATAAGGATTAGAGGTTCAGATAGTTTAGCACAAAAGGCCGTTCCTGTTAAGGCATCGGCAAAACCTTCACCAGTGGCTAAACAGATACTGTCTGACTTGAAATCAGTATTGAATAATTGATTTACAGCTATATTTCTGGCATATTTATCGGCCCCTGGGATCCGTTGGACATTTGGGAACTGTTGGGCAACTTGATCGCTAATGATGTCCGAACTTCCAACAATATAGGTTTTGCTAATATTGAGCGTTGCAATGTAATTCTTAACGACATCAGGCACAGCATCATGAGGAACAAGAATAATTGGACTTTGCTTCAGGGAAGCAATGGAGCCGACGGATAACGCATCGGGATAGTCCTCGCCGGTGACAACAAATAATGTTGAAGGATTCGGACTTACTTGTTGGGCAACTTGAATAGCAGTCGCATACCGATCAATCCCATAAATTCTTGTTGTCTGCAGCCCCATCGTTTGAAGTTCAGACTCGACCGCTTGAGATATTACTGCTGTTCCGCCAATAATTTCAACATTTTTTACGTGCAAATCTAACAATGTTTGTTTCGTAGTTGTTGGCAAACTGCCGGTATCTGTTAATAAGATAGGAGCATCAAATTTCTTGGCTAAAGGAGCAGCCGACAGCGCATCAGGATAGTCTCCCCCGAAAGCCAAAACAGCATAATTAGACTGGGACCAGCCCGACATAGCGATCTGGGATGCTGTTTCGTAACGATCAACACCTGCTAAGCGTGTAATCGTTGGCGAAGAGTTTGCTAATGTTGCTGCAGGAAAAACAAAACTGATAAGGGTAATTAGACTTAGGATTAAACATAATCTTGAATTTCTTTTCCATAGAGACATATTGATAATTCACTTCTTTCATATTTTAGTAACTAAAGTATAATACTTTGTCCACGGGATTTTTTGTCGCAAGATGTAACATTTTGTCCTTAATAAAAATTTAATATTTACACATCCTTTTACCCATCAAACATCGAATTTCCCAGGAGCATCACGATCAAACGTAACCATTTACGGACATGCTGCATACTATGTATCAAAACCTTCTCGATCTAGTCTTATGTTAGCAAAAAAGAGGGGGTGTAACGAATGTTTATTTTCGGAATAATTGGCGCAGCTTTAGCCTTGGTTATTGGTTTGGTGTTAGTTATTCTTCATTTAATTTTTGGCGGTATAGCGGCAAATGCTTAATTCATTCTTCCGCATCGTGAGGAGCATGATCTTCCTTACGTGATTTATATTTGAAAGAGCAGCCGTATTTTACAGGTGCTCTTTCTTACTAAATAATCTATTCTAATTTCTATGGTCATCATGTATACACATTCATGTTTAAAGTTATCAATATCATAAACTCCGTCAACATTCTTAGTGACATACTCCCACCGCAGTTCAAGGATGATAAAGAAGCGTTGAAACAACAGAAATACTTATTACCCGCTGAACTCAAGAAAGACTTTGAATGGCTCAAAGAAGTTGACAGTTTGGCTTTGGCTAATGCCCAACTGAATTTGCTGGAGATTATACTTTTCTGATAGTTTATCTTTATAGTAAACCTATAAATTAAGAGCAATTTCGTTAAGTTTTCCGGCCATTACGGAAATTTCCTCTATGCTTGCCCATTAACTTTTGTCTGAAGACATTAAAAACGTAATAGTTCAAAAGTCCCGATTTTTTAGGCCAATTTCCCGAGTTATTGAATTAGTCTAGATTTATCTATATTAAATTCGTTATAATTTAATCAAATTCAAATTAGGGGGAAGATCATAAATGAAAAAACAGCACATTCTTACATTAGCTTTATCCGTATCACTTACTTCACTCCCTCTTATCGCTCCTCTAGCCCTAGCTGAAGATAGTGTTCCCACGAGTACAAGCACGAATATAAATGCAACGACAAGTGTTGATGCCACAACTGATTCCTCATCAACTGATTGGTTACCACAACTTATTGATAAACTTCAAACCAAATTAGGAACCGATTCTACAGTTACTACTAACTCGCAAACGGATCAAACTCCGGGAAATACGTCTGAAAGTGATACTTTAACTGAACTTGGGGATACTGGAGAAACGCAAGTACCTACGGATGAATACTCCAAGAAACTAAAGGAAGCACAAGACTTTTTAGAAGAACTTTCCGCAAAGGACTCCGATACAATGCCAAAACTAGAGCTTGCCGTTAGTAATGATCACGCTCAGAATATTAAAGTATTAGGAAATTTATTAGATAAACTACCCTCCAAAGCCTCTGAAAGACTGGCTTTTAACATTGTTCGGTCTATGGAAAAGAGTGTTGATAGAACAGAAAAGACTGATCAGCAAAGCCAAGAAGTGACAACCACAACAAATGAAGCGGCATCTACAACTAATGAAGTAACACCTACAACTAATGAAGTAACACCTACAACTAATGGAGCGGCATCCGTAACAAATAGTATTGAAGACGATTCCTTAAACGAAACAGAAGCGAGCAGCTTAACTGACGAAGAACAGACTGCCTTAGATTCGCTTAATCAGACTTTTGGAGTAAACGGAACTGCCTCCGGAACCGCAGATACGGCACCCCTATTAAATACTTCACCGAAGGTACACGCTGAGCAAAAACAAGGGGAACACAATGAAAGAGCCGGCGGGGGAGAAAAACACCAGCATTCCAATAGAGCGGGAAAAGGACATAAAAACTGAATAAACATTCCCAATATCGGAAGGAATATATAATAGAGAGTCTGTCATCGAGAAGAATGATCGGCTCTCTATTTCAGTTGTTCACGAAATCGAATACGTACACTAATACTTTTAATTTGATATTCACAAAATCCTAACAAGTTTTTCAGCAAACATTCAGCGTACGTTCAGCGTACATTCCGAAATCAACGGTATACTTGGATAAAGTACAAAATACAAAATTGATTTCAAGGAGTGTTTAACTATGAAATTCAACAAAACGACCAAAATTGCTCTTGCTTCAGCCGTCATTACATTGTTATCCTCTTCTGCAGCTTTTGCAGGAACTATGAATCAATCATCAGCTCAAACGAAAATACCACAAATGTCTCACTCAAGAGGTTTTGACGGAGGATTGAAAAGTCGATTAGACAGCTTAGTATCTTCTGGAACCTTAACCTCTGCCCAAGAAACGGCTATTAACGATGCTCTAAAAGCATCCATGCCTCAACGTGTCAATCCATTCGATAGTCTGGTAAGCGCAGGAACCATTACGCAAGCCCAAGAAACGGCAATCGAAAATGCTATGCAAACAGCTCGAAAAAGCGGTACCAAAACAGATATGAAAACCGTTCTTGACAGCCTTGTTAGTGCAGGGACCATTACCGCTGACCAAGAAACTGCAATTACGAACGCTATGCCTCAACCTAATGATCAAGGCCTCAAGGGAAAAGAACATAAAAACCCAATCGACAGCTTAGTCACTGCAGGTACCATTACACAAGCCCAGGAAACGGCAATCGAAAATGCTATGCAAACAGCTCGAAAAAGCGGCACCAAAACAGATATGAAAACCGTTCTTGACAGTCTCGTTAGTGCAGGAACCATTACCGCTGACCAAGAAACTGCAATTACGAACGCTATGCCTCAACCTAATGATCAAGGCCTCAAGGAAAAAGAACATAAAAACCCAATCGATAGCTTAGTCACTGCAGGTACCATTACCCAAGCTCAAGAAACGGCAATTGAAAATGCTATGCAAACAGCTCGAAAAAGCGGCACCAAAACAGATATGAAAACCGTTCTTGACAGTCTCGTTAGTGCAGGAACCATTACCGCTGACCAAGAAACTGCAATTACGAACGCTATGCCTCAACCTAAAGAGAACACCGGCTTAAAAACAGCTTTAGATAAATTAGTTACAGCCGGAACGATTACTCAAGCTCAAGAAGATGCTATCTTAACAAAATAAGACTACAAACGGCAAAAGCGTTGGAAATGAGTTGTTCCAACGCTTTTGCCATTTTCTATTCTCACTATAAAGTGAACTCGTTCAGCCAAAGCTGAACATCGGGGCTTCAGATACAATAATGTCCAGTGGACATTATTGCCGAGCCGCCCTTTCCAATAGGAATACTGATAAACATGATTATCCAAATGAGCATTTAGATTCAAAGTTAAATAACATTGGCGTTGAACGACAGTAAGTGAAAAAAGCCTTCCTAGGTGTTAACCCTAGAAAGGCTTCGGTCGATTAGATAATTACCAATTGTTTCTCGTGCGTGGTTGATAACAGTCACGGCAATATACTGGTTTATCACCCGTCGGTTGGAAAGGCACTGTCGTTTCTTTTCCACAATTAGCACAGATTGCAGGAAACATTTCTCTTTGAGGGCGAGAGTATCCACTATTGTTTCTGCCTTGTGCCTTTCTGGCAGAACGGCATTTTGGGCACCGACCGGGTTCATTAGCGAATCCCTTTTCGGCGTAGAATTCTTGCTCGGAAGCGGTGAAAGTAAACTCACTACCACAATCCTTACATGTTAAAATTTTGTCTTCAAGCATTAAAAAAACCTCCAAATCAAATTACCCGCGCTACATGGGAAGTATTTATTGCTTCCTATAGCTTTAGGCAACAGAGGAAGGTTTTCGTAAATCCGCAAATATTAACGAGCTTATTAAGTATAACTGTAATGAAGAAATAAGTCAAATACTTAATAAACTATTTCTTAAATATATATTTCCTAAATATGGATACTATGAGCATTAAAACAAGAATTCAGGCATAAGCAAAACGTTCTCTAAAACCGTACTTGAGATTATCACTAGGAGTTCAACACTTCATCCAATAAACGAACTGCTTGTTCCTCTTTAAGGCCCTTAACCTCCATTATCTCACTGACAAAAACATGACGTGCATTATTCAACATGTTTACGTCATCTGCTCCAAGTTTATTTATTTGACTCTTACGTGTTAAATCACGGATAATTTCCGCACCTTTATAAATGTCACCACTTTTAAATTTCTTTTTATTAATATCTTTGCACCATCGTTGATTTTCAAGAATAATCGGGTCAGTATTTCCAAGGTTAAAATCACTGAGTACATTTTCCAATATCTCATGGTTAACCATCTGACGCATACCCATATCAACAGCTTTGTCCATTGGAACCATAACATGCAATTTCTCCTGAGGAATGTTCAAAATGTAGCAGAGTTTTCTTTCCCCTAAGATCTCTTTTTCTTCAACTGCTTCTACAACACAAGCCCCATGAACTGGATATATAATCTTGTCACCAACGTTAAATATCATACCGTCTACCTCCAGACTAACACCCTAAGTATATCACAAAACTAGGAAAATTAAAAATAATATTTTACCATATTATATTTATTTGTGTCAATAATTTATTGAAGAAGAAATCGGCTCAATCTCATAACAATTATTAATGGCAAAACTGGCGTCATTAAAAAACGAAAAATCCTCCCTTTAGCCGTCAAAATCCAAACGGTTAAAAGGAGAATTTACTTTTAAATTGTGTCATTTGCTCATTTTAGATTCAAACTCAAATACAAGCATACAATTTAAAAAGGCCATCAATATGGTGGGAACAAAGAAATTAGTAGCTGCGATGAGGGCCTAAGGGCCTTCACTTATGTTTTTGGGTTTGTTTATTTACATCATTGGGTTTGGAACGATGAACATTAACATCTGTTTTTACAGGTTGGCGATGAGCATTAATTGCACTGTCCACCTTATTTAGTAAAGCACGCCATTGTTTTTCAGACATCTTAATATTATTTTCACGATCATTTTTCAAATCTTCATTAACCTTTTCTCCAACTTTTTCTTTCCAATTTAATATCTCATTTTTAAATACTTCAGCCATATTTATGCCTGTATCACTGTTATTTTTGCACTCACCTTTTTTTGATGATGCATCAGTATAATAGTATTTATTAAGTCCTGTTATTTCCATAGCAATTTTCCTCCTTACATTATTAATGCCAACGGAAACAATTTATTATCTAATTCAAATCGTTCCCGAAACAGGAATTAATTGAGTCCTTTCTTATGTTATTATCGGCAAATATTTAGCAAATGTTTACATATCACGAAATTCTTCCTTGCGGCAACACTTGATGTTGCTTTAATCACCCTTCATCTTAGCAATTTACGTGATGAATATTATTGTTCCCAACATGATTCTGTTAAGTTACTTATTATTATTTTTTCGACGCTTTTCGACATATCATTAGGTTTTATTGTGTTATGCTTTAAAGAATATCCTTTCTGAACAACTTCACTAATGCAAAGGCAAACTTAGTGAAAACTAAGGACGCAGAGTCATGTGTCTTCCAATGGAATTCAAAACCGTTGGTATTCCTATCAAAGATGAACATGGTTTAGTGGCTGGAACAATTGTCGTTGGACGACCCTCTATGAAGCGCGACATCACAACAATGTCTGAAAATGTAGCATCTGCTATTAACCAAATTTCATTATCGATTAATGAAGTTTTGGTTGGTGTTACAGATATATCAAATGCTAATCAAGAAATTTCTACTATAGTTGCTAATTTAAATGACCAGGCTAAGAATACGGACGGAATTTTAAGTTTTATTAACAATATTGCTCAACAAACAAATTTGCTAGGATTAAACGCACAAATCGAGGCGTCTAGGGCTGGAGATTTGGGTCGAGGCTTCGGAGTCGTAGCTCAAGAAATTAGAAAGTTGTCCGAATCCAGTAAGGAGTCAATCAAAAACATTAACTTAGCGATAAAAACCACCCAAAAACTCTCTGCCAATATTAAACAAAAAGTTGAAGGCACAAATGTGGTATTTAACCAGCAAGCTTCTTCCATACAGGAAATATCTGCAACAATTGAAGAATTAAATGCAATAGCCCATAAATTAGAAACAATTGCTAACGAGTTATAGCACGGGTCCAAGAAGCTTAGAGGTGGGGGCTTCTTAGGACATACCAGCTAACGCCAGTAAAACACCTTAATCCATCGGTAACAAAATTAATACTTCTCAGTAATTACGCCAAATGAAGACGCCTTTATATGAGGATTCTCAATTAGTGGTTTTAATTGCTCCTTTGTACCATAAGCTATAGCTCCCAAAATAGGAACTTTCGAGGGGTCGGTATAACCTTTAGAATTAAGATTATTAAAGATGTTCAAGAATTTTTGGTTTTTGCTGATTTTTAAATTATAAAGGAAATTGTTGTAATCCGAGTCAAAGGTATTAATACTAATAGGTGGTGTTTTATCAACACCTAAAGTTTCGAACTCACTAATAAATGTGGCTTTACCATCGCATTCTTTAGCCTCTTTCTCATAGCGAACCATATCATCCTTCGTAAAAGTGTCCACCCAGTACCAACTAATATTAGCATTGGGGAGAATATGGGATAATTCGGAAAAAGTGTAGGGCTTATCAAAAGATAATCCAACCTCAATCAATTTATCGCTTCCGATTTGGCTCAACTCTGCCAAATCATTTTTATATTCTTTATACGTAATTTGGGGCAGAAAAAATAACATTTTATTGTAACCAAATTCCCAACAATTCAAAGGCCATTCGCCAGCAACTTGACCTCCTCCTTGCCCCCTTGTCATGATAAATTGAGGCAGAAGTCCAAAAGGTTGTACCCGTTCTTCTAAGACTACAATTTTATTCCCCACAGTTCGGCTTATAGTGTAATTACTTCTCCCCCCCAAGAAACCGAGAGTATCAGCTGAATTACTAATGTAGCCGTTCGGTACAGTCAGTTCAATGTAGGCACTCAAAGACTCAAATGTTTTATTACTCATGTTAATAGTCAATGCAGTATTACCTAATGTAATGAGCACAAATACCAAGCACGCTATAAGTATAGAAATTAAAACAGTTCGTATAGTAGATTTTCGTTTGCCTTTTTTTATAGCTCTATTTAATTTATCCTCATCGAAAATTTGGTCTAATTCATCGCTATTCATTTTATCTTCCATACTTATCACCCCATACACTTTTAAATTCTGTTCTTGCCCTTAGTAAATAGGTCTTAACTGTTTGTTCAGAAAGTCCTAATATCTTTGCAATCTCTTTGCAACTCAACTCCATTTCATATTTCAATACCAATAATTCCCTATAACTTTCTTTTAATCTATTAAGGCAATCATAAATTTCAAATATCTTTTCTTTCGCCAAAAGAATATCTTCAGTCTCATACTCACATGATAATCTTTCTAAAAAATGACTCCAATCAATTAATAACTCCTCTCTAACAGAAGCTTTTTTCAGGTAATTTCGGAAGTTATTTAAAGCAACTTTAAAAATCCACGAAGGAAGCCTTTCTGGTTCTATGTCATCAAAGTGTTCAATTGCCTTTACAAAGCTATCGTGAACAATTTCTTCTGCAACATCTCTACGGCAACCGTGCTTTAGCAAGTACCTATATATAATTAAAGCATGTTTGTTATATAAATTAGTAAGGACATCTTTTCTCATTCAATAAATCCTTCCAGAAAGTTCTTCTCTTATTAAGACAATTGACTTCATAAAAAGTATACAGTTTTGGTAAAATTTTAAAAGAGTTTATGACTCTGAAGTTAGTTATAAAATACAGCTATCGTTTTTCGAAATGTGTTAATTATAATCATTGATTGTTGTTTCTGAACATTTTTTAATTCGTCTAGACACAAAAAATCCTCCTTTTAGCCGTCTAAATCCAAACGGTTAAAAGGAGGATTCTACTTTTAAATTGGTGCGGGAGACAGGACTTGAACCTGCACGGTTGCCCGCTGGAACCTAAATCCAGTGCGTCTGCCAGTTCCGCCACTCCCGCATGTTGAAACCACGTAGCAAAAAATATAATACCATATATCTTACAAAAAGGCAAGGGATAGACTACAACTCGCCCAAGCCATAAACTCACAACAAAGTCACTATAAACTACCATAACTTGTAACCTGGGTTTACCTATCACACTGTTACCCCATGCTCCGTAATAACCAAAAATATTCAGATAGTAAAATGATCAGATCAATTCCTATCAAAAACAGCAAATTCTTCAGCCAATTCTCCGGATAGTTCCAGTAATATAAAACGATATTGATTACGACGAGGAGAGCCGAACTAATACCCCAACGCCAATACAAGCTTGAGTCTTTGGTAAAAAGATGAATAAACCAAATGATGGGCAAAAAAAGAAAGACACCCAAAAAGGTAATCATATTGTAGCCAATTTGACGACGCAGATCATCGGGGGTAGGTTTAGCTTTGCCCAAAATCTTCTCTCCTTATCTGCTCTGATTATTACTTGAATATCAGTATACCATAATTTTGACACTCCCACGGCTGAAGCGGGTGGAATACCTTCCAGAAAGGCCTTGTATTCGATAAACGAAGCAATGTATCGCTGACTATAGAAACTCCCGCACACTACTGAAGTGTACGGGAGTACTTTTTTAACTATTGTTCCCCTGCCATCTCAGGGGATTCAGCTACCCCATCTCTAATCTCTTTGATGGTCTTCTCTGCCTTGACTTTTACTTTTCGGCCCATTTCCATGCTCTGAATTTGGCGATCCTTTTACGGAAGGATGAACAAAATTGGAACCGGTCTTAGGGCCGGACATCATGGCTCCTTGAGTCATCGGAGTATGCCGAGCAGGTGTAACTTGCTGGGTCCCGGAATTATCCTCATCCTGGTCTTGATCATCGAGGTTAAGCTTTACATTTTGCTTCAAGGACTTCTTAAAGTTTTCTAAAGCGGCTTTAGCATCCTTTTCTAATTGCTTAGTATTATTTGTTACCGGTTGAGTATTTGTTGGATTCGAGTTTGCTGTCACTGAGCCGGAATCAGTCACAGATCCTGACGTTGATGCAGAAGTACCGGAAGGAACCGTCGTACTCGAATTCGTACTCGAAGAAGTACTTGAAGTCGTACCCGCGGTGGAATCCGTCCCTTCAGCAGGCAATTTAGTTACAGCCTTTTCCATAGTTTTAACAATATTCAAGGCTAATCTTTGTGCGGCTTGAGGGGGAAGCTTATCCAACAAACTGCTTAACACCTCAATATTGTTTGAATTCACATTTGCGAGAGCTATGGTGAGAGCTTTAGCCGTTTGACTGTTTGGATCTTTTGCTTGGTTAATAAAATTTTCAGCTTGACTGATCTTGTCTGAGTATTGAGACAGACAGGCTTCAGCTGCCTGAGAATTTCCTTGCTGCATAAGTTTCTTAGCTTCGGCTAGATTTGCTAAAGCATGGTGCTCATTAATAGAAGCCTTATTAACGGGATCGGAGGTCAACATAAGCTGAATTTTGCCTAATAAATCTGTGAACCAATTTTCGGCTGTGACGGTATTGCCATTACCATCAACAACAGTCGCCGGAGATACCGTTACAGGCACTGTCGGGTCTAAGGGAGGCACAACTGTATTTGAATCTGAATTTGTATTTGCAGCTGTAGCTGTAGTTGTAGCCGTAGTTGCAGTTGCATTGGTTGCCGAAGCGGCAGAGGAAACAGTATCAGCGAGTGTCAGAGCGGAACCAACAGGCAGGGTAAGTAAGGTAAATGTTGCGGCGATAGCTATTTTTCTTTTCATGTGCTGCATTTTGTTCATAACTTATCATAGTCCCCTTTTTTGTGCTTTAGTACGTACTATTATTTCTTACGTATATAAAGGACGTTTTAAGGGGGGCACGAAAATTATTTTTACCCAATCGTAAGATAGGCCGTTGCAAAATGCATAAGCGCTCAGCGAAGCTTTTACTAAGGAGTATGCCAAAACCCCCTAAAATACCGTTTTCCTTTTATTAAGAAAATAACTCGTTCCCCAGAATAGTGCCAGGGCAGCAAATCCCAAAACCAGCCAAATCCAGGTTGCCCGCGCAATTCCCAAAAAAACAAGAGCCGTACCGATATAATACGGAATCATGGAAACCGCAGCGGTCCAGAGATAAGTCCATAACTGCATCGAGGGCATGGCGCCTGCTATATAATTAACAGCAAAGGCAGGGATAGGAAGCAGCCGGGCCACTAGTAAACCGAGAGACCCTTTGCCTTTGACCCAATTATCAACTGTGTTGAAACGTTCCGGCGAAATAAGTTTTTTCATCAGGGTTTGACCATAATATCGCACAAGAATAAAAATAACCAAGGAGCTGAATGTCGAACCGATCCAGGCAAAGAATACCCCCTCATACACTCCAAAGACTTTCAAAAACATAATAACCAGCCCTTCTGAGGGTATGGGCGTCATGCAGATTGCTGTCATCAGTAAAATTGCAAAAGCAACTCCCCAAATGCCCCAGGCCTGAATAACGTCAGAGATCCGGTTCTGACGATCATAGTAGAAAAAGGCCACTAACAAGACAATAAAAACAACAGTAATCAGAGCGGTTAAGCCATACTTTCCCAGCTTGTTTTGATCTCCCATCGTTAGACTCTCAGTCCTCCTCTTTTGGCCCCCTTGCGATTGGATAAAACCTAATTCTCGTTTAGTAATCTTCCCAAATCCTGCTATGTTATGTCTGATAATCCCTTGCCCTTTTTGAGCACCTATAGCCCTGATTCCTTAAATTTACGCTCCATTAGTTCCGTAAGCCTGTGAAAGGGCTTTTTTAAAATCCCCAGGCAGAGAAATACAAGGCTGAAGATAAGCAGAGCAGCTGCATAGTTGATTACTTTGCCCCATAATGGACCTGCTATCGCTTCCCGAAATCCTCCGATAGCATAAGTAAAAGGCCAGAGAGGCTGCAGGATTCCAAAGATTCTCGGGTTTGTTTGAATAGGATAAATTCCTCCGGAGCCGGCAATCTGAAAAACCATCATGACCACGACAATCGCCTTACCAACATTGCCGAAGATCGAGACTAAGGTAAAGATGATGCTGGTGAAGCAAATCCCCGAAAGCAAAGCGAAGCCGACCATTAGGGGCATATTTGCCGGAATGACTCCTAAGATGAATTTGTCGCCTAACGTTACGATAATCGCCTGTACAAGGGAAATGGCCATAAATAAAAGCATTTTGCCATAATGTCTTTGGATCAGCGTCAATGTTCTTTTCTCATTATCTCCATAAGCAGTATGTTCAACACTCAATAAAGACGAGGACAGCAGGCCTCCCACCCAAATAGCTAAAACAGTATAAAAAGGAGTTAAGCCCTCCCCAAACGTCTTCATGTTGTAAATATCAACCTCTTTGACATCAATAGGCGAAGAGAGAAAACTGGCAGCCTGGCCAGGATTCATTTTCATCAAATTAATCATCGTATTAAGGTTATTTTCGTTTAAGTCCTTGAGTTTAACCTGTAATTGATTTAATTCGTTCTGAAGATTTGCGAGTTGATTGTTTAAATCACTAGCCTCTTGTCTGGATATCTCACTGCCCGCTATACCATAATTGGCTAAAGCATTTAACTGAGGCACAATCACCTTTGTAGATTCCAGGATCGTATTAATATTATCCAAGCCGCTTGTAAAATTATCCGAGAGATTGTTAAAAACCTTTAGCCCCGCAGAATAAAAACTATTAGTTATTGGTACAAGGTTATTGGCAATTTCTTGATTTAGAGCAGAAACTTGATCAAGAGCCGAAGTTAGAGACGCTTGGGAAGCGCCGTTGTTAAGAAGTGTTTTGAGTGCGCTTACTTTTATTTCTTCATCGCTGACTAATCCCTGCAAATCCTTAAGCATGCTTATCAATTGGCTTATTGAGCTGTTGGGATAACTTTTATTGATAGATTCTAAGCTGTTAATATCGGCATCGATTAAATTATTGGCCGAATGAAGAGGACTTGAGAGTTCATTGATAATATTTATCAGATTACCGGAGTCTGAAGTCGAGATCATTTGCTTCAAGGTCGACAACAAGAGCTGATTTTGCTGATTAATGGCTTCCAGCTGAATCAAATCGTTATTCATCTCTGCAGCCGTGTTGTTAATCGCTTGCTTTGTAGAAAGCACCAGAGATTTATTGGCTTCGGCAGCACTTTGTAAATTGTTAATTTGGGCCGTAATTTGAGGCAGATTTGTTTTAACAGTTTTTAAATAGCCTTGTAAAGCTTCAGAGTTAGTATTTGCCTTATTGATGAATCCTCGAATCGCTTCCAGGTCACTGCCCGCCTGAGTCAATGTATCTTTTATCTGCAGGATTTTGGCCTTGTTGGCCTGAATATTTCCTGCCACGGGATTTAAGGTTTCCAAGACTTCCTTCGTAACTGTTGCCAGAAAATTGCTTTTAATGCTATCGGCTAATTCCTGTGTTGCCGCATTGGAAATTTTGGAGGCGATAGCATTTAGTTTTTCATTAACCCTATAGGTAATATGGGGTTTGGGGGCAGTTACACTTGTCAGGCTTACTAACTTTTGCGAGAAATCGCTGGGGATCTCTATGAGAGCGTAGTAGTATCCTTCATTGAGCCCATAGTTTGCCTGCCAGGAATCGAGGATTATCCAGTGGATCGATTGATTCTTTTTTAGTTCTGTAATAATCTGATTCCCCACGTTAATTTCATGACCATTAAAGGATGTGCCTTGATCATCGTTCGTTACTGCTATAGGCAGATTGCCCGTGTTGGCATAAGGGTTCCAACTGGCTCGGATATTGATCCAGGCGTATAACGAAGGCAGAATGCCCAAGCCTATAATGATTAAAATTGCTGCTTTGCTCGTAATAATGCTCTTCAAATCTTGCCTAAAGACTCCGAGTAATTCTTTCATGCCAGGCTCCTAACTGTTACAGAATTCAAACTTACTCTCCGATTCCCGACAACTTAAAATTCGTTTCAAACTTACGAACGTGCTCGTATAAAACCTTTTTAAGAAAAAAGCCCAACAGAATGAATATGACTGAAATGAGGATCAGCATGAAAAAATCTAAGGCGACACTGCTGATTAACGGGCCGGCCATTGCCTCCCGAAAAAGGGCAATTGCATAGGTGAAGGGAAATGTCGGCTGGAGTATTCTAAGAATTAAAGGGTCAACCTGGATAGGATACGTCCCTCCGCTTCCCGCTAATTGCACGATCATATAAATAACGGCTAAAGCCTTCCCGAGATTACCCAGCAGAGAGACTAAGGTATAGGTGATAATGACAAAGGTTAGTGATGACATTAAAGCGGCCACAATCATCAGAGGAGTACTGACTGAATACACGCCTAACAACAGCTTATCTCCCAGAGAAACAATGAGTCCCTGCACAAGGGCTAACGTGATAAAGGTTAACATTTTGCCAAAATGTTTCTCACGGAGCGACAAGGTCTCAATCCCTTCGAAATAGGCAGTTTCCGTCTTGAGCAAGGACGTTAAGATGAGTGTTCCCACCCAAAGAGCTAACACTGTATAGACGGGGGCCATAGCAGAGCCATAGTTTGGCACTCCATAGATAGACTCCTCCTGCAAATTAAAGGGCGAAGCAATGTAACTTCCCATTAATTCAGGATTACTCTGAAGTATGCTTAATATTTGCGCTAAGTCATTATTGCTGACCATCTGAAGTTTATCGCTCAAAGCAGAGATAATCTCTTGATACTCTAATAACCTGCTTCTTAAATCACCGGATACTTTGGCGGCCAATTGACTGCCTTGAATTGCTGTTCCCATGAGATTATTGATTTGAGCTTGAAGTCCCTGAGCCGATGTTATGAGATTTGAAGCATCGTTGGCAGCATTAGTCAGATTGCCCGCAATAGCGTTCAGATCCTTTCGAGCGCTGCCATTATAGGAATTGGCCGTCTGAATGATTTGGGAGTTAAGATTTGTTGTTATCTCATCTAATTGCTGCCACAGTGTTTGATTGATTGTATTGGCTTGATTGAATTGCTGCTGTAAAGAATTTAATTGATTGGTTTCGGATGTCAAGGAGTTTTTAATGCTTTGCAAAGAAGCAATTAGCTTAGCCAGGTGTGTGCTGGGATTAATATCATTAAATTTCTGCAAGTAAGTAATAATAGTGCTTATTTGGTTATTGAGAGCCTCCAGCTCCAGGTTTATCTGCCCTATGGTGGAATTTACTTGAGATGCAGACGTGTTGGCTGCTAAGGAATTTACGCTTTGCAGCAAATCATGGATTCTGTTCACTGAAGCTTGAGCATTATTCAAACCTGTCTCGATCGTATCAAAAGATTGGTTTAAGGTAAGCTGAGTCGTTTTAAGCATTGCCGAGTTATTGTCGTTAATTTGAGCCAGATCGCTTAATTGATTATCCACTCCCGGCATGGCTGCCTGGATTTCTGACAGGAACGAGCTTAAGTTACCAGACCGGCTGTTGATGTCCTGAAGCAGCGGTAAGATCAAACTCATGTTCCGATTAATCTGGATTATTTCATCTTTCCATTGAATGATCTTGCTTTTATTCGCTGCTGCATCTGCGCCGACTTTATTAAACATGGTGAAAATACTTGTGTTGACAGTAGATATAAAGCTGGTTGAAATCTGGTCCACGAGCGAACTTTTAGCTGCCTCCGTTATTTTGCCGGCAACAGGATCGGTCTTCGTATCCACCTTATAAACGATTTCTGGTTTCTTCGCAGCAGTCGTTAGAAAACTAACAAAACTCGCTGAAAAATTGCTTGGGATCTCGATAACTGCAAAATAGGTCCCGTCAACGACCCCTAAATTCGCTTCATTGTCTGACACGAATTTCCAGCCAATCTGTTTGTTCGTCTTTAGTGTATTGACAACGGTATTGCCGATATTAATCAGTTTTCCTTGATATGTAACACCTTGGTCCTGATTGACTACCGCCACCGGAATTGAACCGGTGTTTTCATAGGGATCCCAGCAAGCCAAGATATTTACCCAGGCATAGAGGGAGGGTAAGATGCATAATCCGGCAATGATTATTAAGGCAATGGGATTTGATTTTATCCGTTTGAGGTCATTGCTATATAGTTTTAAGATATTCTTCAAAGGATCAACTCTCCTTTTTAGAACGATTTGCTTATATAAACAGTATTTCCCTAACTAATTTTGCTTATCAAAAAACAGCCCTTATTCATAATCAAGGATATTCCCGAGTTTCTCCGTAATTATATCTTGGAAAGAATAATTTTTCCAGATTAAGAAGAAAATTCACCATATACAGCAAGTAAAATAAAAAGTCAGCACTATATAGGGTGCTGACCCTCTCGAAGATAAAAAAAGCCAAGAATAACTCTTGACTTTAATTTCTGATATGGGGTGGGTGATGGGTTTCGAACCCACGAATGCCGGAACCACAACCCGGTGCGTTAACCGCTTCGCCACACCCACCATAGTAAAGTAAAATCAGTTGGTGCGCCTGGAGAGACTCGAACCCCCGACAACCTGCTTAGAAGGCAGATGCTCTATCCAACTGAGCTACAGGCGCAGTTTGAGAGATTACGATTGTCAACCCAGGTTACTCCTAAACCTAGACAAGTTGGGAATAATGGTCGGGGCAGAGGGATTCGAACCCCCGGCCTCCTGCTCCCAAGGCAGGCGCGCTAGCCAAGCTGCGCTATGCCCCGATTGGTGACTTGATTAGTATAGCTCATCTCCAAGTATTCGTCAAGAATTTATGCTCAATAATTTAAAGTTTTTTTATGAATCGAATTTCGTTCGTTCATAATGGGGACCTAGCCTTTGAGGGCCTGCAATATGGGAATCGCCTTGCGGAAGGCCCTCGCTCTGTGACTCAAATCATTCTTCTCAGTCAAGGATATTTCAGCTAAAGTTCTACCCAATTCCGGCACTAAAAACAAGGGATCATAACCGAAACCGTCCGTCCCCCGCCGCTGCCTGAGGATTTTCCCTTCAACGGTTCCCTCAGTAAGATATTCTTTCCCTTCGGGAGCCGCAATAACCAGGGCACAACGAAAACGGGCCGTTCTTTTATCATCAGGGATCGTTTCCAAAAGGTCCAAGAGCTTGTCATTGTTGCGTTCATCGTCTTTGGGCTCTCCGGCAAAGCGGGCAGAGAATACCCCAGGAGCACCGTTTAGAGCATCGACTTCCAAGCCCGAATCATCGGCCAAAGCAATTAGGCCGGTTCTTTGCACGGCTGCTCTGGCTTTTAAGGCCGCATTTTCAGCAAAGGTTTCTCCGTTTTCTTCAACCTCTTCCCAATCGGGAAGATCCTGCAGCGAAACTACTTCAATCTCTTCATCAGCCAGCAGTTCCTGTAGTTCCCTTACTTTTCCTTGATTTTGGGTAGCTAATAATATCTTCATCATGAATTCGTCTCAATTGCTGTCTTCTGAACTTCCATGAGGGAACGAATCCCTTTTTCCGCTAAGCGCAGAAACACATCCAAATCGGCACGATCAAAAGGAACTTCTTCTGCAGTTCCTTGGATTTCCACGAATTTTCCTGCTCCTGTCATAACCACATTCATATCGACTTCTGCTTTCGAGTCTTCCTCATAGTCCAAATCCAGGACTTGAGTTCCCAGAACCTTGCCGACGGAAACCGCAGCCAAGGTATCCATAATAGGATTCGTTTTAATCAGCTTCTTTTCAAGCAAATACTGTATGGCATCCAACAAGGCTACATAAGCTCCAGTGATGGAAGCTGTCCTTGTACCGCCGTCAGCCTGCAGTACGTCACAATCCAGCCATATCGTCCGTTCACCTAATTTTTTCAAGTCGACAACGGAGCGCAACGCGCGGCCGATTAAACGCTGGATTTCCATAGTGCGGCCAGTGAGCTTTCCTTTGGTCGCCTCGCGCTGGGTTCGAGTTTGGGTGGCCCTGGGAATCATGGCATATTCGGCAGTTACCCAGCCTTTTCCCGTCCCTTTTTGGAAGGGAGGAACTTTTTCTTCTACACTCGCCGTACATAAAACCCGTGTCTGACCAACTTCAATAAGAACTGATCCTTCCGGTGCATTCGTAAATTGTCTAGTAATTCTAACAGGGCGCAGACCATCTGCGGCCCGATCATATGAACGCTGCATTATTAACCTAACCTTTCTTTACCTATAGCTTGCTAGTTTAGTTTACCAGATCGCTTCTAAAAATGCCAATAATACACAAATAATTTATCTACTACTTACCGTCTGCGTTTTGATTTCTGCCTCCAAACAAATCAATCGAACGAGTTATCATCGCCGCTTCGCCAACAATCCCAGCAACGGTATAGAGCCGGGCAATAGGATCAAAGCGGAATTCTTTAAGGAGGTGAAACCCTTTAATATCACTGGTTCTTCGAATGTGGATGCGCGGACCGGTACAGGGATACATCATTTCGCCAACTCGGATGTGCTCGTCATCGGCAAAACAAATTGCCAGGTCTGCTTTGATCAAATCTAAGACGCGCTGTTCCACTAAGTCTAAATCAATGTCAGGTTTCTCAGGAAGTTCTAACACAAAGCCATGCTTTATATCACTATGCACTTCGGGCCTTTCCAAGCCCATTTCTTCCAAAATCATCGATGTTAGATCTTCGGCACTATGGGCCATGCGCCTATATTTGATAGACTCAAAAACAATATCGGCAATACTTTGTGGTTCAGGCCCAAAGACCGTCGGACGTGTAACAATGACTTCTTCCCCGACACCGATTAAAACTTCGGCATTGGCTCCCAAGTGAGGATATACAAGATCAAAATGCTCAACAACCACTCTATGCCCCTTAGCAATGGCTTTCTGGATGGCCTCCGCAATTTGCCAAGGCTGGGTAAAGGCCGACTCAAAACGGACATCCAAATGGTAGGTATGACAGCGAAAGTGGTTACGTTCCGCATCTTCCATTAAGGGCAGCGGCCGGATATTAATACCGTCATCATCATTCGTCAATTCCAGACCAGGAAACATTCCCCGAATTAGCAGCGACTTACCGGCACCCGCATCTCCCACAAAGCCAATCAGCTTGTCTTCCGGGCTTAAATAACGCTGCTGTATATTTGTTCCCAAAAACAACAGCCGTTTTCTCCCTCGCGGGGCAAAATATACGGCCTGCATCAAATGTTCATGGACAAACATCGTTTCAATACCTACTCCCTTCTATGATCAGGTTTAATGAAACTCCGATACTTCATTATTATCTTACAAATGTTTGCTTAAGTATAGGAGCAGCAAAAGAATCGGTTGATGAATCAGATAGATTCCTAAGGAATTCCGACTTAACCATTGTACCCAGCCAGGAAGACGCCAATTAATTCCGGTTCCTTGGGCATAAAAATGCCTGTAAATAAGTATGCCAATGATAGTCACCGCTAAATAGGGGAACAGCGGGTAATAGTCAATGGAGCTGAATCCCTCATACATCAGACCCAAAGGGAGGAGGAAACTTGTCTGAACCGTAAGTGTTTTAAACCAAAACCCTAAGAAAGCAATCAAAACGGTTATGACCCCAAGGAGACGCGAGGACAATCTCCTGAAGAAAGGAGATAAAATCATGGCTGTCCCTAGAAAATGTAAAATTCCAAAGCGGACGTACTCCTCTTTCATAACCAGGTACGTCACTAAAGTAACGCCCATTCCATAAAGCAAAACGTTTAAGCCCCGGCGAACGGGGGAAGTACTTAAACCGCTGGACAGCCCGGATAAGAGAATAAAGAGCAGCGCCGACGTCTTGCCGAGGATAAACCAGAAAGGTGCTCGATAATCAACAGCCGCTCCGGCAAATTCATGAAGGTCATAAACTGCGTGAAAAATCACCATGAATACAATTGCGCTGGCTCTTAAAAGGTCTATTTCCTGAAATCGCTGGGATGATCTCCGGAGAGGCTGCCATTCTCCCATAACTATCTCCCTTTTTCAGCTTTCCTGCTGACAGATACGCCGTCTCCAAATGGCAGAACCGAAGTCACATAGTCCGGATTAGCGCAAAGTTCCTGCAGAAATTTCCTCAACCCGCCGACCATGCGCTCATATTTCGGGGCAAAATTACTGTCCGGTACTACCCAGCCCCGAAAAAGAACATTGTCAACAACCAAGATTCCGCCTGGGATAATTAAACCATCGATCAGCTTTAAATAATCCAAATATTCTCCCTTAGCTGCATCAATAAAAACAAAGTCATACCCTGAAGTTAAGCTGGGCAAAATTTTGCGGGCATCGCCTTCCAGAGCTGTGACTTTTTCCAGAAGTCCCGCACGTTGGAAATAACCTCTGGCTCGTGACAAGCGGTCTTTATTCATATCGATGGTCGTAACATGACCTCCGCTCTTCTCAATCCCCCGGGCCAGCCAGATCGTAGAATAGCCGATGGCAGTGCCAATTTCCAAAACTGACTGAGCTTTATTCATAGCGGCCAACAAGCTGAGAAAATTCCCCACTGCCGGTGTCACCACAGGTATAGTTTCCTGAAGAGCTTGTTCTTCCATTTCCCGCAGCAAAGGATCCCTTTCGCCTAACAAGGTTTCAAGGTAACGTTCCATTTCAAAAGGGTAAAACAAGGTAATCGCGCCTTTCTCTATTCAATAGTTCCACTTTACCATAAATTCGTCCTTAAATAAAAAAAAGTATGTGCTTTCTCTAAATTGCTTGATCACTGAACAAGTAACTACAGCAAGACACATACTATTAATATATAGTCATCACAAAGACAAGCAATTTGCGCAAACAAAATGCGTTGTCTTAACGACAGAAGAGCACTCTTTTGGCTAAAACAATTAATTCCCCGTCAACACTAGTGCCCGCACCTCGTTGAATAATATCGAGGGCTTCAGTTGTTGACATGGCAGGCCGATAGGGACGATCCTCAGTCAAAGCAGCAAACATATCTGCAATCGTCATGAGCCGAGAGCCAACATCGATTTCCTTGTCCTTAAGTGCAAAGGGATAACCTTTGCCGTCAAGACGTTCGTGGTGATGAGCTGCCCATTCAACCATCCGCGTCGGGAAACCGGCCTCAGTCAACAAACGATGAGTATAATACGTGTGAGTTCGGATGATATCTACCTCCGAGGCATCTAAAGACCCTTGCTTATCTAAGATCTTTTTCGGTATAGAGAGCTTGCCTAAATCGTGGAGCAAACCCGCTACATAGATTTCGTGACGTTGCTGTTCACTCCAACCCAAACCTTCAGCTAAACGTTCCACAACCTCTGCCACTGACCGTGAGTGGCGAGCCGTAAAACTGCTTTTTTGGTCGATAAGATCTGCAAACGTCGCTGCCAGCTCATCAGTAAATCCCGTAGTTTCTAATTCTCTGGTCAAGGGAACATGCCACTTCCCAAACAAGAGCCCTAAAACAATTTGCAGCAAATCCGGCTGCTCGATATCCAGCCAAAAGGATTCTTTGACGGCTATTTGTTCAAAGGCTGCCGCCGGTTCGGGAAAAAACAAAACTCCCTTTTCCTTGGAAATCCAGCGTAGTAGTTCCTCCCGTTCTTTACGGGTATGCCGACGGCGAGACAGATGCAAATCCACCTGATCGGCTAAGGATAAAATTTTTGCCATCAGCGGGACTTCAGCAGCAGGAACACCTAAGGCGCTCCGAACTGAACCCGGCGTTTCATGGTGATATTTTATCGCAGGGGCAAGAATTGCTCCCGAAGGAAAACGCTCAACGATCGCTGAACCGACCAGACAGTGCCTGCTAAGAAGCTGAGCGTTGCCATAGTGAGTCCTAAAGGAACCCATGGCCCCAATATCATGGAGCAGACCTGCCACCGTTAAATGTACCAATTCCGTTTTCTGAAGTCCCAAACTGCGGCCCAGACGCATGGCAATATAAGCTACCCGTTCTCCGTGCTGCTGCCCGACCGCAAACTTAAATCCGCGTTCAACCTCTTCATCAACTAACCCGAGGTCAAGAGCTCGGGAAAAGCTCCACATTCTCCGAATGTAAAAAGCATCCTCAGGCAAAGACATTTTCTCCACCAACTTAACCCTCTCTATTCCCTCATGCCCATTTGCGCCAGTGATGTGGCCGAATTAGCGACATCTTCCGAGGCTGCTCCGATCTGTCCTGCCGTCATAGCTAAGGCATCAATCTGCTGAGCGATTCCCTGAACTTGTTGAATACTGGAATTGATGGCTGACATAATATCACCGAAGCGATTGACGACTTCTCCTGCCTCTACTGCTGCGTTTTTCATAGCATCCGTAGTTTCCTCAATGGACTGATTAACGGCTATGGTATTTTCTTTGCTCTGGGTAATAAGAGCACTAATTTCCCGAACCGATTGTTCTGAATTGGTGGCCAGTTTCTTAACCTCTTCAGCAACAACACCGAAGCCTCGGCCGCTGTCTCCGGCCCGTGCCGCTTCGATAGCCGCGTTTAAGGCCAAAAGGTTAGTCTGAGAAGCTATTTCTCGAATAACATCTGTAACCGAAGCAATGCGGACTGAACTTTGATCCAACTGGTTCATCTTTTCCTGCATGTCGGAGGCCATGTCTGCCAAACGCAGAATAGTTTCGGAAATCATTCGAATTTTACTCGCACCTTCTTGAGCTAAAGCATCGACTTTCCTCGAAAATTCTGCTGCTTCGGACGCATTATCGGAAATACGAGTGGTCGCTTCATTCATTTCAGCCGCAGATGCAGCCGTTTCCTCCGAAGTTGCTGCCAAAGCCTGACTCGCTTCATTGACTCTCCGCTGCAAACTGTCAATCTCAAACAGTGCCTTTTCCAATTCGGCTTTCTTATCAATCTCATTCATATAGGATTGTATATAACTAGCCATAACAACCTGCTGGTCAAAACTCAAAATTCTTTGAAAAGCTAAGGCTGAGCGCAGTGCCAAATCAGTTTTTTTCTTGAAATGTTTATAGATCAAAGGAATAATTTCATCACATAAGACCTGATTAGCGCTTAAATAATAAAAAGGCGGTAAATTGATACGATTATGTACTTCTCCAATAGTCACACGCCATTGCATAAATTGTTCGTCAATCGTCTCCGGACAAATTGAGAGCAAATATTTCTTCATCGTAATTTTAAGCTTATCCACCGAAGAAAAACGATCAATAATTGCTTTCAAACCCGGAATCGTCGTAACATGGGCATAAAAGTTGGTAATGATTTGATCGGCATCCTTCTCAATAATCGCATGTACCTCTTTAAGCAGGCTCAACTGCTCGGAATCAATCTTCAACAACCGAGTCGATTCTGTCAGCTCAAATTGATGTAATTGTATCAATGTTATGCACCCTTTCTTAAGTTAATTATTCTTTTTCTTGCCAGGTTAATTTCTTCGCCAATTAATGAACTATACTATCTGATCTGAATAATTCCCCTGTTAATCAATTACTTAACCCTTATCGGTATCGGTGAAGTCGTTCAGCTAAAGCCGAACATCGGAGCTTCAGATACAATAATGTCCAGTGGACATTATTGCCGTTCCGCCTTTCCCAATAGGAATACTTAGCGGCAAAGGTGGACTCCACCCCACCTGAAGTTAACGAAAGACCCACAGGATAAACTATCCAATTGTCATTTCACTCATATTTATCTTATCACTCATATTTATCTTAGAATTTTTATACTTGATTTTTAGAATTCTATTAATAGTCGACAAAATCCTGCTTTTACTATCAAAATCCAATGATAATTTTCTCAAAACAAAAAGAGAGCCCGATTTCGAGCTCTCTTTTCCTTGAGTTGATTCTGTTGTCATGTACTTATGTCAAGCCTTAGTAAGTAAAAACCTCTTGCTATGCTTTAGTTAATCTTCAAAATTCGATTCATCCGGCTCGGCGAACGGCAGGACGAGTTATAACATGAGTGATAGATTCATGGTCAAGGATCAGTGGTTCAACCGATCCATCAGACATAACCTCATAAATCTTAACCTCTCCACCTCCCTTAGTCCACTCATGACAACACTCGCGACAATAATAACGTTCACGGCCAATTCTGCCTACCTCACGGGCTCCACAAAAAGGGCAATAATCCATAGTTAGCACTCCTATCAAGGATTTCCAATAATATCTTATTATATCTTAAAATCCTCAATTCTACTTTAAGAAATTGTGAAGCTTTTGTGACCAATTTTGAGCTTAAACGGTTCTATACTGGGCCTTCCCGCTCTCATACAAATTCGTTCCTTCTTGATCAATAATCACAATTACCGGAAAGTCTTGGACAACTAACCGTCGAACAGCTTCCGGTCCCAGTTCAGGATAAGCAATTACTTCTGCCGAAACAATACGTTTGGCAATAAGAGCGCCAGCCCCGCCGATAGCCCCAAAATAAACGGCACCATGTTCCTTCATGGCATCTATAACCTCAGGACTGCGCAGTCCTTTGCCTATCATTCCTGTTAAACCCTGAGCAATTAACTTAGGGGAATAAGCATCCATCCGGCCGCTTGTCGTTGGTCCCGCCGAGCCAATCACTTGCCCTTCCTTAGCTGGAGTCGGCCCCACGAAATAAATTACTTGATCTTTCATAGCGAAGGGCAATTCATGACCTTGCTCCAAAGCTTCAACCATTTTCTTATGAGCAGCATCTCGTCCCGTATAAATAACACCACTTAATAAAACATTGTCTCCCGCTTTTAAGGTCTTGAGTTTTTCTTGCGTAAGAGGGGTTTCGATGCGTTTTACGTCACTCATTTGCTCTCCCTCCCTTGTAATGTGATTTCCTTATGCCGCGTCGCATGACAGCCTATATTCACGGCCACAGGCATGCCGGCGATATGCGTGGGATATACCTCTAAGTTGACGGCCAGCGCTGTCGTCAAGCCGCCAAATCCTTGGGGTCCGATACCCAGTCGATTAATACGCTCTAATAATTCTTTTTCAATCTTTGCCAAACGTTCATCTTGGTTATGGATTCCTACTTCACGAAGCAAGGCCTTCTTAGCCAAGAAGGTAGACTTCTCCATAGTTCCTCCAACACCCACACCGACGATAATCGGAGGGCAAGGGTTTCCGCCGGCTCGGTCTACCGTATCAACAACAAAATCCATCGCGCCTGCCAAACCTTCCGAAGGTTTACACATTTTCAGGCCACCCATATTCTCACTCCCAAATCCTTTCGGAGCAACAATAAGGCGCAAAGCATCACCGGGAACAATATCGTAATGAATGATCGCCGGAGTATTATCTCCCGTATTGACCCTGTCAAAAGGATCCTTGACAACAGATTTGCGCAGAAATCCCTGCTCATATCCTTGTCGTACTCCTTCATTAAGCGCATCCGTCAGGTTACCGCCTGCTATGTGCAAATCCTGACCGATTTCCACAAAAAGCACAGCCATCCCGGTATCCTGGCACATTGGTACTTGTTCTTTATGGGCAATATCAGCATTTTCGATAAGACGTTCTAAAACCTCCAGGCCCAAAGGCGAAGATTCGCTTTTCAGGGCTGACTGAAAGCCTGTCATAATATCCGAACTTAAATTATAGTTTGCCTCCATGCAGAGGGTTCGGATGGCTGAAACAATTTCATCCACGTAGATTTCTTTCATATGGATGTCTGACCTCCTTTGATGTCTATGTATTTTAACTCGATGTCGTCGCTGAAGCAACGGGCGAAAATTGACTGGCAGCGGAACCGTTAACGGCCTGGATTTTATAATAATAGGTTGTATTGGCCCACAGACCGGTATTGGAATAACTATTTGTTGTTACTGTAGCAATATGGGTAAATGTACCCGTAGAGGATGTGGCGCCGAAGATATAATAACTCGTCGCACCACTTACTGCATCCCAACTAAGGTTTATTTGACTCGAGCTTACAGTGGATGCCGTAGCGATTCTTGGTGCAGATATGGCCGTGGATACATTTGATACATTTGTTGTGCTTGAACCATTAAGACTCGATAAAACACTGTCCGGTACAGCAACTGTTCCTCCGAAGACAACTTCATTTTTAATACTGCCGGAGATGCTTCCCATATAATCAAGAGTTGACTGCTCCACCGGATTACTTACTAAAAAGACTGGGGACTTTGACATAGAAGCTAAAACTGAACCAGCCAGAGCATCGCCATAGTTTTCACCTGTAGATATATAGCATTTGCTAAAATCCAATTGGCCTGCAAAAGCTTTAATGACACTGATATTCGTATCATATCTATCTTGGCCGCTAAGTCTTGTGGGAGAAGGAAGCTGATTAAAAACATTATCACTGATAACCCCTGTACCGCCTACAACATAAGTACTTTGTATCCCCTTTAAATAGGTTTTCACACTTTGCGGGAGAGTATTCTTTGAGGTCAGCAGAATAGGAATTTCCTTCATTGCCGCAACAGGAGCTATAGACAAAGCATCTGGGAAGGTTTCACCGCTGGCAACAACTGCTTGACTCGTTGGATTCATAGCTTGAGCGATTTTTACCGATGTTTCGTAACTGTCGTTTCCTGCAATTCTCGTAACTTGAATTCCCATATCTTTAATGCTTTGTTCAACTGCCGCAGAAATAACGCCAACTCCGCCTACGATAAAAACACTCTTGACTTTCAAACGCGTAAGCTGTGCTTTAGTTTGATCGTTCAATGTATTCTTAGTCGTCAGCAATAGGGGTGCATTATGCTCTTCAGCCAGAGGAGCGCTGCATAAGGCATCAGAAAAAGTTTCTCCGCTGACGATAACGGCAAAGTAAGAGGTATTCCACTCTTTAGCCACCTCTGCGGCCGTCCCATACATATCTGTCCCCGCCAATCGTTGGGAGGGAATTTGTGAGGTATTTGTTGGCGTAGAGCTGCCCGATCCGGTAGTCGCCGCCGAAACTACAGAGGAAAATGAGCTTAACCCTGAACTGCCCGCCGCCTGAATCTTGTAATAATAGGTGGTATTCGGGGTCAGATTGGAATCCGTATAATTTAAGGTAGAAACTGTAGCAATACTAGTATAGGTATCAGAGAGGGAAGCGGCCCTGTACACATTATAAGAGGCGGCGCTGGGAACGGCACTCCAAGTCAAGTAAATTTGACTGGTGCTTAAGGCCGTTGCTGTAGGGTTAGCCGGAGTCGACAGGGCACTATTGGTAAGCATTGTTGTGGCAGAGACGACGGCCGAGTCGGCACTGGGACCGTTACTTCCTACCGCAACCACCTTGTAATTATAGGTAGTGTTTGCTGTTAAGCTGGAATCAGTAAGGCTTGTACTCGTTGCCATACCTATATTGGTATATGTCACCGAAGGCGAAAGAGCCCTGTAGACATTATAATAGGTGGCATTGGGAACGGCACTCCAAGTCAAGTAAATTTGGCTGGTGCTTTGGGGAGTCGCCGTTAGATTGGTCGGCGTCGGCAAGGCGCCATTAGAATATGTCGTTACTGCATTGACAATGGCCGAATCCGGGCTGGTAGCCGAATTGCCGACAGCTACGACCTTATAATAATAAGTCGTAAATGCCGAAACTGTGTTATCTGTATAAGTCGTTGTCGTCGGTACGCCGACGACAGTGAATGTTCCGGTTAGAGAGGTGGACCGAAAAACAGAATAATACGTTGCATTAGTTACAGGTGCCCAAGTCAAATAGACTTGAGTGCTCGCTATGGCCGTCGCAGTCAAACTTGCAGGGGCGGCTAAACCCCCGCTGGCGACGGTTGTCGCATTCGTAATGGCGGAATCCGCACTTGGCCCCGCATTACCAACAGCAACTACTTTATAATAATAGGTTGTATTGGCCGATACGGTAGAATCATTATAATAGGCCGTTGTCGGCGAACCAACGATAGCGTAAGTTCCATAAGGTGATGTTGACCTATAGACATAATAAAAATTCACATTACTCGCAGCATTCCAGGTCAAATAGACCTGAGTACTACTGGCAGCAGTGGCGGTTAGATTACTGGGAGCTGCCGGGACCGTGTTAGAAATTGTTGTTGTCGCATAAACTACGGGAGAATCCGCACTTGTCCCATAGCTGTTCCCGGCCACAACTTTATAATAGTAAGCAACGTTCGGAGTTAAGCCAGAATCGGTGTAGTACGGGCTATCGGGTACTGCCATCGTTGAAAACGGTCCCGACGGCGAGTTTGATCTGTAAACATAATAGTTGGTTGCATAACTAACCGGATTCCAGGTCAGCTTAATTTGGGTTGTACTAGGGGCTGTAGCGATAAGGTTTGTCGGGGCTGCGGGAGCCCCAATTGAATTCATCGGTGTCGCAGAAGCAACGGCAGAATAGCCGCTTACCCCGCCACCGCATACAGCCTGAACCTTGTAATAATACGTAATATTCATCGACAAGCCTATATCCGTAAAACTAGTAGTACTAGGCTGTGCGACAAGGGTATATGTACCTGAGTTCGCCGTTGTCCTGTAAACATAATAGTAGGATGCACCGCTAACGCCATTCCAAGTCAAATAGATCTGACTTGTGCTCGCTGCCGTAGCCGTTAAATTTGCCGGAGCGGACAGCGTGCTAGATGAAGTTAGAGTAACAGCATAAACTGCATTGGAGTATGCTCCGCCCCCAAGGATATTGGCCGCCTGAACTTTATAATAATAGGCGGTGCCCGGAGATAACCCACTATCGTTAAAATTTGTAGTTGTTGTCGTACCGACAATCGAGTAATTCCCGGAGGAAGAAGTTCCCCGGTAAACATAATAGGCTGTCGAACTGCCCACAGGATCCCAGGTTATGGAAATTTGACTGCTGCTTAGAGCGGTAGCATTAACACTTGTCGGCGCTATAGGAGCCGTTAAAGCCAGGGCCTTTTGGGGAAAGAATAACGTAGTGATTAACAAGCATAATACTAACGCCACAAACTTGAAATTTCGTTGTTTCATCAATTAACCCTCCTGAGCTGCTTACCTCAATTTCTTTTGCCTCAATTTTCTAAGACATTTAATTCTTTTTTTCATTATTTATATCGCCGAACATTTCGAGGTTTTCGCGTTCTTATAAATCGGTGCATTTCGTATTATTCTTGTTTCAAGCCCTATAATCCTTCTTGTCAAGACAAACATTTTCAAAAATCGCTGCCCATAATGCAGCATCCTATGGCCCCATTATATTGAGGTTCTTGCGGAATAATCACCCGCTTCCCTGTCCCTTCCTGCAGAAGCCTTGTCACCGCCTGATTGTGGGCAACACCCCCGGTAAAGACTAAAACCTCTCCCTCAAAAGAACGCAGAAGGGGTAAGATTCGCTTAACAATCGTGGCATTGACGCCCGCTGCCAGCTCTTTAATCGGATAGCCTTCAACAATCTTGCCAATAAGTTCGCTTTCTCCAAACACCGCACAGGTAGAATTCAGCTCCACAGGAGCATCTGCATACTGACCAAGCTCCTCAAGAGACAAATCTAAAATATTGGCCATATTTTCCAAATAACGCCCTGAGGAGGCCGCACACTTATCATTGGTCATAAAGTCAATCATTTTGCCTCGGCGAACCTGAATGATTTTGCTGTCCTGCCCCCCTAAATCAACGAGCGTGAAATCCTTAAGCCCCGTTTGGTAAACAGCACCCAGAACATGAGCTTTTAATTCCGGAATCGCTTCTCCACCGGCAAGCTCTAAGGTATTTCGGCCATAACCGGTCGATACAAGACTGTCAACTTCAGGCAAGCCCAAGGCTTCAAAATTCACGACCAGCTTCCCATCGTGCTTACGTCCATACTCTCGATAAAAACGGATAGTATCTAACCTCTCCAGCCGCTTAATCACTAAGGAATCCGATTCCGTTGAGGATTGCATGAGAGCAATCTTAACACTTCGACTTCCTAGATCAATACCACAAATCGTTTGCATAGACATTTTAACCTCACAAGGCAATTCAGCTCCCAACTCTTTAGTTGGGAAATGAATCGCCGCCTTATTTTAATATTCTCTAATCCTTCAACATGCTCAAAAATGACTCAATCCTCATCTTGCTCCGTGCATCCAGCCCCGTCGGATTCTCACCTTCTAAAGTCAAGATCGGATAATCTAATTTTTTACGAATAATCAAATCCTCGATTTGACGGTAACAAAAGCTTTGGGTATAGTGGATAATTCCATCCAACTGACGTCGTTCCGCTTCATCACGAATATCCTCAATCCGCTGAAAAACTTGATAGGGATAGGTGTAACGCCTGTATTGTTCAATAATATCCTCCGTTGAAAAAGGCATAGAAAACTGCCTTTGAACCTCATTAAAAACGACACGGGCCCCATGCACCTCGATAAAATCATAAATCTCAGGAAAAATCGGAGGAACACCGATAAACCCCAATCGTACCTCCCGTGTCTTTTTCCGGCCTTGGGACAACACCCCCTCAGCTAACGATTCTCTTTGACGAGCCTCTTGGATAAACTCCTCCATCTCGCGGGCAAATCGTTCCGGATCACCATTAAAATCCGAGCAAGAAACCTGATAAAGATGATTCTCAAATCCCCTAACCCGATTTTCTTCCCAAGTCAGCCGATCAATCTCCCAGGCCAAGGCCCGGACTCGATCAAGCCGCCTTTTCTGCTCCTTTACACCCTCCCAAGTTGCTCCTAAAGCAATAATAAGTTTGTCCATTTGCAGCCTAAGCATATCAGGATCACCATCATAAGGAAACGCAAAAGGGATTATATCAATACCCATAACTTCCCACGTCTCCATCAAAGCATGAGTATTACTGCAATCCCCTTGAGTAACAGCCACAATACGGCGGATTTCAGAATCCAGCAGCGCACTGGAATACAAACCCTTAATCCAGCCGCAGACATTCCTCGGAAAACCAGCCAACTCAGCATCCTCAACACGCTTCATCGCATCAGAAGCAGTAATAAAAATATTATTTAAATCAATCGGAGTTTCACCTGCCGCAAAAATAACCTCAACCGGCACCGTCGTCGTCAAACCAATTTTACCCATAAAAGCCTCTTCCCCTTGTCCTTGCGCATAGCATAGCTTAAATTACTTACGCTCTCTATTGTAAAGGTTTCAGCCCGAAAAGTTAAGTCGCCATCCCCTCTCAGCATCATAACATCCTTCGCGAACACCAGCCAATCCACACGTAGCACGAAAGTGCACAACATGGGCTCAGCTGCCCGACCCATAGCATCTACATTTATCCCTCAATAGCGCCATCCGGTCGACTTTAGCGTCGACTTTAGCCTCGACATAAAAAAGAGAAGACCAGCCCCCTACCATCTAACCCAATAAGGAAACCCAGTCTTCGTCTAAAGATTGTTAACCCAGAAAAGCCCATAGACCTCAGAGGAAGGCAGCTTCGCCCACAAAAGTGAACTCATTGCATGGAGAGGCGGTAAAGCTCACAAAGTTTGCGCAGGAGAGCGGCGCCGTGGTTCACATCAGGTATTACCCTAAGGTTCGGCAGAGCTCCCGCGCAAACGAGTGAGCGAGCCTTGGAATGCTGAGTGAACGGTGTGGGCGAAGCTGCCCGACCCCAGAATCCACCTTTATCCCTCAATAGCGCCATCCGGTCGACTTTAGCGTCGACTTTAGCATCGACACAAAAAAGAGAAGACCAGCCCCCTACCATCTAACCCAATAAGGAAACCCAGTCTTCGTTCTAAGATTGTTAACCCAGAAAAGCCCATAGACCTCAGAGGAAGGGAGCTTCGCCCACAAGAGTGAACTCATTGCATGGAGAGGCGGTTAGGCTCACAAAGTTTGCGTAGGAGAGCGGAGCCGTGGTTCACATCAGGTATTACCCTGAGGTTCGGCAGAGCTCCCACGCAAACGAGTGAGCGAGCCTTGGAATGCTGAGTGAACGGTGTGGGCGAAGCTCCCTGACCCGAACGGCCCCATTTCCAAAGGACCCAATTTTCAAAGAAAAACTAACGCGATGACGCCTTCCTCCGTAACAGCGCCAACGTCCGATTCATCTCATTATGCACAATCATATACCCCTCATCGACGCCCATCCCAGGCTTAGCCAGCATCTGATCCGGACGGCTTGCCAAAGCAACATGAACAGCCGTACGTCCGCCAGCATCAGTTTCATTGCAGGACCCTCCAACATAGGCACCAACACCATACTTTTTAGCATAAATCACTGCTTCAATAGTATTTTGAATCCCGCCAAGATCCGGAGTTTTGATCTGCACCATATCCGCCGCCTGAGCATCCACAAACTCAACAATATCTTCATAGGTGTTGCACCACTCATCAGCAACGATTTCCACCTTCACGCCACGCTCTTTCAAAGCCACCCGCAGAGCTTTCAGCTGAGCAATCTGTCCTCCAGTACTGCCGGCATCCATCGGACCTTCAATCCGCAAATGCAGCGGAGCAGCCGCTTTTTCCAGTTTGGCAAAATACTCAGCCATTTTTTGAGTATCATCTTTGAAGGCAATCCCAATGGTTCCATAAACGTCAATATGCAAAACCGGCCGGTAATCATCTCCGCCAATAGCGAGAATACGATTTCTCAGCCAGGTGACATAGTCTAAAAGCAGTTCCCCGTTAACGCCCAGCTTTGTTTCCACGTTGTTGATCAGAGCATGAGGCAATACTCCAGCACGCTTAATAATAGCCTTATCAGCATTATCATAGCGATCATCACCTGTTTGGGCAAAAATCGGAACAGGTTCCAGAATCATAGGAAGATCATATTCTTCCAGAATAACTTCCGTCATGGTTTTCTTCTTAGCTTTGGCAACAGCATCAAGAATTGCTTGGCTGACTCCATAGCGAATAGCCGTATGATAACGGTCTCCGTTAGGACGTTTGGAATTTTCCACTAAAGCTGCTAAGTGACGGAAAGAGTCGAGTTCCTGGCCCAAAAGCTTAGGCGCAATTTCCTCCAAAATAATGGGAATAAATTCTTCCGCCAAAAAGAGGGGATCACGGCCGCCCGCTCCTGAATACTGAACGGCAGCACAATCTCCTGAAGCGACTTGCCCATCTTCTAAGATTAACATCACGGAAATAGACTCTCCGCGCTGTCTCACAGCTTTAAACCCCGGGGTCATCGGTTCGCCGGTATAAGTGAAACCGTCATGACCGGCTCCTGCTTTAATGGCCTGCTGATCGTCAAAATAAAATCCTGTAAGTCCCGGCGATGCAATTATGTCAACAATTTTCATGATAATGTTTCCTCCCTAGCTTCTTTCATTTTTCAAGTATAACTTGTTCAGTTAAAGTATTTCGCTCCCACTCGTCTTACCTTGGCCGTCCGACGAGCATTCCTTTACCAATAGCATAAATATCATCGATGACCATCTGGAAGGAAGGATCTCGGCCCTCATCACGTCCCCGTTGGGCAATGCGTTCACGATGGAAATCCTTGATCGTCTCATCAAAGGGAAGATTGCCAAAATCGAGCATTCTTACAGCTCCCGTAGTATCCCGCGCCGGTAAAATTTTGCCGGCATTAAAACGGCTGGGAGCAAAAGGAACGTCAATAACGCCTGCCTGGAACGCCCGAACAGTACCCACAGCGATGTCGCCTTCACCGAGACTTAAGACGCGATCCAAAATAGTCCTGGTTTCCGCCAAAATCATCTGTTCCTCTAAAGCCAGTTCCTCTGTCATCGGCAGAGTCTGGTCTTTTAACATGTTCAATACCTGTTTTGTAGCTCGAATCCCAGCCGCATTGGCTTCTTTGGTCGGTATACCCAAGGCTTCGTGAGGCGTTTTCACAATAACCTTCGTCGCTTTGCCTAAGGCAGCCGTAGCAGCGCCCCACGAAATAACGCCGAAAGCCTTAGCTTCGTCTTGGGGGAATCCGCCCATCCACTGGTGAAATACGGTGGTAATCATAGCCTTAGGATACCCAAGCTTCTCCATATATTCCTCAGCAAGGACCGGCAGAGTATGCAAAGCGGCGACATCTTGAATCAAGTTACCGCATTGACCATAACCCAAGGTCAAGCTGCGAACTCCCTGAGCCACAGCCAGGATTCCTTCAATTACAGCCACAGCGTGAGAAATCGCGGGTGGAACAAGTGTCCCGGTCAAGGGACCGAACGGTTCGCGATTAATTTTTACCCCTTGTTCTTCATACAAGCCAATAAGCCGGTCAACATATTGCCAGTACTTAATCGTACTCTCAATCGAAACATCTTTGGAGTAGGGGATATTATAAGAAATACCTCCTCCTTCAAAATCCGTAAAACCTCCGGCGATCGTAATTTCTGCTAACAACCGAGCGTCCGGAGTACCATGACGTACCTGAACAGGTACCTGAACACTCTCAGCGACTTGCCGGCAGGCTGCAACCCCATGGTTCACTGCCGGAAAGCCATTCAGCATCGAACGCCCGATTGTTCGGCTTTCCTCAATTCCGGATTGTGCTTCCGTATAGCGGTTCTGCCGTGTATAGGAGTCAATCGTCGTAGGCAGAAAATCTGCGCCTCCTTCATCCTGGAGGCAGCGCAGCAATTCAATATGCTCTGTAATCAGCGCCACACCGGCACGCGGTTGGGCAAAAGTAATCCCCTTCTCTTTGCCTTCCGCCAGTTTCTCAGCAAAAATTTTGCTTTTGGGCAATCCCTTATGATAGGCAACTGCTTCTTCGAAATTGACGTCCTTACCGGTCTCCCATTGTCCTAAGACCTCCTGACGCTGACGCTGAAATTCTTCAGCATCCATTTGCCGGACTGTTAATTCCATCGTTATACCCTCCTATAGTTCAACC
The DNA here is from genome assembly GCF_002196785.1 of Desulfosporosinus sp. FKA. NCBI lineage: Bacteria > Bacillati > Bacillota > Clostridia > Eubacteriales > Desulfitobacteriaceae > Desulfosporosinus > Desulfosporosinus sp. FKA. The sequence goes on along the minus strand of NZ_NAHZ01000031.1, from coordinate 40,677 downwards.
ACGTATTTTTTCATCATTCGAAGCGCAGCTTGAGGCGCAACTTCACGCAGCAAACCCATGGCTGCTAAAATATAATCTTTATCCAGATAAAACCTGGGTTTTTGCGGTTTCAGCAGAGTCGGTTCGGCAGAGTCGAAAAGGGAACCCTTGAGAATTTCCAAAGCACTCGGGTGATAGAGCAAAACTCCTCCTGTCCCAATCACCACAGGCAGCGGTGTCAAATCTTTGCCGCGCTGGACATAGGTTGCTCCAAAAGGCGTGTAAATAACTTCAATCGTCCCGACATGCCGGTCGACAGCCAAGCCAACGGCCATGCGGCCCATAGCTGCGTCAAATTCGGCTTCCTCGTCGGTCTGAGGTATTCGCCATGGATTTTCTTTGAATAGCCCAAGTTGACTGGCTACTTGCTCATCCGTCCAACCTAAATAATCATACAAGCGCCGGCCTGAAGCTTCCACTAAAGCCTCTGAGCTGTAACGCATGCCTAGATCGCCTTCAACAGTTCGTTTGGCAAAAGGTTCCGGCAATCCTTTGAGGGTGACGCTCGGTTTACTCGGGTCCCCTTTGGCAATGGAATGAACGTCCGTCGTTGCTCCCCCGACATCAACAATCATCAGTTCACCCAGTCCACGCTCTGAGCCGGATCCTTCAGCCAACAATTCCGCTGCCGACAATACCGCCGCCGGAGTAGGCATCATAATCCGTTCCAGGAACTCTTCCGCCTTATCTAAACCTTTGGCATGGACAATATGGCTGAGGAATATATCGCGTATAGCCATGCGGGCCGAATCGACGGCCAAAACTCCCAGATCAGGCATCACATTGTCCGCCACCACCACTGGTGCATGCCGTTGTCTGAGCAGGTCTGCAGCTTGAACCGCAGCGGCTTTATTGCCGGCGACCACCACCGGCAGACTGATAGGCAGAGTGCTCAGCAGTTCCGCATTTTTAAGCAAAATTTCCTTATTTCCGCCATCCGTGCCTCCTGCCAGCAAGAAAATATCCGGCTTAGCCGCAATAATCTTCTCCAGATCTTGAGCCGTTAACTCGTAGCTGAATACTTCAAGCAATCTGGCACCCGCTCCCAAAGCAGCTCTTCTGGCCGCTTCAGCGGTTAATTCTTTAACCAGGCCGCTGGCCATCATTTTCAAGCCGCCTGCCGCACTGCTGCAGGCAAGTTTACGGACAAAATTCCATCCACCCGACGGCTCAGGTATCTGAGCCAGCGCCTTATTCAAACCATCCATAATATTGGTTTCAATCGTCGTTCCAGCCCGGGCGGTACCAACGATCTCTTCCGAATCAAGGTCAACGACCGTCACTTTCGTGTAAGTACTGCCAAAATCGATGAGAAGGACTGCTTGCAAGGCTCATTCCCCCTTTATTCTTCGCTCATCCCTAAATCTTCTCGCAAATCTTTAATGGGAACTTCGGGCATAGTACCCGGCGGGTAAACGCGATTAAAGCCCATTGCCAAAAAGCGTTCTTTAACCGATTCAAAATCTTGTTTCCCCACAACCAGATTACCGCCGACATACATTAAAATGTCACCAATTCCTTTTTCCTGACATTTTTCACGCAGTCCTCGGCAATCCATCTCACCATGGCCATACAATGATGAAACGAGCAGGACATCGGCATTTGTCTCGATGGCAGCATTAATGAACTCTTCTTGAGTTGCCAGCACTCCGATGTTAATTACTTTGAAACCGGCATGAGTAAAGGCATAATCCAAAATGCGGTTTCCGACAGCATGAACATCTGAACCGATTACCCCTAATACCAAGGTCTTTTGTTTCACGATTAATTCCTCCCGGCTTTTTTAAATAATGGAAACCAACTAAGATTTAAAAATTCATGGAGCCGTCCACAAAATGGACTTGTTCAACGGATTCGATCGAGTCCTGCAAAAGTGTATTTCCCACTTGTCTGAACAGCTCCGGATCTCCGCTGACAAAATAACGGGCTCGCCATTGGCTTTTCCCTGAGGCAGCTGACGTTGATACTGATTCTAAGGAAGGATCGAATTTTGCTTCAGTTCGCTGCTTCATCTGCCCCAGCAATTCTTTAAGTTCCTCTACCACGGCCAGAGCAGGGTCAACAATCAGAACATCTTCACCTAAAATTTCTTTAAGAACCGGTTCCAAAAAGGGATAATGGGTACAGCCGAGAATCAAAGCATCAATCCCGGAGGATTGAAGAGGCGCCAGATAGGTCTTGGCAATTCCCCGTGCCTGCCAAGAATCGGCTAACCCGGCTTCGATCAGAGGAACAAAAAGAGGACAACCCTGTGCTTTGACCAGGGCAATGGCCTGTTCCCCATGCTGCCAGGCCGAACGCAGGTCCTCATTCTCCGGCACACTTCCTCGGGCCAGAGCGCGGCTAACCCCTAAAGAATACGCTTTGCTGCGTACCGTCGTTTCCGTGGCAATCAGCCCTATTCGGCCCGCTATGGTTTTCTTGACGGCTAAGCGGGCACCGGGGTCAATCATTCCGATCATCGGAATATCAAACCTCTCCCGGAGTGCGGGAAGGGCGGTAGCAGAACTTGTATTGCAGGCAACGACGATAGCTTCCGCCCCTTGCCCGATCAAAAAACTGACGCTTTCTTCCCCAAAACGTATCAGCTCCTCCTGGGAACGGTTTCCATAAGGCACTCGAGCCGTATCTCCAAAATAGACGATTCGAACATCGGGCAGCTGCTCCAGAATTTGTTTGGCCACCGTAAGTCCGCCAACTCCCGAATCGAATAAACCAATGACCCGTTGTTTCCTCAACGCTTACCCTCCTTTATTTCCAGTAAAGCACCGCGCAGCAAATTTAAGCTCCCAGTATCCGGTTCGAAGCGAAATTCGATACATTCCATATTATCCGGAAGAACTTTTTCAACCCGGAGCCGCAGCTTCGGCGCAAAAATTACTGCTCCGCAAGCGGGCAACGACTCGCGCAATTTTATGTCATCAGGCTGTATCAACGTCCGAAAGGCAGGATGAAGCCCCGCTTGATTTAAAGCATTAATAACCTTTTCTGCAAAAAGACTGCTCTCGCAAACTAAGGCCAAGTCCCGTCCTACCGTCAATTTGGCGATCCGGACGATAGTTTCCAGCTTTGGCTGGAGTGAAACTCCCAAAATAGGCAAGTTGAACTTCTCAAATAATCGTTTTACCTCTGACAAATGGGCTACTCCTGTAACGAGCATATCCATACTTGCTAAACGTTTTTGAACCACAGGTGACTCCTGAAGTTCAGAGAGCAAAAAAGGCAGCAAACTAACACCCGGGCCAAGGTTCCAGCGCGCATCGTTTAATTGCTCAGGGTTACATTCAATGAAAGCTACTTTCACCCGTGACAGAAAATGCTTTTTCTCCATCCCCCGCACATGAACGAAGGAGACAAAATCATCAATACTAAAACCTAAGCCAACAGCCTCTTCCAAAGCTACATCAATAATCCGCAGGACCTTCTCTTTGCGTCCCTCCTGCTGCATAATCAATAACGTATCGGCTACAAACGTCCCTTTTCCTTGAGCTGAACTTAATACCCCTTCGCTTTCAAGTTCTTTATAAGCTTGACTGACTGTGTTGCGGCTCACGGATAAACTCGCGGCCAGTTCCCGTTCAGTTGGCAATTTCATACCTGCAGCCCAAACTCCCTGAGTAATATGACGTCTGATTTGTTCTTTGAGCTGTATGTAGTAGGGAACTCCGCTCTTACGATCGAGATCCATTTACCCACCTCTTAACCAAGTTTCAGCCCTTTGGCTTAGTCCTTATTGGCATGGTCAATTAGTCCAATTTTCTTACGCTATTATATTCGTCATTTCTCCAAAAATCCCTTCTCGATTCCTAGTATTTTATGAAAATTAATTTATAATTCGTACCCAGAATTGTAAAAATCGGAGTTATTAAAAACTAGGCATCAAAAAAGACGGGAACCCCGTCTTTTTTCTAGCCCTATCAGAAAGCATAACCTTCGATTGTATGCTTTCCTCTAACATAATATATTCAACTTAGCTTACGCGCTTTCGCTAAAGGTTGCAAGAATGCTAATTTCTGCGCAGACAGTGTCTCCGAACGCCAACTAAGTTTTCGTTATTGCTCATAAGTCTTTATGAATACGTTCAATTTCACTTAATAAGAAATCAAAATCCGCTTGGGGCATAACCCCAAGAATATCTTCTCTTTTAACTTGATGCATAAGTTCTTGTCTAGTAACCTGTATAAGTTTATAGCCAAGACCCCATGAAGGTCTTAAAAGTCCTGATTTTCGCCAATTTAAAATCGGTATCTTGAATTGATCAAAATATTTAGGAGGATCATGGGGAGGAACAGTTGTAGTCGATACTAAAATAAAAAATTTATCGCCCTCTTGAATCATAATTATTGCTGGCCTTTTCTTCGATTCCCCTGGCATGTCATCAAAACCAATATCAAAATAAAAAATATCGCCTAAGCCAAAACAATGCATTTAAAGCCCCTTATTCTCCTTCGTTTACAATATACTGGTGGTCTTTATCGTTTCTATCAAACAGGAATTTCCCGTCTTTAATGGCTACTGGGCGAACAGAAATTTCTTTGATTTTTCGTAATGATAATGATGTTTTTCTATATCCCTGATCCCTTGCAACAATGTTCATATTTTCGCCCTCCTTATTAGACAGTGTTTCTCCTTCTTGATTCATAGCGTATCACCTTTCATATGCTTGTTCAATTAGTTCAAATCAAGTCATCCAAAATTATTAGTATTTTCGAATTCTTAATTTATGCAATTCTACACTAATAACTAACCTTATTTAACTTTTTGTGATGAGATGATTACCGCCGCCCTCAAATTATTACCCAACATCAGTTCTAAATAACTTATCCACGACGCTTAATTTAGTATAGAAGATCTTCGATTACATTAGCTTGTATTAACCCTTTAATTCCCTATATACCTTATTGGCAGTTTTTATATTTTCATCACTTAATCCAGCAATATATATTTCCTCTCCACAGTCGTTACAATAAGCAATTCTCGCTAAATATGAGAAAACAGCGTCCTTCATATCAGTTTCAATCATTACTTCTTTAATGCTATACTCAACGTCCGCATCGCAGTTATAGCAATACTCTTTCATCATTCAAACCTCCCACTACCCAAAAATTAACAATTTATATTAATCTCATAGTCGCATATCAATGAAAGTTTAGGGACTCGTGCCGATCACTTATATTGATATCTCAAAAGAAATAATTCTCGCTATTGGTTTGTTTTACAATATATAATCCCTATTAATTTCCTCCTTTAAAACCATTTTATAGTAATTCGGGAGGGTAAGCAATGTGAAAATAAATGATGCAGCAACCTGCATTAGACCACTCTAACATCCCTCATCACTGATGGCCCAAAGCGGCTATCTCCAAAGATACTTATCTTTCGAAGATAGCTCCCGCACGAGCAAATGATTTAGCATAGGAATACGAATGAGCGATATGGGCCCAAATACCTGACCCGAAGAATCTATATTTATCCTACAATGCGCCATCAGCGTCGACTTAAAAAAGAGAAGACCAGACCCCTTACGATTAAACCAATAAGGAAATCCGGTCTTCGTCTTAAGATTGTTTACCCTAGAAAACCATGGACCACAGAGGAAGGCAGCTTCGCCCACAAGAGTGAACTCATTGCATGGAGAGGCGGTAAAGCTCACAAAGTTTGCGCAGGAGAGCGGAACCGTGGTTCACATCAGGTACTACCCTGTGGTTCGGTGTAGCTCCCGCGCAAACGAGTGAGCGAGCCTTGGAATGCTGAGTGAACGCTGTGGGCGAAGCTGCCCGACCCATGAGCGAGTGCCTGCAAAAAGAGCAAACTCTCGACCAAATGCGCTAATGCGCCAACAAATCCTTAAGCTCCGACTCCAAATCCAACGAAACACTGCTGTTCGTCCCAACAACTGACGCTTGCTTAATATAACCCACATTATACAGCAGGAAGTAATTCAAACTCGAAGGAATCGTATATTGCGGAACCATAGCAACAAACCCGCCTTGTTTAGCAGCTAAAGCCGCTGTTACCAAAGCATCGGCCTTAGGATTTCCCGAGCTCACATCACCTTGGCGCACGAGGCCGGAGGCGAAATAAAGCGGCGTCTGAGGCTTAGAGGTATTAAAAAGATTTTGAAAAATAATATTTTGCGTGTCATATTGATCATAGCCGCCCCAACGTTTAACGTGATAGTTGGAGCTTAATTGATTTTGCACCGAATTCCCAATAACCGCTGTCCCTCCCAGCAAAACAACGTTGCTGGCCTTAAGGTCTGTCAAAGCCTTGGCCGTGGAAGAGGGCACGGTATCTCTTTCCGTGAGGAGAATCGGACTCCCTTGTTCAGCAGCAAAAGCGCTGATGGCGATAGCATCGGGAATTGCGGCATAATTAGCGATATAAACGGTCTGGGTGGGATCAATCCCCACCGTCGCAGAGATCTGGGCCGCCGTATCGTAAGCCTGCTGACCGGCAATTCGGGTCACGGTAAACTCATTGCTTAAACTATCTTGAATTCCTTGAGAGACTGCAACAGTCCCACCGACAATATAGATATTTTTAGCTCCCAGATTCCGGATCTCTGTTAACGTGCGAGCATCCAATGTAGAAGAACCGGTCATAAGAATCGGGGCATCAAGCTTCTTCGAAAGGGGAGCAGCGGCAAGAGCATCCGAAAATTGATCGTCTCTGGTTAAGATGACATTTGGGGTACCGGAAGTCCAGCCGCTTTGGGCCACACTGATCGCCAAAGAGACATTATCCCCGGAATTCCCTCCGATGCGGGTACTTTGAGTGTAGGCCGGAAGAACCGGTATGGTACCGATAATATGTCCGGCATAGAGAATATTAACATTCCCAAATTGAGTCGGAGTCATATTGAAGGTAAAGGTTCCATCGCTTAGGGTTGTATAAGAGATTGAGGAAGCACCGACTAATGTACCGTCAATCGTTCCGGATTTGCGCATCAAAGGATTGCCGTCGGTATCCGTTACTTTGACCCTGATCGTATTATCTGTATTAATATACATAGGATCTGTGACAAGAGTCTTGGCATCTAAAACTGTAATCGTTCCTGCAGCATACGCTGTGCCGATGGCACCCTGACGAATCACTAACTGATAATCTCCGGCTGTATCGAGCGTTACATTGCTAACGGTGTAATCGCCGCTATTTCCGGAGACTTGATAAATTTTAGAAACTCCGTTGGCATCAGTGATCGTTGCACTGGCAACTGAGCCAGAGAAAGGATTCGAGTTATTATCCCAAAGCTGAACATTAATGTTACCCGTTTCTCCGGCAATCAATGTGGAATCGGCACTGGTCGCAAAACTGAGATAGGCGAGCCATGTACTGTAATCGTCAGTAGTACTTGAAGCTGCTGCTATCCCCGGAATCATCCCTATCAGCAAAATCACGATGGCCAGAACGCTCATCACTACCTGGGCCCGTTTACTTTTCCTCATATTTTTCCCCTTTCCAACTTTTCCGATAACTAAAATTTGCACAATCGAATCAAATACCTGGAAGCAAGCAGCAAAATCCTAATGACCATGATAATTGATAGATTACTCGTATCTTAAAGCGTCAATTGGATCCATCGAAGCCGCTTTTCGGGCCGGAAACACTCCGAAGATTATGCCGATGGCTGCAGAGAAACCGAAGGCGACCAACACAGACATTGGGGAAATACTGGTACTCATCTTTAAGGCTTTCCCAGCCAGGGTTGATCCTCCAAAGCCGAGAACAATCCCAATCCCACCTCCCAGAATACTAAGCACAATAGCTTCAATGAGAAATTGCAGCATAATATCCATACCTTTAGCTCCGATGGCTTTACGAATTCCGATCTCCCGTGTTCGTTCGGTAACCGAAACAAGCATGATATTCATAATGCCAATTCCCCCAACCAAGAGGGAAATTCCGGCAATACCGCCCAGGAGCATGGTCAAAGTTTGGGTTACTCCCGTCATAGTTTGTAACATATCGGCCTGATTTTGAATCGTAAAATCATCATTTTGTCCGGCTTGGATTTTATGAGCCCTTTCCAGCTCGGCTGTAATCTGATTTTGAGCGGCTTGCATTTGATCCGCCGAAGTCGCTGAGACCAGGATATTACGAACGGTCTTTTTCCCCAGCAAACGCTCCTGGATGGTAGAAATAGGTGCGGTAATCATATCGTCACTGCTCATAAAACCGGTAGATCCTGTTGCAGTTGTCACTCCGATAACTTGGAAAGGTACGTTGTTAATTTTAATGACTTTGCCGATCACTGAAGCATTAGCATCGCCGAAAAGGTCCGTAACTACAGTAGGGCCAAGGACAGCCACACGGGCGCCCTTGTCAACATCGTCTGTTGTAATATAACGTCCCGTGGCCATGGTTACGTTTTTAATTTCCTGATAATCCTGAGTCGTCCCCATAATCGTGGTCGAGGTGTTGCCCGAGCCAAAAACCACTTGTCCATTGGTATTCGCGACAGGAGCGACCGCTTTCACAGCCGTTCCGATCTGAATTTTATCGACATCCGTCATTTTTAAAGTATCGGAACTGCCCATTCCTCCCCGGACTCCTCCGGAATTAGACTGTCCCGAGCTGATGGTCAGGAGATTTGAACCCAAGCCTTGAATCTGTGAGGTAATCGAAGCTGTCGCTCCGTTGCCTATGCCCACCATGGCGATAACAGCCGCAACCCCGATAATCATCCCCAGCATGGTGAGGGCAGAACGCAGCTTGTTGGCCCGCAAGGCTCGCAGAGAGACCCGAATACTTTCTAGAAAGTTCACTTTGCTACTCCCTCCTCGACAATCTGAGCTCGAGCTTTACGAGGATTGGCAACCTTCTCATCCCCTTCAATGTTGCCATCACGGAAATGGACGATCCGTTCCGTAAATTCCGCAATATCCGGTTCATGAGTTACCAGGACAATGGTATTGCCTGACTCATGCAGCCGCTGAAAAATAGCCATAACCTCTTCACTGGACTTACTGTCTAAATTCCCTGTGGGTTCGTCAGCTAAAATAATCGAAGGATTGGTAACAAGGGCGCGGGCAATGGCTACCCGCTGCTGTTGACCTCCCGAGAGCTCTTTAGGTTTATGATAAACCCGGCCGCCGAGGCCGACAGATTCCAAGGCTGCAATGGCACGAGTACGCCTTTCTTTGCTGGGTACCCCGGCGTAAAGCATAGGAAGCTCGACATTTTCTACCGCCGTCGTACGGGGCAAGAGATTAAATCCCTGGAAAACAAAGCCGATCTTACGATTGCGAATCACCGACAACTGGTCACCGCTTGCTTTGGCCACATCGGTTCCGTCGAGAAAATACTCTCCTTCGGTGGGGGTATCCAAGCAGCCCAAAATATTCATCATTGATGATTTACCGGAACCGGAGGGTCCCATGATGGAAACAAACTCACTAGCTCCCACGTGAAGATCCACCCCGGCTAAGGCAGCAACTTGAATATCACCGTTGGCATAGATCTTTTTAATCCCTTTAAGATCGATCAAATTGCATCCCTCCTAACGTATTCTAAAGCTAGCTCACTTAATTTCCTCTGGGACGTCCGCCGCCGCCAGTCACAGCTCTTGCAGCGCCGCCGCCAAAGCCAAATCCAGACTTGGAATTCGAGTTAGAATTAGTCGTCGTGGTGTTGGAAACCGTACCGGTAACGACTTCCTGCCCTTCTTGCAAACCGCTCTTGATTTCCACATTAGTGCCATCGTCAAGACCAACCACGACGGGAACCATACGCACATTAGCCATAGCATTTTTGCTGCCGGCGCCACTTCTTGTTCCTGAATATCCGCTGCCGCCATTTCCAGAGCCAGTGGATCCGCTGCCTGATTTTCTAGCACCTGAATATCCGTTAGCCGCGTTGCCTGCTTGGTTGGAACCGGTTTTGGATTGTCCTTGAGATTGGGACTGTGCCTGGGAATTGGCTGTTGCGGACGTTGTGCCCGGAGCTGCAGGTACCAAAACGAACGATTGTGTTCCCCTGGTCTTAACCGCTTCGCTCGGCACAGTTAAAACATTTTTCGCTTCAGCGACAATAATATTGACATTGGCATTCATGCCTGCCCGGAGAAGGTCACTGTTTTGGTCAACTGTCGCTGTGACCTGATAGGTGGTAACGTTTGAAGTCGTTGTGCCCTGCAAAGCGACAGCATTGACTGTCCCACTGATATGGTTATTGGGATAGGAGTCAAGGGTAATATCGACTTTTTGTCCGACTTTGCATTGAGTAATATCTGCCTGGTCGATTGCAGCATCTACTTCAAGTTTGTCACCTACAGGAGTGATCGTAATGATGGATTTGGAATCCGAATCTTGCCCCAGTTGCAGCGGGCAATCCACGACCACAGCATCTACCGGCGCAATGATTGAAGCATTAGCTAAGTCCGCCTGAGCGCTGGCGAGCTGAGCCTGAGCGATTTGAATACTAGCCTGAGCCGATTGCACATCTGAGGATTTCGGGCCTTGCTTCTGTTGATCCACTTGATATTGAGCCGCAGTAACATCAGCCTGGGCAGCAGCTAAAGCTTTGGCCGCTCCTCCATTTTGATTGTTCTGAGCTGTCGTTAAAGCTTCTAAAGCTGAATTCAGAGAGCTTTGCGCCGATTGAATAGAGGAAGAATTCCCGCTCAACTGTGCTTTGGCCAAATTGTCGCTGGCTTGTTTAACGTTACTGTTGGCCAAAGTCACTTGATTGGACAAATAGCCAGGATCTGCATTCTGCTGGGCAGTCGTTAAACTCTGCTGTGCTTTGGCAAGGGTCGACTCCGCTTGTGCAATGGTTTGAGCATTATAGGAATCTTCAAGGTCCTGATACTTCGTTTCGGCAGAAGTTACATTGGCTTCAGCCTGCAAAACAGAGGTTTTTAATTTTGTATCATCGATCTTGGCAAGGACTTCCCCCGCTTTAACCGTATCCCCTGCTTTTACATTTAATTCTACGATTTTTCCGGCAGAAGAGGCGTTTCCTGAGGTCGGAAAGGTTAAGGTAATCGCGTGGGGATAATTAACAGTTCCGGTTGCCGTAATCACTTTTTGAACATCACCCATTTTAGCCTTGGAGGTTGTATAAGCAGCTGCCGCCGGTTTTGCCGTAAAATGCTTATACGCCCAATAGCCCCCTCCCAAGACCAGCAGAACACCAATTACCCCAATGGTCACCTTTTTTTTGTTCATACTCTTTCTCCTTTTCTCGCTCGTTTAAACACAAATCTTAAGTATCTCTCTGCTTATACGTTAAAAATAATTCTTGCTTAGAATACCATAGACTTTTGTTCAAACGAGGAAGGACTTCTTAAGATATTGTTAAGGATTGACATTTAAAGAGTTTGGGGCCTTACAGGCAGTAAAATCCGGAAACTGCTTCCTTCGCCAAGTTTACTCTCAACCTTGATTGTTCCTCCGTGTGCCTGGATGAATTCTTTAGCAATAGCCAAGCCTAAACCAGTTCCGCCGTTCTCTCGTTCTCGTGATTTGTCAACTCGATAAAAGCGATCAAAGATATGGTCGAGTTCCTCCACAGGAATTCCTTCGCCGGAATCTCTCACGGTTACCTGCACCCATCCTCCGGTTACAGATTCATCCCGGGAATTTTTTTCCTTAGAACCCGCTTCCTCAGTTTTATCGTCCTTTCTCCGAAAAACATCCCGCAAGCGCCGTGAGACATCCTCGCCGGTCACTTCATTTTCCGGAAGACTTTCCACCTCTTCTAAGAGAACACTCAGAGATCCTCCTGATGGAGTATGCAAAAGCGCATTGCCAATTAAGTTGACGAAAACCTGGGTTAACCGATCGGCATCTCCGATGATCTCCGGAATCTTCCCGCCGCTGATATTGATATTTAAACCGCGTTCCTCAAATTCTATTTGAAATTGTTCCATAATTTTTCCGACAATAGTCCGAAGATTAACGGTACTTAGGGCCATAGGCAATTTGCCCGCTTCTGCCAGACTTAGCTGCTGCAAGTCGCGAACCAAGCGAATAAGTCTTAAGGTTTCATCCTGAATAGGCAGAATTGTCTCCGGAGTTGAAGGCAGCACTCCCTCTTGAATAGATTCCAGTTTACCCAGGATAACTGCCAGAGGAGTCCGCAATTCGTGGGCAATATCGGCCACCATGTTGCGTCTCACTTCTTCATTGCGATTCAATTGCTCCGTCATTTTATTAAAATCACGAGCCAAAAGGGCGATATCGCCATCGCCTTCGACTTCGACACGTGAAGCCAGATCACCGTCACCAACCCGCCGTACGGCTTCCATGAGACGATTTAAAGGCTGGGTAAAATGCCGGGTTAAGAGCAGCCCTAAAAGCAGCGCGATTAGAGACGTAATAATTAAGCCGATAATCATGCCTTGAATAATGGAAGTCCCGATCGTTTTCGCCAACTTGCTGTCGACCATAGAGGTGTGTATCGCCTGCCAATAATGCCCCACTATTTTCCCATTGGCCGTGATTGGCTGCCATTGCTTTTCGATTTTTTCATAAGCAGGAAGATCAGTGAGCTGTTTGCCCAGATCTTTATTCGAAGGATCAACAATGACTATATTGTTTTGGTTAAAGACTAAAAAATGTTGAAAATCCCGTGGCGGGTGGGCAAATTTAGGATCAGGCGGTTTGGTCATAGCCTGGGAAACGTGGTCCTGAACCCCCTGCCAGCTGCTGTGTCCCTCATAGTAAACGCTGAGCAGTTGATTCAAGTGATCTCCAAAAGACTGCTGCACATAGGTTTCAGCATGTCCAATCAAAGCCTGAGTTGAAGAAAGAGCAATACCGGCAAAAACAATGGACATAAAAACAACCATGCCGATTAAAGCCAAGATAAACTTACGCCTTAACGTCATAGGTCCTCACCAAACCGATACCCGACCCCAAATACGGTTTCAATATATTTCGGATCACTGGGATTATCTTCGATTTTTTTGCGCAAGTTCGAGACATGAGTATCGATAGAACGTTCATAATAAAGATACTCTTCTCCCATGGCTTGACGTAGTAGTTGGAGGCGGCTGTAGACCGTCCCCGGACGCAAGGCCAATAAATGAAGAATATTGAACTCTGTCGGTGTCAGAAGCAATTCCTGCCCTTTTTTCGTGACCTTATGACTTGTAACATCAATGGTCAAGTCTCCGCGCATGAGGAGAGATGAATTGGAGTTCTCCTGAACGCCCCCGGTGGAGCGCCGCAGTACTGTTTTAATGCGGGCTGCCAACTCCCTCAGGCTAAAGGGCTTAACGATATAATCATCGGCGCCAAACTCAAGTCCTAAAACACGATCAATCTCCTCTGACTTAGCCGTTAACATGATGATGGGGATTGTGCTTGTCTCACGCAAACGCTTACACATTTCTAACCCGCTCATTCCCGGCAGCATCCAATCAAGCAGCACCAAATCCGGTTTTTCCTTTTCGATGAGTTCAATCCCCTCAAGACCGTTCTGCGCCGTAACAACACTAAAGCCATCCCTCGTAAGATAGTCTCGCACAAGGGTTAAAATCTCAGCCTCATCATCCACTAATACAATTTTGGTTCCCACGTCCACAGCTCCCTCCAGCTCTCGATCTAAAATTTTAATAGTCTCAGTATACCGCGTAAATTTTAGTTGTATTTAAGCTAATTTTAAAGATTTTATGAAGATTTTGCTACCATGCTGCTCCAGGCAGATAACTCACTTCTTAATATGCCAAAAAATACCTCCACTTAAGCAAGCGAAGGTATTTTTTTCTCATAATTATTATAAGTTCATCCGCTGTTCCAGAAGTTCTAAGCTCTGAAGCAGCTTCTGATATTCCTCTTCTGAATAATTCTCGAGAACGTCACTCAAAAAGTTTTGCCGTTCAACGATAACAGCATCAACAATTTCATGGCCTTTGTCCAATAAACGCAGTCGAACCATTCTTCGGTCATTTTTATCCCGAACCCGTTCTACCAGCTGCGCTCGTTCCATTCGATCTGCTAAATCTGTGGCAGTACTGCAGGCTACAAATAAGTGTTTCCCCAGTTCACCCATGGTTAGCGGCCCAAATTCCCAGATACTTAAGAGTGCATTGAACTGAAGAGAAGAAATTTCCATACCGACTAGAATCGATCGTCCGCGCTTAAACAAAATGGTGTTTGCTCGTCTTAAGGTCTCCTCTAATTGTTTGGTCAGATCTTCCGTTGACGCCATCTCTCGTCCCCCATTCTCCATTTAACTCTATTTTAGCATAGATTCAGGGGTTGTACACAAGGAAATATGCCACTGAATCCTCGTTAAGTAGAACTCGGCGGGTAATTAAAGAGATTAATCGAGCTGGGAGAATCAGGAAGCGCCTTGTCGGTTTTATTCGGCTGTGAGGTACCATTATTCTTATCTGTTCCCGTACCGCTTCCGAGATTAGGAATTATACTCGTTACAGGTGTTGATCCCTTTACCAAACTTGGTTTACTGACCAAATTTGTGGCATCAATTGTGCCATACTTCGTAAGGGGTTTACCTTCGATGCGAATTTGGACTTGTTTTATTGTTGAATACTGGGTCAGTGTATTGACAAGGCCGTAAAGTGCCGCTTCCGGTGTAACTTTGGAACTGGGCTGCAGAAATTCTTTGCTTAAATCCACGACCACCAAATCACCTTTAACAGCGATATCCAAAAGTGCTGTTGAGGCCGGGACAGCGGCTTGATCTTTTGTCCCTTTAGCTGCTGCCGGTCCTTTTAACCACTCAGTTACCGTTTCTCTGGCGACACTTATAGTCTTAGGCAATGTACGTTGTTCTTTGACAAGATACTTTCCTGTCGAGTCTGGAAAATAGAGTGTGATGACCTTGCTATCCGCCGATGGTGATGCTGATGGTGATGTTGAAGTCAAAGCCGAGGCTGCTGCAGAAATTGCCGCCGTTTTATCCCCGCCAATAAAGTTTCCAAAAGAGCTGTCCTTCCCATCCTTGTTGATAAGAGTTTCCAAGGTACCGCAGCCCGTAAGAGACAACAGACTTAGGACTATCATCCCTATTACCAGTTTAGACCCTGCTCTGATTTTCAATGATTGATGCCCCCTCCCAGATCGTTTAAGCTATGATTCCGTTATGGTTTCCTCACAATAAGCCTATGCTTTGTCCGCGAAAATAGTACAAGAACTCACTCCAAGAGAATGAATTTGACTGCGGAAAATATTTGTATAAAGCACAGCTTTAGACCATAAATATGATAGCGGTTAAACGTTTGGAAAGGAGATCCCTCATGCAGGATCTATGGGAAATTTTTAAAATCAGTACCATCGCAGGACTGGCTACGACCTTAGGAAGTTTGCTTGTTCTTTTGTTCGGTAAACCGCAGGAGCGCATCCTGGCTTCACTGTTGGCAGGAGCAGGCGGAGTGATGCTTGCCGTGGTCAGTGTTGACCTGCTGCCCAATGCCTGGAAAATCGGTCCGCCTCTTCAGGTTAGCCTGGGCTTTGCTTTAGGCTTGCTCTTCATGCTGATCGCTGATCGTCAGCTCAAGACACCGGGAAGGGACTCGTCACTCCCTTTAACAAGACGTCAGCGTCTTAAACGGACCGGCCTGCTCGTCGCAACAGGGATTGCTTTACACGATATTCCGGAAGGAATGGCCATTGCCATCAGCCAGGAAGCTGCTGCCAGCCTCGGTCTCCTTATTGCCATCGCTATTACCTTACATAATCTCCCCGAAGGAATGGCTACAACCGCACCCTTAACTATGGCTGGAATCCGTCGGTGGAAAATATTAGCTTTAAATATTGGAATAGCTGTCTTCACACCTTTAGGAGCCTTAATCGGTCTTCTGGCACTCGAAGGAGTAGAAAATTCTTTGGCCTTTTTTCTGGCCTTCGCCGCAGGAGCAATGACCTTTCTCGTCTTCGCAGAACTAATCCCCCTCTCACGGGAGCGCCATCCGCATTATGCTCTCCTCGGCGGAACCATCGGTTTCCTATTCTTCGCCCTGATCAGTATGCTTCTTCCGGCGTAATGTCTTGATACCCATTACTTCAGCAGTTTAGCCGCATAATCTCCCATTTCTTCATAACCTTTGGCATTGGGGTATTTTCCATCTTTAGAGGCTAAACCAGCGATGTATTTCTCAGAGTTATCAAACAGCACTGTCGTAAAATCCAAGGTCATAATCGACTGTTTTTGGGCGTAATCAATTTCCCAAGCACGAAATTCCTGGATACCCGTTTGAT
Source organism: Desulfosporosinus sp. FKA (assembly GCF_002196785.1). NCBI lineage: Bacteria > Bacillati > Bacillota > Clostridia > Eubacteriales > Desulfitobacteriaceae > Desulfosporosinus > Desulfosporosinus sp. FKA. The sequence goes on along the minus strand of NZ_NAHZ01000031.1, from coordinate 24,466 downwards.
ACTTTGGATACCAGATGGGTAAGGCCAAGACAGGAATAATGTTCTTAGCTTTGGCCTTTTCGACTAGCGCTTGAATATTCGTTTGATAATCTTTCAGCGAAACATTTTGGAGCGCATCCCCGGTTCCGGCAAAAATAATCACTCGGCCCGGCTTTTGACTGACCACATCGGCATCGAAACGAGCCAGCAAATCTTTGGCTGTCTGGCTCCCTTTTCCCTTATTGACAACGCTTATCTTCAAATCATCGGCTAAGCGCTGAGTCCAAGAATGTTTTGTGTCCAAGGGATATCCCAGGGTAAAGGAGTCCCCTAAGGCTACGATCTTTGAATTGCTGGGAGTTTGTACGGAAGCAGCAGTTCTCTGAGTTTCCGCAGCACCTGCTGCCGATCCCGACGGCTTACCGGCTTGACCCCACAATCCGAGAAATCCGGCGATAACGACGATAAAAGCCAGTGCAGCGGCGGCTTGAATCAGGCGTATCTCCAATCGATAAGTACGCATAGAAAAAACTCCTCCTTTTCCTTCTAAAAACTACTTATTCTACATCGTTTTCCTCTTTCCTTCTAACACCTCTTAGAACTATATCCCAGAAACCCTCTCCTGAAAGGTCAATACCCCATCACCAGTGCGCTCCTTAGCGCATATTTTATAGAAGGAAATAAGGAGGTGCCCTTATGAGTTACATTGACAAGGCCCGCGAATTGGGAGAAGCCCTGTCTCAGACCCCCGAACTTCAAGGCCTAAAGGCGGCAGAGACTGCCATTATGGCTGATCCGCAAAGCAAAGAAGGATTCATCGAGTACCAGGAAAAAGAGCGCAATCTCGTCACTGCCCAAATGATTAGCAAAGTGGTTCCAGAGAAAGAATCTCTAGCTCTGCTTGATCTTAAAGTACGGCTAATGAATAAATATCCTCTGATTAAAACCTACTTTGTACAGCAGCAAAATTATGAAAAGCTGATGGCCATGGTTAATCTAACTTTGACAACTGCAATGCATGGGCTGCCTTCGGCAAGCGACCTGCCCATTCCAGAAGAGCTAAAGGGCATGGCCCAACAAATTCTTGACAAAATCAGCGGCGGAAACCCCATGGAAAAAATGCAGGTCACCCCTGAGATGGTAAAAAACCTCAAACTACCGCCATTAACGCAGAAATAGTCAAAGGCAGGGGTTAAAATGATCAATGGTTATCGGGGCCCGAACTTTATCAACGATATAACACATCCTGTAACATTCATAGCTTTTCTGATTGTCATTATTTTAGGAAGCTGGGCAACGATTTGCACCTGGTTCTAAAAACGTAAAGGAGAGGAGGAAAGCCGTGATTCAAAGAACTGAATGTGCTCCCCCCTTACCGGCTACTTCTTTCTCCTTTACTATTTTAGTCGACAGCCCTATTCGCCGCAGTTTACCCTTCTGCCCTGTCAGTGCCATGTTGTTTCCTATCGCCTCAACGGAAATCGAGTATGCTTCCATGATTGTTGCCGGTATTGATGTGCTGATGACATTTCTTTTTAAACGTTCATTAGCTCATCCACCGAACTTGAGTCGCCCAACACCGGAACATTATCCCGTGACTCTTACCCTGCCCCAGCTGACGCAGCTGATGCAGGCGACAATGAACGGTCAAATACCTATGCAGCCTCTCCCTCAGCCTGTCCCAGGCCAGGGTTTTGGCCCTGTCGGTACTGACGAGCCTCTATTCCCGGATAACTTAAGCGTTTCCTTAGTAATTTCTGCTCCTTTTGCACCGTTTGACGGAAGTCCCGACACCTCCTTTAACGTCCCCTTATTTGAAATCCCCGGGGTCCCCGGCAACTTAATTATTGCTCTGGGAATCATCATCGCCCAGTTCTTTATCGAGCGCAGCGGAATCGGTATTCCTAATGGAAATGGGGGGAGCAGCATTGCCACTTTTTAACGGGTTGAAAGACGAATGCTCAAGACCCCCACTCTGCAATTATCCAAATTCTAAATCTCCGGCAGCCTGGGATTATGGCTTCAACCGCCTGGTTCCCGTATTGCAGTCCCCAACCGTCGGAGCAGGAATGTTAGCCGTTACGTTTTTCTTTTTCATCGCCTTCTTCTCCAACGTTCTCTTAGCTCAATTGTCGTTTAAAACCATCGGCATTGCAGTAACGGTCACAACCTACAGCTTAATGGCTTTAATCGTGCTCGTTTTGTTTTTACTGTGAATAAGAAAATCGACTTAGGCTGCAAAAAATAGCCAGGCCACTAAATCTGGCTGTTTTTTACTCTTTAATAGGTTTTATGGCTCCTCTTGCCAAAGCCAGTCAAGCAGATTGCGATGGTGGATACCTGCAAAATTCCTTCCAGGGCCAATATCGTCAAGGGTCAAAAGAATCTTTGGATAATTGTCCGCAATTTTCTGCAAAGGTTCCAGTTCACGATTTAAAGTACTTTCATCAAGTACCGAGGCCGCTACCTGATAGTAGGTTCTTCCATTCATATCGCCGGCAACAAAGTCAACCTCTTTTTCATAGAATTTTCCGATATTGACCTTAAACCCGCGCCTAAGTAACTCCAGGTAAACCACGTTTTCAATCATATGACCAAGGTCGGAGGATGAAGTGGAAAGTAACAAATTACGGATACCAGAATCCACAAGGTAGTATTTGCCCAATGTTTTTAGATGCTGTCTGCCTTTGATATCGTAACGCTCAACTTTATAGAAAATATAACTGTCTGTTAGGGCACGCAGGTAACGTTCTACGGTATTGACTGAAATCTTGCGTCCACTTGAGTTAATAGTATCGCTGATTTTTTTAGCTGAGATCGGACTTCCAACGCTTGCAGCCACAAATTTAATGATGTTTTCCAGAAGAGAAACGTCAGTTATACCTTCCCGTTTTGCAACATCCTTTAACAAAATTGTGCTGTAGATACCTTCCAGATACGGTATCACGACCGTATCGCAACGTTCAATTATAGCAACATAAGGGAAAGAACCGAATCGCAGATAGTCGTTAAAGTTTTCCCGTATAGTTTTTCCAGCACTACTGGGGGCTTCGCAATACTCTTTAAAAGACAAGGGAAGCATGTCAATTGTGATGTAGCGGCCAGAAAGAAGAGTTGCCAGTTCTCCGGAAAACATGAAAGCATTTGAACCGGTGATATAGACATCAACATTTGGTTTAATAAAAAGGCTGTTTACAGCCTTTTCAAAGGAATTACAGTTTTGCACCTCATCAATAAAAACATAAGTATATTTATCCTTGCACAGACGCTCCTTCACGAAATTGTACAATGCTTTGTAGTCCAATAGTTCTTCATGTTCCACGTCTTCAAGATTAACTGAAATAATCTGATCCTCGGAAACGCCAGTGGATATTAGATAGTCAATATACAAGGTAAATAGAGTAGATTTTCCACAACGCCGAACACCGGTGACCACTTTAATAATTTGCTTCTCGCGTCCGGAGCTAAGCCGGTCTAGATACTCATCGCGCTGGATCACGTTAAACACCCCGTTTCACAGCCTAAATATATAGCAAACGTTTACAAATATCAAACTTTTTTCTCGACAGTGAAAAAAGTTAACTTCAAATATATTTTTTCCCCTGTAAAGAAAAAATAATCAATCCGCAAAAACTTCCAGTTACTCGAGTTATTTAACCCTCCAGAAATTGCTGCGAGTTCCATCGTCATCGCTGACCTTAAGAAAGCCCTGCTCTTTGCAGGGCCTCCGGGGGATAAAAACCGGGAATATGCCTAAGGGGTTGGCGGAGGAAGTATGGTTTCAGAAGGTACCATGGCTTCAGGAGCCATCATGGTTTCCGCCGGCACTCCCATCTGACTCGGGACGGGCAGCACTTGTGGTGCACCGGCACCAGGCAGCGCTTCAGGACCGACCGGCGGTTTCTTGCCTCTAAACAAGCTAGAGACTTTACCCCAGAAGGATTGAGCCGTATTCTTCATCGGACTGAGAAATGCCGCAGGTCCTCGGGGTTCTTGGACTTTCAAAATAATAGGGCCGTTGGGTGCCTGGCCCAGCTGGCCGATGCCTTCCACCGAAACTACCGTTCGGGTATAGGGGTACAAGGGAACAGGACTTTGAAAATGGGCCCTATAAACACCATTGCCGACAGGACGCAGAACACCGGCTAAGAAGCCCATCTTCCCTTTATTATCCACAAGGTAGGCCGCATACTGACCAAGCTGGCCTTGCCCCAGGAAGGTCTGCGGCGGCGGAAGATTGGCTACTAACAGAAAACTGTTATCAGGTGATATGGTCGCTACACCGTTAGCAGCAATTCCTTCTTGAGCCGCTTGAAGAATAAGCTGTCTGGCCTGATTCATCCCCTGATTTGGTCCTTGCAGCTGGGGCTGAGAGAAACTGCCCATACCCTGGGATACGGGAGGAACCTGCCAGGGGTTCCCCGGTGCAGGCCCTGAAAATGGGGCTTGTTTAGGACCGATAAATCCCCCTCGGAGATTTTGAACTTGACCATCCTTTTGAAAAATACCGTTCGCTTTAAGTTTTGACCCCAAAGTATCACGAATCGTACCGGGAGAGTATCCCGGAGCCAATGGAGCATTAGGTAATGTTGGGAATCCCTGCGAACCCATGGGTTCATAAGGATTTGAAGGAGTGTTCCCGCTGAACTTCACCTTGCGCCCCTCCTTTATAATTTCATACTAACCTCTTAACATGATATGATTAAATGAAAGGAAGAGTTCTGATATACTGTTAAGAAAGGCAAACTATTCTTAGGGAGGCCGCTATGCCGGATAAATTAACCACACTATTTACCAAAGAAATCTCACGCCGGGAATTTTTCCGCGGAGCCGGCGGTTTTATCGTCAACCACTGGCTGCTTTCACTGCTGCCCGTCGGAGGCGCCGGAGTGCTCGGCTGGGCGGAACATGATACCCGGGAATTACAGAGCGAAATATGGGATCTATTCTATCCCAAACTGCCAAAAGTCCTGGAAGGAAAAACCGTCTGCCAACTGAGCGACTTACATCTGGAAACCCTGAAAATATCTCCCCAGCGCATCATCGAAACCACAATGGCCCAAAAACCAGACCTGCTCGTCCTTACCGGAGATATCATCTCAACACGTACCGACCTCGATAAAGTCAACCCCTACTTAGAAAAACTCTCCGCCCCCTACGGAAAATATGTCGTCCTAGGCAACAATGACTACAGCCATCTGTCACATACCTTATTGAAACGTTTTCTGAAACAGCTTCAAGGCCTGGGCTGGATCCCCCTGCTCAATGAATCATCCTTTATTCCCTCACTCAATCTCTGGATTATCGGCATCGACGACCCAGCAACCGCACACGACAACGTAGATCTAGCCTATCAAAACCTCCTCACCGCTCAAACCTCAGCGCACACCTCACCCCCAACCTCCCCAACACCCCCCTTCCGCCTGGCCCTCGCCCACTCCACCGATTGCCTCGACGACGTCGCCTTCTACGGAGCCGACCTCTTACTAACAGGACACACCCACGGAGGCCAAATTCGCATCCCCGGCCTGCCGCCCCTGGTTACCAACACATACCTCGGCAAAAAAGGGATTTACGAAGGATACCATGTCATCCAAGGCATTCCCCTCTACATTAGCCGCGGCATTGGCGAAAGCATCATCCCGCTGCGTTTCAACGTCCCCCCGGAAATCACCTTCTTCACTCTACACCAAGGAAATGCCTCACCCAAATATCAAACCAAAGACGCCAAATAGCCCCGCAAACGCGGGGCTATTTTTAAAGAAACAGACGTCGCACATAAAATGTGCCGTCACCCAAAAACGTCTCTCTTATTCTCGTTTTCTCGTTCCGTTACACCAAGCCCGGGACGCAGTATGACGCAAGCGCGAGGCCTTTACGTAAGCAGCCCAGCAAACTTCCGTTCCAGCGACCGACCCCAGATACGGGGCGGTGAACAGGGATGTTCACCGCCGCCATGGCGCCACGGATGGCGCCTATGGTACGATAATCTCCGGTGGAGATTATCGCCGTAGGCGGATTCTCCAAACAATACTATCGCCGTAGGATGTACCCCGCTCCCCAAACCAGTCGCTGGAACGGTTAGTTTGCTCTGCGCATGTACGGCTGAACGCTGCGTCATACAAGTCGCTAAATACTGAACGTATGGTTCCCAATCTTTTTAATAACAGGCCTGCTTTTTATCCAGCGATCTTTCGTAAGCCGCGGATTATAATAATATATTGCCCCATCGGTGGGGTCAGCACCTGAAAGCGCAGCTTCCGCAGCTTTATAGGCTACGCCATTCGGATCAAGATGAATCTGCCGATCCTTAACGGCCGTAAAAGCACCGGGTTGATAAATAACACCCCAAATAGTTTTCGGAAAATGCGGATCCTTAAGGCGATTTAAAACGACAGCTCCAACAGCGACTTGACCTTCAAAATTCTCTCCTCGCGCCTCTCCATAAATTACACGGGATAACAGATCGACTTCCTCTTCAGTTACGAAACGCCCCAAACTGCGGGAGAGAACTTGATGCCCTGTATCTGGTGGTGATGTATCTTGAGACGATTTATTATTTTGATTCTGACCGTTATTAACAATAATATTATACGTTGGAATTATGGTAGTCGACTTTGTTGGCTGAGACTCATTGGAACGAGAAGATTGGGCTCCGGTGTGAGAGTTGGCAAACATGATTTCATACAGATCGTCTTGTCCTAAAACAGGATAGATCTCAGCTTGCCAAAGAAACAAACACATCAACACACAAAGAACAATCGCCCAGGACTTCCGACATCGTCGGTGTGGCAAAAAAATCACCTCTTAAGTTCTAAACTATTTCTAGTCTTTCCCAACAAAGGCGATTTTTATAACATTAGGAATTTTAATGGTTAAAGGTACACTTTTTCAGCCTCTTAAAATCATATCCAGCAATCTATTTACATATACTTAGGCAAACCGAGCAAAGCTAGAGTGAAGTCTTAAAATTAGAGCACGCAAATAAAGTGAGGGTGATGATATGCGCGCTATAATTAAAAACCTATTTTCATCGTATTCTTCACCGAATGAACCAGCGCTGAGCGAGGCTGAACGATTATTGGGAGAAATTGAGGAATCCCGGGAAAAAATCGAGTATGCCTGGAATCATTTTCATTTTGCTGATCCCGAGTATGTGGAAGTTGCCGTCCTTGAACTACTTTTAGCAGAAACTCAATACAGCATTCTTAACAAACGTTATCGTCTAATGTTGGGCATACAGGAAAAATCGTTATACTTAGAAACATCTGAAGCCGACTTACCCTCATTTTCTCTGGAAAGCCAGCTCCAAAACCATGCCTTCTACGGAACGTTCTTTAATGGCGAGGAGAACCCTGCCCCTGTAGTCTCTCAGTTCGTATCGCAGAATCAAAATTAAGCTCCAAATACCCCCATCTTGTTCATAACAGAACCAGACGTTAAGCAAGGTCTGGAAACATATTGCCAAACATCTGCCGAAAAGACAACGTTCAGATTCGCAAGGTAAAATTAGTGCACGAGGAAAAGGGGTTGGTTCAGAATCATCCAGATTCGAACCAACCCCATGCCATTTTCCTTAACCCTTTAAGAAGGAGCAACATAAGACGTTCACTTAGTCAGCTAAATCGTTTTGGAGATTTGCTGCTGCAGTCATGTAAGAATTGATATCTTGCTGGAGTGTATTTTGATCATTTAAGAGTGTGTTTTGCAGATTAATCATGTCCAGGCTGGTTGCTGTTCCCACATCAACATTTTTTTGTTTCGTGTTAAGATTAATCTGATCGGCTTCGACAGTCAATTTATCTGCTGCGATGGTATTCTCCAGGGATTTCATAGAATTGTACTCTGTCCGTAAAGCTACTTCTTTATTAATTCCTAAATTAGCCAAAGTCTCTTTCTTATCCTCGATGCTGATTTCCAGTTGATCCGCAGCTTTGTCGTCAAATTCGAGGTCAATATCGTGTTCAACTTGAGTAATATCAATATCTTGAGTGTATTTTTGAATATTATAGTCATTCTTAATAGCTTCAGCAATTTGATCGTTGAATTTTGAGTCATCAAATTGTGTATAGGGAATGAGACTTGATGTCAGCACAACATTTCTGCTCAAATCAATTCCCAAATCCTGTTTCAGGGTAATCATATCGCTGTTGATGGTATTCTGAACAGCTTTTTGGGCTGCTTGCAGCTTACTTTTCGAAGCGGTGTAGGAATCAATAGCTGACGGAATCTGTAAACCAAGCTTGATTTGGAGATTAACTTGATCAATAACCTTATCAATATTTTGCAGCTCAGTCGCATAGTTATTTACTTGCTGCTGAAGCGCTAAAATCGTTTCATATTGATTCGTCACGTCAACCTTGAGATTCTTTAATTGGGTATCTCTGTCATGCTTAGCATTGTCTAGGGTCCATTGAGAGCGTTTGTAGTTTAAAAAGGCAACCTTTTTAGAATCCTCATCCGTAACTGCGGTACCGGCACTATGCTGTGCCAGGTCGGTTTGATTTTGCTTATCATAGATAGCAATTTGACTGTCGGCTAATTTCAAGTCCGGATTACCTGTTTCTACAGTCTTCAAAGCATCATCGAGAGAAAGATTTAACGTCGATGTATCTGGTGGTGTGGCAGGTTTAGTTGTACTTGAAGCACTCGAATCTGCGGAAGAAGCATCCGTAGAAGCTGCACCTGTGGAAGCAGACGTTGTACCAGTTGAAGTGCTGCCAGCTGCCGTTGTCACTGAGGACGTATTTGAAGCCGTTTGAGCTGAATTATCCAAGGCCAATGTCGGATGAGTAGACAAGGCGATAGAAGCTGATAAAACAAGAGTAAATACTGTTAAATAACTCTTTTTCAAGTTAGACACCTCCAAAATTATTAGTGACGATTTGCTAGTTTATCCGGCTTAGTCGAGACAGATTTATTAGCACTGGTAGTTGGAGCAGCACTTGAGGTCCCAGTGCTGGGGGGAACATAGCCGGCACCGCAAGCTGAATTCATGGTGGATTGCACTAACCAGGCATCTAATTGGGCGCTTTTGTAGGCCACGTCAGCTTGAGCTTTAGCAACCTTGGCGTCATCCAAGTCCTGCAGGGAAATCTGAGCAGTCTTATATTTCGTTTCAGCCGCGTTAAAATCTGCCGCCGCTTGATCATCGAGGTCCTTTGCAGCTTCCATAAGCTTCATAGCGCTGTCTAAGGATTTATAAAGAGTCGTGACGCTTTGCTGAACTGTTATTTTAGCAAGGTCCAGATTATTTTGGTCACTAGCCATGGTATAATTCAGCTTCTGCATGGCTAAATCATAATCGGTAACTGGGGCCGCCTTAGTATAGTCATATTCCTGTTTGGCAACATCCAAGGTACCCTCAGCATTCTTAACTTCTGATCGATTAGCCAGGGCTATGGCGATGTAATCAGATAACGATTTAATTTGAGCTGCGGGTTTAACGTTATTATCCTGCAGCGTCGAATATTGCTTGGCAAGATCCGCGCCCATCAAATTATCGACGTCCATGGAGGCCGAGTCAAAATTCTTTTGAGCACTGTTATAACTGTATTGTGATTTAAGATAGGTGATTTCAGCTAAGCGCAAATCAGAGGGTGATATCAAACCCAGGGATTCTTGCTGCTTCGCTGTTCTGTAATCCGCATCAAAGCCATTCATCAGACCTTGCTGAATGTTTAAAGCATAATTCGCTTTTAAGAGATTGATATACGCTTGGTAGGCAGAAAGCCGGACAGCATTCGTCACCACTTGTTGGTTATTGGTATACTGATCCATAGCGTTTTTCGCTTCTATCGGAAGAAAAACAATTTGTTCTAAGGTACCGTAAGAATTCTGATACTGCAAGAGACCTTTCATAGCAGAAGCACCTGATGTAGCATCTGAGTAATATTTCTTGGTTAGGTCTACCATTTTATTGTAGGTTTGAAGATTTTGCGAGTGTTTTATCGTTTGGATAGCAACTTTTTCGATATCCAAACTATTATCCTCAGCCAAAACCGAATTGGCAGAAGCAAGCAGCATCAATCCTACGAATAAAACTGATATTACTTTTTTCACATGAAGTTCCTCCTTTGCTGATAGTAATTTTTGGGGACAATATGTTAAAAACTTTAGCGGTCAGGGGCTTATTTTTTTGCTCTAAATTCCTGCCAAAGTTCCTTAAGCTGCTTGATGGTCTCTAAAAAACTCGTAAGCAGATACAACGGATCCTTCCTTAATCTCTCCAAACCAGCTGAAACTTCGCTAACCGTTCCATTGACTTGCTCCGTAGTTTGACGTACAAGGTTAGTCATAACATTCACATCCTGCAGCAGGGACGGTAGATAAGTGTTAAGATCCTCAAGAGTATCTTTAGCCTCATCCGTAAGTTTTCGGAGTGAGCGAATCCACATGATTAATTCTATACCAAGCATTCCTAAAATTATAGTGGCTACAAGAGCACATACTTGATAAACCATCGCTACCTGCCTCCAGCATCCTCCAAGAATTCCCTCTTGATTGCCTCAAGACGGCGGTTATTTCTTCGTTAAGTCCTGAATAGCCCAACCATAATCAGGATCAACGGTATTGGGCAAAGGTCTCTTGCTTAGAGGCCGGAAACTCCCAAAGGACTGAATCTTCGCCTGTTGCCCAGGTACAGACCCCTGGGTCGTATGCAGTACAGACACGGTTCCTCCGCTCAGAGCCTTTCCAGAGGTATCCTTTACGGTAGGATGAACAACCAGCCAGTAGGTCGAATCGGGGGACAGATCTTTCTCCGGAATAACTTGGACATCAGAAGGGCCCAGAGTCTCAAATGTCGTAAGGACTCTTTCTCCAGTCATACTATTAATCAGCTCGACAGTCGAATCGTTGACACTCTTCCAATCGACATCCGCATTAAAATGAACGTTAAATATTTGATTCAGGGAAACGTTGTCTACTTCGGCCATCTTCTGATAACCGGGGTAATAAAGGGAATAGAGGGAATACTGTCCCGGTTTTGCATCAGTTGATGTTGCATTCACCAGTTCTCGCCAAGCCTCCCAATAGTCCGGAGTCGCAGCCATGTCTAAAGCGGTCTGCTTACCCGAAAGCATCAGTTCAGCAACTTTGCGTGAATCTGAATTGACGATATTGACATCCGGAGTAATACCCACTTTATTGATTTCATGACCAAAGGCAGAATAAAAATGATCGACTGTCATTTTTAAAACACCACCATTGGAAAGGGGGAACATACTCTGAACGGTCCCTTTGCCATAGGTCCTGGTGCCGACAATGGTGGCCTTATGGTAGTCTTTTACTGCAGACGTAAGAATTTCGGAAGCACTGGCGCTGTATTCATTAGTTAAAAATATAATGGGTTGATTTAACGAAAAAGGTTGACTCGGAGCCTGGTATAAATGGAGCCCCCCGGTCCGATCTTTGACCTTCAGCGCAACATTAGGACCAATGAAGAAACCGGCGATGTCAATTGCTGAGGTTAAGTATCCGCCCCCATTATCCCTTAAATCAATAATCCAACTGTTGACGTTTTGATAATTGAGCTTCACTACAGCAGAAGCAAACTCCATAGGTGTCGAGTCACCGAAGGATTCAAGCTGGATATAACCGATATGTCCGTCGAGTACTGAGCCTTCCACCGTCGGTTCTGCCACAGTTCGTCGTACTACTGTGAACTCCTTGGTTGCAGTTCCCCGCTTGACGCTGATTTGAACACTGCTTCCTACGGGGCCCCTTAAGTAATTCACAGCCTGTTCATTCGTTAATCCGGCCAGAGACTGTCCATCAGCGCTGACAATCACGTCTCCCGCTTTTAATCCAGCATCCGCAGCCGGTGAACCTTTGACTACTGAAACTACCTTTACACCCTCGGGCAACGTATCAATATGTATTCCGATACCCGTAAAGCTCATGTTAACACTGTCCACAAAATCTTGGTATTCTTTAGGAGAAAAATAAGTGGTATGCGGATCTCCAAGCCGTCTTAACATTTCATCGATCGTCGGAGCGTTGAGGACGTCTTGAGATACTGGGTCTGCATACTTATTCTGCAGCAAGTCACGAATTTCTGGCAAGACAGTATTATCTTCCGTTGTTGCCAATGCAGATGTTGCTGTGCTTAAAATTAAGATCAAGACCAGTAGAAATGCGGTTAAACGTCCGAGCAATTTCTTTCGCCTAAATAACTCTTTCATTGTTCTTTTTATCTCCCTCCAAGATATAGACAGAATACGAATATTGATTCGACATGTGACCTCAATTTACCTTCGAGGTTTTGAAAATTTCTTTTACTTGCTAAAGAAAATTATTTGCCATTCAAGACGGTTTAGACCATTTTTGGGTTTATTTGGTGGTTTGGGCTTATTCTTTCTGATTTGGCATTATTGGGGTAAGGAAATATGGGGCGTTGCTCGGGTCAGGGAGCTTCGCCCACACCGTTCACTCAGCATTCCAAGGCTGGCTCACTCGTTTGCGCGGGAGCTCCACCGAACCTCAGGGTAGTACCTGATGTGAACCACGGTTTCGCTCTCCTGCGCAAACTTTGTGAGCTTTACCGCCTCTCCATGCAATGAGTTCACTCTTGTGGGCGAAGCTCCCTTGCTCTGTGGTCTATAGGTTTTCTTGGAGCAGACATTTTGCCGCTGAGGCGACACCGTCTGAGTGATGGGGATTTGCTGAGTGTCCCTTGGCATTATCGGAGTAAGGAAATAGGGAGCGTCGTTCGGGTCAGGGAGCTTCGCCCACACCGTTCACTCAGCATTCCAAGGCTGGCTCACTCGTCTGCGCGGGAGCTCCACCGAACCACAGGGTAGTACCTGATGTGAACCACGGTTTCGCTCTCCTGCGCAAACTTTGTGAGCTTTACCGCCTCTCCATGCAATGAGTTCACTCTTGTGGGCGAAGCTCCCTTGCTCTGTGGTCCATAGGTTTTCTTGGAGCAGACATTGTGCCGCTGAGGCGACACCGTCTGTGAGTGTTGGGGAGTGGCTGAGTGTCCCCTTAGTCATGAACGACGAATGGGGATTGTGAATATTTTAATTAGCTAAGGCAGCTGGATAAGAATGGGATTCTGAATGTTAAAAAGGCCAAAAATGGCCTTTTTTTAGATCATTATTTATTATTGATCATTCTTAGAGCCGTTTCGTTTAAAGTCACGGCTTCTTGGGGCTCCTCCGCGGACGTCGTGGTTTCTTCTTCGCGGCCAGGTATCTTTTTGACCATAGTTATTTCTATTATTATTATATCCGCCTTTGGAAGGTCTGGGATTGCCTAGGCCTCGAACGCGGATGGGGGCGGTTTCGGTTAGGTGGACTTCTACTGTTTCAGGTTCTTTGGTTATGATTTTCAAAGCGGCGGATAAGAGGGTGACGGAATCGTTTTCTGCCAGGAGTTCCTCGGCTAGGGCTTTATATTTCTCGATATCTTCTTCGGCCACAACTCGCAGAATCTCATTCATGGTCAAGCGCTGTTGTCCTTGGACAGCCTCAACGATTGTTGGGATCGGCTTGCGGACAATTTTCCGTTTGATAACTGATTCGATGAGTCTTAACATTCCCATTTCACGAGGGGTTACGAGAGTGATGGCCAATCCTGTTTTTCCGGCACGCCCTGTTCGTCCGACGCGGTGGACATAGCTTTCTGTATCCTGAGGAATATCAAAGTTAAAGACATGGGTGACACCGCTGATGTCAAGGCCGCGGGCAGCTACATCCGTGGCTACCAGAACATCAATTGTCCCGTCTTTGAATTGCCGCAGGACGCTGTCCCTTTTGCTCTGTGTTAAATCGCCGTGGATTCCTTCGGCGGAATAACCTCGTTTGCCTAAGCCTTCGGCGAGTTCATCGACGCGGCGCTTGGTACGGGCAAAGACGATGGACAAGTCGGGGGATTGGATGTCAAGTATTCTGGTTAACACATCGAATTTGAGTTTTTCCGCAACTTCAATATAATGTTGTTCAATATCTGAAACTGTGACGCCTGTGGCCTTAATTCTAACCATTTCCGGTTCTTTCATAAAGCGCTGGGCGATCGCTTCAATCTGCTTGGGCATGGTTGCTGAAAAGAGCAGTGTTTGACGTTCCTCGGAAATTTCCTTGAGAATGGTTTCAATGTCTTCTAAAAAGCCCATATTGAGCATCTCATCGGCTTCATCCAAAACAACAATTTTAATATCGTTTAAGCGGATAGTCTTTCTCCTCATGTGATCCATCAGGCGGCCTGGAGTTGCTACAATAATATGCGGTTTCTTTTTAAGAGCACGTATCTGCCAGTCAATTCCTTGTCCGCCATAAATCGGCAAGGCGTGAATCCTCTTGAATTGGCCAATTTTATTAAGTTCTTCAGCGACTTGAACTGCTAATTCCCGTGTAGGTGCCAAGACGATGCCTTGAATTTGTTCGGATTGGGACATAAGCTTTTCGACGAGAGGAATTCCGTAGGCAGCAGTTTTCCCTGTTCCTGTTTGGGCCTGCCCGATGAGATCCCTTCCCTGAAGGGCGATGGGTATCGTTAACTCCTGAATCGGGGTGGTTTCCTCGAATCCCATGTTAATAATCGACCGGATAACAAATTCGCTCAATCCTAAGTCTGAAAAAGTTGCCAATAGTTTCATACTCCTTTTTAATAGTCTCTAATTATAAGATTTCCAAAGGCGTCTCTATCTATAACTGCAGGCAATATAGCTATCCTGCGGTCAATAATTCTATTTTGTCGTTATTCTTTGAAACTGAATATTTACCGGCGCGCGTGAGTTCGCATCCAATTACAAACGCCATTGGAACTTAAAAAATAATTATATCATATTATTAGTAAAATACACAAGATTTTATCCGTTTTTAAGAGAGCCGTAACAGAACTTGTTGGCACCCTCACTGAATCCACACTTTTGATTTTTACGTTAAGTTTCTACACATCCCCTGGGTCCTTCGTTAACTTCAGGTGGGATAGAGTCCCAACCTGAAGCCTGATTGAACTATTCCAATCGAACGTGATCTTCATACAAGCAAGAACCCTACCGAGAATGGATGGAATGAATGAATGAATTAATGAAGGAAGAAGGAAAAGGAAGAAAAAAATGGCTGCAACAAAACTTTTCCGGTTTTGTTGCAGCTATTTCACAAAGTCGCTTATTCGGTTTTTACTCAGTTCTTCAGTTCTTACTCAGTTCTTCAGTCCTTCAGTTCTTTTCAGTTCATATTCTATTTATCCAGTTTTTAAGACCCCCACTTCTATAAGTGAGGCCACTGAAAAACTTTATCTTCGAGAAGGTCAGTACCATATATAGTGCTGACTTTCTATTTTACCTACGGTATATGGTGGCTTTGGATACCCAAGCAATAGATTTTCCTAGATTTTCAGTGGCCTTCTATAAGTGGGGGGTAGACCCTTCGTTATCTTCAGATTATCTTTCAGTTCACTAAAGACTTTCATCTAATCGTGAGACCCCGAGTAGAATCCCGTTGGCTCACGGTTTGAAGGAAATAGAGTCGGTAGTTTTTCCGTCGACAATAACTTGAGTGGTAATCTGACGTTTCGGGTAATTGACCTTCAACTGAGTTAAAAACTCATTAGCCAATTCATGGGCATATGTTTTGTCAACTCCGGTTTTAAAGGTAATCTTGCCATACATAATCCCTTTTTCTTCGGAAATCTGGGTACCCAGAACGTCCTTCTGCGCCATGAGTTGTTTAGTGACATTATTATTAGAGGTGACTAAGGCAGTCCCTTTGGGAACGGGCTTCAAATAATCTTTCTTAACCTCTTGGGAACTATTGGTTCCCTGTTGAGTTTTATTTGTCGAAGTACCGCATCCAACGAGAGTTATACCCAATACCAGGGCTATCAGCCCCAGCGCAATTCCTCTCTTTGTAATTCGTCGCTCCACGTAAACACTTCCTTTAGATCAATATTATCTCTAAGCAACTTTGACTAGTGCTATTATAGCACTGGAAGCTGCGGCCTACAAAACAAATCAACATCCCATGAAGTCGTTCAACTAAAGCTAAACATCGGGGATTTGGCAGAAATCTTCTCGCCGCGATAACGATAAATCTACACTCGCTGATCGAACATAAAGGATAGCTAATTGTTACTCCCCGGAAAACTATCATTTAAGTCTTGCACGGTAACCATCGGATCAGAAATATTCTTCGTCCGTAGATCATAGAAGGAGGCGGCAAGATGATTTACCAGCCATCGTCCTCCGCCGGCGAAGGTGACTTCATTCGCCGGAAATTGGGGAGTGGCGTAATAGGGATAATAGTCTTGATAAACAATGCTGCCTGAAAAGCTTTTGCCGGGATAATTTTGAGCGAGATCATTATTGATCTGCACAAGATAGGCCATGATACTTCCCTTTTGATTGGCTTTGAGCAAAGCAACCCAGTTAGGATAATCCTTCGGGTTCATGTAGCCGAGAATGCTGAGATTCGACGGTCCGGACTGATTAACAGTAACCTTCCAATAGAAGTGGACACTCTTGTTGCTAATAGTCATGACACTATAAGAGCTCTTGAGATCTCTTAAATTATAAGACGAATTCAGGTAGTTGTCCGGATTTAAATAATCTGACGAAGTCAGGTCAGTCTCTATAGGTATAGCAGCGGCAGAGCTGTCATGGGGCAGCTGGGTCAAAGTCTTATTGATATCCTGCGTTAACAGAGGCTTCAAGGAATTACTGGGCATTGCCAAGTAGAAGTTTTGGCCATCCGTCACATTGACTGTCGTCGTACCAATTACTTCGCCCTGTTCATTGACAAGGGCTCCGCCGCTCGTTCCTTTAGATATGGGGGCGGAAATTTGAATAAAGGATGCTTCATTAACCAACTCTGATTTAGTGCTGACAATCCCGTCGCTCATGGTATCATCGGTTCCCGAAGTATTTCCCAGGGCGTAAATCTTATCTCCTGTGCTGATCGAATTGGAATCACCCAAGGTTACGGCGGGCAATCCTGCAGCATCGATTTTAAGCAGGGCAATGTCTTGATTGGAATCATAAGCTAAGACTTTAGTGACCGCATAGGACTTACCGTCTTTGGTAGTAACTTTGGCCGAGTCGGCATTTTTAATCAGCTGATAGTTGGTGACAATCTTACCGCTGGGATCAACAATATAGCCGCTGCCGCTGGCTACGGGCACACCACTTGAATCGCTGGTTTCAATATAGACAATCGAAGGGCTGAGTTTTTTGGCAATTTCGCTGGCGCTATAAGATGCACCGGGTGTTGTAGGTGTCGTAGGTGTTGTGGACTGTGTCGGATTCAGATAGCTTTGAACGAGTGCGGAGGGCATGACGACCTCTCCGCCCAAAATATCCAATTGCTTGATCTGACTGCTCTTAGAGTTTAAATAGTCTCCTATAGTTTGCTTATAAGCATTATCGACAAGCAAAACAGGAGCGTTCAGAGCAGCAGCGTATGCCCCTCCGGCAAGAGCATCTGCAAAACCGTTTCCGGTTGCCATAAACAATTTGCTGAAATCCAAACTGCTGTCAAACCGACTCAGCACGGCAAGATTGCGGGCGTATTTGTCACTGCCCGTGATGCGTTCAACACCAGGAAATTGTTCAGCGACCGACTCATTGATTTGATCGGTACTGCCAATTAAATAAGTATGAGAAAGTTGATGTGCTGCCAAATAAGTCTGGATGCTGTTCGTTAAATGATCTTTAGGAACCAGGATAATCGGGGCATTTTTTTGAGCAGCGACAGGGGCAATTGATAAGGCATCGGCATAACCGTCACCACTGACCACAGCGGCCTCCTGCACATCCCCTAACTGTTGAGCAACAACGATAGCCGTATCATACATATCCTCTCCGGCTAAACGTGTTACATTAATCCCCAGATCCCGGACTTGGGCTTCCACGTTCGTAGAAACTACGGCGGTTCCCCCCACGATAAACACGTTTTTGACACTTAGATCCTGTAACGTTTGCTTCGTTACGGCAGGTAAGCTTTGTGCTTCGGTAAGCAATATAGGAGCATTGAACTTTTTGGCTAAGGGAGTTGCTGCTAAAGCATCGGGAAAGTTTTCCCCATAGGCTAAAACAGCATAATCAGACTGTGTCCAGCCTTCCTTAGCGATAGCAGACGCAGTATCGTACTGAGTATAGCCGGCAATGCGCTGGGTGGTCGGTGCGGCTATAGCGGGACGGACAAAGGCCATCTGCAGAATACAGAGCGAAATAATCAGCAGCAGTGACAGAGAACTCCATCTGGCCCTCTGGGTTTTAAGCGTTTGATAGTTCATGGCTAAATATGACTCCCCTCCTTGAAATCTCCTTTTACCATAGTTTCTACATTAGTGCTTTTTTCCCTCTTTACTTTTGGTAAAATTAAGAGAAAAGCTTTTAAGACATTGATGTGCCTTTTAGAAGTACAATGGATTGAAACCTATTTTCGATAAAAAAAACTCCTTATTGTAATATCCCGTTTTATAATGAAAACCGGTTATTACATAAGGAGCCTGTCACAAACGCAAGGCAGCGCTGACATAGGATTTGTTATAGCAGCTTAGAAGATGTATGAGTAAGAGTGAGGATTAGGATTAGGATTAGGGTTAGGGTTAGGGTTAGAGTTAGGATAATGTTAACGAGCGATATCCGTGTATATTGACATATAGTTGGGATCGGTCGCCACAACATGAATTTCAATCGGTTTTACCATGCCGTTGGAGGCTACTCCCGTAAGTTTAATGACATCTCCTACATTGGGAGCGTTAGTAATCGTCCCATCCGAGGCCATTTTAAACTGGCTGGGATTTCCCTTAGCATCTACAGCCGAGTTGACAATAATCTGAGCTAAAGGCATTCCCTTGGAGCCATATTGATCTACCGCTAAGAAATAGACGCCGCCGCGGCCAATAATATTCAAATTCGGTGTGTTATCATAACCGTTGCCGGTAGGACCATATTTACCTACTGTTCCATCTTTGTCGAACCGCGTCAAAAGTTTATTAGTAGCCAGCCAATTTTGCGCAATCGTGGCAACATCGCCCGTTTCATTCAACGAATTGCCCGGGAGATAAGTGCCTATCGCAGCCACAATAGCCACAGGCGAACGAGTTGATGATGAGGATTTAAGCGGTGTTACAAGGCTGTGCACTAAGCCGTCGGCTCCTTGCAGGGTGACCGTTAAGGTGGTGCTTGATTCCTTGACGCCATCTGCTAATTCATTGGCGACAACCTTCACTTTATCATAGGCAATGGGAGCTGAAGAGGCATTGTCTGCAACACTAAAATCCTTGGAGCCAACAGCTACTCCAATAACGGGTTTCCCTTTTAGTTTTACTTTCGAACCACTTGAGGTTAAACCATAGACATAGGGATTGGCCGCATAATCCTTATCCAACTCAGAAACTGCGGTATTATCATTAATCGTATAAATGGGCTTGGGAACTGCTGCCATGGTATAATCGGTAATATCTTTGTCCGGCAGGACGGAAATAGTGACTGATTTTGAATCAATGACTACATGAGGATCTGCAGCAGTGCCCGCATGACCGTCCCGGGCATTGACCAGATTAAAGATCACCGTGCCGCTGCTAGCTCCTGTCGGATTGTTGGCATTTGCCCCCGCCGCTTGAATGTTAATGCCCTTTGCCCCGGATGCGGCAGGATCACCTACGGCATTTCCATAAATATCCGTGCCTTTAAGTGTGAATTCCGAACTGTCTTTCGTCGTCGCCAATACTTCATAATCATAGGCCGGAACAGCTAAAGTACCGCTGACATATTGGTCCGGCTCAGTCGCCTTCCCGATCATATCAAACACTCGGCCATATTGATCCTTAACGACAAGTCCGCCATAGTTGATGCCGAAGTCGATAAATTGATTGGCTCCGTTTTGCATGTTCGTTAATAAGATATCCTGTTTCAAGATTAAGGTGTCAGCCTTAGCTGGTTTTTGAATATTCAGCGTCAGGTTGCTGACTTTGCCGGTTGATGTTGAGGCGGTCAACGTTTCCGTTATGCTTTGGCTGCTATTGTTGGCAAAAGCTTTGTTTAAGATGCTCGCTGTACCGTCGGCGTTTTCTTGCAGGCTGCAGTTCGTCAGGATCAAACCGCTGATAGATTCTTTCAGGTCATTGTATTTCTTTAATTGAGTTCCATTTTGATCGTAAGCCAAGAAGGGGATTACCTTGGATTCCCCGGACGCTATATCATAGGAAGGAGCCATTAAGCGGATCGAATCAAGCTTTGAAGCTTTATTTAAGGTTGTGTTCAGGGTGGAGGTTGTTCCTGACCAGGTCATGGCTGTAATAATCGTCGGCATATCTACCGTAATGGCATTGCCCGATGTATTATTAGCAACGACCTTAATAACTGCCTTTGAAGAATCGCTGGGATCTTCTTCAACAGAAGCTGTAACATAGGAGTTAGAGGTCGTGAGCAGATTATTATTGCCGTTATTATCTGAATGTAAGATTAATCCGCCTTTAATCAAATCATAACTCGTTGTAGGATTGCCGCTGATATCTTTGGCAGTGTAGGAAGCATAGAATACGCTGCTGTCTCCGTCGGTCAGAGTAGAATCTTTGGCATTTGTCAAGGCTCCAAGTTGAAAATCACTTAACGTCCCAAGCTGAGTCGAGGTTGTAAGGGTCGCACTTGTTGAAATCCCGGACGTCGAGTCATAACCTGTCAGAACAACTGTGGAAAATTGCATCAGATTCACAATATTGGAACTGGGGGTTAAGGTCAGCAGTCCATCTTTAGGCTCCACTGCCCCTACACCACTTTGGAAATTCAGGCTATTGGCGAGCCCCCCAGTAGTAATATCATTGCCATATTGGTCTAAAACTTTATATGTCGCATAACCCTTTTGACTGTTGTCCTTGGAATTGGTAACAACCCCTAATTTCGTGGAAGTAATCGTCAGAGAAGCGATCTTTTGTTGATCCAGCGATACTTCTGAAGTTCCCAGGTCTGTTTTGTCATCCTTGACATTAACCGTATACTTTCCTTGCGGAAAGTTAGCCGAATACTTCAAGGTTGCTTCTGTTTTTTCGTTATTCCAGGTTGGCGACACCGTAAAGGGATTCGCTAAACTTTGAACTGTAAAACCAATTTTGGCGGTATCTGCCGGGGCGTGATTAAAGCTAACTTTAATACTGTCAGCGCCCACTGCCTTGACAGAGGTTACTGTCAAACCCTGAGACGAGGATGACGTATCCTGACCGTCTACTCCTAAACGAACCTTTTCAGGCACCACCGCCGTACCTCCGAGGGCTGTTACCACCGTTTTCTCAGTCAGTTTACTCTTTATGAAGGAAGCTGCAGACGGAATCGTCCCATTCGTTAAAACAATGGGAGATTTCGTCTGCGCTGCGAGAGGAGCCCCGGCCAAAGCATCGATTCGGGTTTCACCATTAGCCACATAAATATTAGTATAATGAAGGACGGAATCAAAATCCTTGATAACTTGGCTATTGGTGTCATAAGCTGTTGTTCCGGCGTGGCGGACAGCGCCGGGAAATTGAGCCTTTACAGCATCACTGATGATGCCTGTTCCGCCGATAATATCGCTAGCCGTAATACCTGCATTTCCGGCAATATACGCCGCAACGCTGGCTGGAACGGCATTTTTATCTGTCAAAAGGATGGGTTCATTGGCTGCTGAAGCAATCGCAGCAATAGAAAGTGCATCCGGAATACCATTAGCAACGGCAACTTTCGTTACCCCAATCATTTTTTTGGCGATATTGACAGAGGTAGCTGCTCTGTCAGAGCCGCCAAGGGAAATAACAGCAATACCCATACTTTGCAGCTGATTAAGGACTTCTTGAGGAATAACTGCCGTCCCGCTTGTTACATAGACTGTTTTAACCTTCAGCTTAATAAGTTGGGCTTTAGTATCAGGATCAAGTGTTTTTTCCGCACCGGTCAAAAGGATTGGAGCTTTCAGATATACTGCCAGCGGCCCTGCCGTCAAAGCATCTGCCATACCATAGGAAGTGGACGATGCCAGAATCGCCGTACCGCTATATCCCGTCTGATCAGCAATCGCTGCCGCAGTTTGCGCTGCAGATGCACCTGCTAAACGCGTTGGAACCGTGCCCTCAGCAAAGGTGTCGCAGGGAACCATTGTTAAGGCCATAACCGCGATGGCTAGAGTGGCTAAAACTTTCTTTGGCTTTCTCATGCACTGAATTTCTCCTCTCGATTTAGATCTTTGCTTTTCACAACCCAGAACATCAATTTTGGACAGCCATCACCCCCTAAACACTCTTCGGGTAACCGGTCGCTTATTCTTAGACTGATACTGGAAATTATTCCAGCTCACGGATTCATTCCTACAAGATGTATTCTACGGAAATTTACGGAATCCTCTATACTATTCTGACTAATCTAAATTTAAACTATTTTATATTTTAATATCTATATTCAGATAATTGTTTATATTTAGATTTGTTTCTCGTTCTTTTGCGTACGCCTTACCTGCACGAATTCTTTTTACAAAATCATAGTGTAGATTTCTCTTAATTAACCCTAAAAATTCCACGTTAATAAAGCGCAGAATTTTTAGCAGTATCATTAGAAATCCTAATGATTTTCATTATTCCGTGTAAGTGCTATTAACCGAACTGATCCAGTAACGCCTCCCAGCCTGAACACTGATCTGACAAGCGTTTCAGGCTTTATTATTATCTAATTCCCGGCTGGTGGGGAGGCCTTCGATGTTACTTCAACCATGTTACTCCGCAGAAAATCATCCCTCAGCAACATGTTTTTCGCAATTACATAGTCCAAACTCAGGAAATCAGTTCTCCGCTCATTGACTTATCCAATCTTCATAACGTTTCTTAACCATTTGCCGCATACGACGACTACATAATTGCTCAGAGGAAATGGTGCAGCGACGGTTGTCAGAATCTTTCCTACATAACAAGTTATCTGATAGTCAGTCATACATATCGCCTGTTAAATACAGGCCAAAAGCTAATCAGGTATTGTTTGCATAAACCCCACCCCCTCGTAAAATACTATAAAACAGATTCAGAGAAGAGGTGTCGGCAGTGTTATTGAGAGAAGCTATCATGCTTTTTAAGAAACATTTAATTATTAACGAACGTTCACCGGAAACGTTGCGCGCCTATATGATTGAACTGGAAAACTTCGCTCAATATACGGAAAAGCAATACAATGGACCGGTTTATCTCGAAGAAGTCACAGTGCAAGACATTGAAGAGTACCTCCATGAACTTAAAGTTCGCGGCAGTCACGCTTCAAGACGCAGCCGAATGGTCTACATCCTGCGTTCTTTTTATAACTTCGCCACCCGCCAGGAACTCGTTCTGAACAATGTTGCCGCCCGGGTCGATTCTGTCAAAGTCCAGCACCTAGAGCGAACCTTTTTAAGTGATCAGGAATTCGAAGAGTTAGTCTCGGTCATAAACAACCAAGTCGTTAAAGTCCTGGTCTACACCCTGTTCATGACGGGGCTGCGGATCAAAGAAGCCTTAGATCTTACCTTAGAAGACGTAGACTTTGCTTCTCGAATTATCCGGGTAAAACACGGTAAAGGGAACAAAAGCCGGATTGTTCCTATCAGCGACCGCCTGCTGCCGATCCTGAGCCAGTACGTCCAAAAAACCAGGTCCAAGATGGACAGCCCTAATTTCTTCGCCACCAAGGTCTCCGGGCAGCTCTCGGCAAGTATGGCCAACAAAACCCTAAAACAGGCCATAACACGACTTGGCTGGAACAAAAAAGTTACCTGTCACGTCCTCCGCCATAGTTTCGCCAGCCATTTAGTACGCAACAACGTCAATATCGTCCGTGTCCAGAAGCTTTTGGGACACTCAAGCCTGAAAACAACGAGCATCTATACTCATGCAACAATTGATGAATTAACAGAAGCAGTAAATACCTTTTAAGCAACTTGAAATGGTTAGGAGAATTGCCTCATGTCTCAACGGAATCGTTTATGTATCAAAAAAGAACGGGTTGACCAGATCCTTGAATTACTGGAAGCAGGCCAGCCTCGTGAAGAAATTGCCGATCAGTTTGGTTACAGTACCTGGAAGAGTTTAGATATTTACATGCGAAGACACGGCTTTATGTGGGACAGTCAAAATCAAATTTACACGAATTCAACCTTAAAGGCCACCCTTAAAGAACCCACAGCTCTACATGGCAATGATATTAATCCTGACAGCGTTGCAGACCTAACCTTTAACCCGGAAGAAGTCGTTCGTCTCTTTAGCTTAGGAATACTGGATGCCCGTGACATAGCCAAGAGAATGGGCTTTTCCAGTCATAAAGAGATGGCGGCCTATATGCTTCGCCGCGGTTATGTTTGGTCGCCTACAACTTTAAATTATATAAGTACCGCAGCGACTCAAGACAAACTTACCTCAGATACCACGGTTGCGCCTAAACCGTCTTCAGAAACTGAACCTGAAAATATTAGTTTAAATCCCTTATCGGGAAATAATAATTATGATAAATATACTTCCTTGCTGGAATTTCTCTGGCAATCCCGGGATAAATTAA